>JBFWZE010000023.1:0-3588 GCA_050185685.1 Dehalococcoidia bacterium
CGGGCGCCGAGTTGCCGTCAGCCTTGCTCGGCTGGTTGTCGCCGCTGCAGGCGATGAGGGCCGTGGCCGCGCCGGCTCCGCCGATGAGGGCGAGGAAGCCGCGGCGGTCCAGCTTGCGTTCGAGGGTGCGTTCCCAGTAGTGCGGCATTGTTGGTGTACTCCGTTCGATGGGCGGGTGCGGGCTCAGGCGTCGAGCATGGCGCGGCCGAAGGGCTGGAACTCGCTTGAGAGCCCCTGCTGCCGCTCGTCGGTGAGCTCTGGCATCTGGTAGTGAATCGTCAGCTCGGCCACGTCGCGCAGGAAGTCGATGCGGCCGACCTCGACGCGGCTGATCAAGAGGCCGGTGCGCTCCTGCAGGTCGGCGATCAGGCGCTCCCGGTTCGCGGGCGTGATCAGCTCGATCTTTTCGTAGGTCACGCGCTTCGTGGACTGGAAGCTGAAGCCCCACTCGCGCTCCAGGAAGAAGAGCAGCGCGACGATCGAGACGTCGGCAATCAGGACCTTGAAGAACTCACCTCCGGTGCCGAGGACGGAGTTCATCACCGGCAGCGCGATCAGAATGAAGAGGTAGGTCATCTCCCGGATCGGCATCTCCTCGGTGCGGTAGCGCAGGACAGAGAAGATGGCGAAGAGGCCGAAGCCGACGCCCACGGTGAGCTCGATGCTGCCCATCAACCCGAGGAGGAAGTAGATCGTCGGGTTGAAGGCGAGGAAGGTAAACGCATAGCCGCGGTTCGGCGTCAGCGGATGATAGATGTAGCGGACGATGACGAACGCCACCGCCAGGTTGATGAGTGCGCCGATCGCGAACTGGGTGACGTTGACACTCCAGGTGAAATTGAGCAGGTCGTTCATCGGTTCAGGTACCTCTCGCTGAGTTGTTGGGCCCGCAGCAGCTCCGGCTTGAAGCGGTTGTGTTTGAGATCGTCGTGGAGCAGCGCGGCCCCGATGCAGTATTTGCTGAATCCGGTCGCTCGAATCCCGCGTAACCGCGCCTGACGCAGGAACTCAGAGCCGCGGTTCAGCACCGCCTGCTTCAGCTCAGCAACGACGACGCCGGGGAAGGCGGTGGTGATCAGCTCCTTCCCGAAGGCAACATCGAGGTCGAAGGTCAAGCGCTCCGGCTCGTGCACATGGACGAGGGTAATCCGCGAGAAGCGGTTCCAGAGCTTCGGCTCCAGCTCGCCGGAAAACGGCAGGTGTGCTCTGACGAAGGCGGCAGCATCAGCGTCGAGGTCGGTGAGCAGCGTCCCGGTGGCGACGCGGTTCTTCACGGTGCGATTGCGCCGGTTCTTGTGCTTCACCTCGAGGAAGGCCTGGCGGGTTTCGATGTAGCGGCGGCTGCGCACCTTGTAGCGGTCCGGCCGCCCGGCGTGCTGCGCGTTGTACAGATCGAAGCGGGGCGTGTCGAAGTACAGGGTCTGGTAGCCGTGGAGCCGGGCGCCGTTGATCTCGAGGACCCGGTAGTCCGCCGCGAGGGCGTCGAGCAGGGATGACAGCTCGCCGGCCGGGAACAGGAACTTCGTGTCGATACGGTCCTGCAGGTTGCCCTCACCGAGCTCATCCAGGCCGATCGGCCGCAGCGTCGCAAGCTGCCGACGCAGACCGGCGCTCTCGGGCGCTGGCGCTGGTGTCTCTGGCTTCCACGCCATCGCAGTCATGGCTCCGTCCTCCGGCGGCGCTCATCACGAACGCCTGTGATGAGACTACCGGCGACTGGTGGGAGTGCAGTCAACTCGCAGGCGTAAGTTATTGCTACGCCGGGTGGTGTACGCCCCGGGGGAGTACAGCGTGAGTCTACGCGGACAGCCCTAACTGAGGATCTCGGCGAGGGCATCCGACTCGTCCTTGCCCCAGAGGTGACGCAGCTCCTCACTGCTGGCGAGGAGGTCTTCGAGCTTTCCCGTCGCTTCGATTCGTCCGTCCTTCAGCACGATGATCTGGTCGGCGCGTTCGAGGACACGGCGGCGGTGGGATACGACGAGGCAGGCGGAGACGTCAGCCTCGAAGACGCGCTGCCAGAGCTGCTCCTCGGTGTTCACGTCGAGGGCGCTGGAAAGGTCGTCCAGCACAAGCAGCTCCGGGCGCCGGATCAGGGCCCGCGCCGCCGCCGACCGCTGCACCTGACCGCCCGAAAGCCGGACGCCCCGCGGCCCCACCGGCGTCTCGAGGCCGGCAGGAAAGTCGCCCAGGTCCTGCTCCATGACCGCGGCGCGGATGGCCGCCGTGACCGCCTCATCGTCACGCTTCATGCCGATGAGGATGTTGTCCCGCAGCGTCGTGCTGAAGAGCTGCGGCACCTGCGGCACATAGGCGCTGATCGGCGGCACGAAGAACTCGCTGGAGTCGACTGCCTCTCCGTTCCAGCGCACCTCACCGCCTTGCGGCGGAAGCAGACCGAGCACCGCCGAAAGCAGCGTCGACTTGCCGGAGCCGATGCGGCCGGTGATCACGGTGATGGTCCCCGGTTCGACTCGGAACGAGACGTCCTCGACGCCCTTGTCAGAACCGGGGTGATGATAGGTAAGTCCTGCGACCTCGAGCATTTGCAGCGGCAGGCGTTCACCCGGCTCGCTGAACTCTCGCGGGTTGTCGGACTTGAAAACCGGCCTGTGGCGCCAGAGCTGTCGTGGGGGCGCACCCTCCATTGCCATCTGGAAGCGGTCTGCGGAGACTGCCGCCTGCTGATAGATCGTCGCGTAGAAACCGGTCCTGCGTACGACGTCGCCGATGCTCGCCATATAGAGAATGAAAAGCGAGAGGTCGCCAACGCTCAACGCGCCCGACTCGACACGCGGGCCAGTAAGGAGCAGGACGAGGCCCGTCGCGATCGCGGCGTTGTTCTGGTAAATGCTCAGCGCGATCTGACTGAAGAGGCGGTCCTTGATCATCAGCCCCAGCCGCTGCCGGTTGAGCCGTTTCAGGTGATTGGCGATGTTCTCCTCGGCCCTGGCGAGCTGGATCGCCTGCACTGACGCGAACGTCTCACCGATCGCCCCGGTCACACGCTCCGTCGCCTGGCGGCTCACCTCACGGTAGTGCTCCACGTAAGGGTTGATGATCTTGGACACCAGCAGCATGAGGAGCAGCGGCATCACAACAACCACGGTAAGGAACGCGTCGATCCTCGCCATGATGTACAACGCGATCGCCGTATAGACGAAGCTGCCGACGTTGTCGAGCATGAAGTCGCCGACGTCCTCCAGGTAGCGACCGTCGTCCCGGAAACGGCTGACCATCTCGCCGGGCGGGTCTGCAAGAGGCTTGCCGCCGGGCAAATACATGATCCGCTCGAAAAGGTTGGTCTGAGCGAGGGCGCGCGCGAAGAACCGGTAGGCCATGATCAAGCCCATCCCCGAGAAGGTCGCGATGGCCCTGCCGATTCCGACGGCTACCAGTGCCGCGGCGATCAGTACCAGCTCGCGGTTGGCGACTTCGCCCTGCTCCAGCTCATCGAAGTAGTGCTGCAGGGCGAGGCCGGCGAGCAGCGGCAGCGCATATGTCACGCTCCACGCGATGATGTTCCAGAAGTAGAGCCACTTCTTGTAGGTAACCAGCTGCCAGAGAACGCGCTTCATCTTCATGCCG
>JBFWZE010000023.1:3688-24642 GCA_050185685.1 Dehalococcoidia bacterium
GTGCTGCAGGGCGAGGCCGGCGAGCAGCGGCAGCGCATATGTCACGCTCCACGCGATGATGTTCCAGAAGTAGAGCCACTTCTTGTAGGTAACCAGCTGCCAGAGAACGCGCTTCATCTTCATGCCGGCTGAGCCTCCACATCGAGGCGGTGCAGCTGATAGAAGCGGGACGCCGGGTCCACGAGGAGCATGGCGTAGCGGCCGTACTCCACGATGCGGCCGTCCTCGAGGACAGCGACCTTGTCGGCGCGGTCGATTGTCGCGAGACGGTGGGCGATCAAGATGGCGCTGCGGCCATCAAGCAGGCGGCCCATCGCGCCGTCGATCAGGCGCTGCGTCGCCGGGTCCAGTCTCGACGTGGCTTCATCGAGGATGACGAGGCCGGGGTCACGCAGGAACGCTCGTCCGCAGGCCAGGAGCTGTGCTTCGCCCGCCGACAGCCGGTTCGCGGCGACGGGTGCATGGAGACCACCCGGCAGACGCTCGAGCCATTCGCGCATGCCGAGGCCGTCCAGCGCCGCCAACAACTTCGAGTCGGGGACCGAGGCGTCGAAGAACGTCAGGTTTTCGCGGACCGTGCCTTCGAAGATCTGCACGTCCTGGCTGACGACGGCGACGCGGTCTCGTAGCGTGGCCAACGGCGTCTCGCGTAAGGGGACGCCTCCGAGCTCGATGCTCCCGTCGTCGATATCGTAGAGTCGCACCAGCAAGCGGCCAATCGTCGTCTTCCCGCCGCCGGTTCGGCCGAGCAGGCCCAGGACCTCGCCCGGCTCGAGATTGAACGAGATGTCATTCAGGACCGGGGCGCCGGGCTCGTAGCCGAAGCTGACGTCTCGCAGCGCCACGGACAACGCTCCGTCGGGCAGCGGGGTCTTGCCCTCGTCTTTGATCTGGGTCTCGATGTCGAGGAGGCCCTGGACGCGCACGATGCTCGCCCCGGCTGCCTGCAGCTGGTTGATCTGCTCGCGGATGCGGTCGATCGGCCGGCGCATCATCTCGGTGTAGTGGAAGACGAGGTAGACGGAGCCGATCGTCAGGCTGCCCTCCCGCCAGAGGTACAGGGAGAAGAAGAGCGCGATGAGCTGTGCGCACATGAAAGAGAGGTGCATGACGGCGGAGATCGTGCCGTAGCCCTTGAGCACTGACCGAATGTCGATCGGCAGCCACTCGGCGTAGTGATGCCGGAGCTGGTTCATGGAGTACGTCCGCGCACCGTTGCCGCGAATATCGGCGCGGCCGCTCAGCTGCTCGCTGAGAAAGCCGTAGAACGCGGCCTGCTTCTCGCGCACGCGCAGCCAGGCCGGCAGCGCAAAGTCCCTCAAACGCATCACCAGCCAGAGGACAACGACCGCGAAGATGCTCATGACGATGCCGATGCGCCACTCTTCGAGCGTCAGCATGATCAGGATGCCGGTCAGCAGGAGCAGTGCACCGAGCACCTGCAGGACGAGCTGCGAGAAAAAGAGCGACAGCGCGTCGATGTCGCCATCGAGGCGCGTGATCATCTCGCCCGGCGTCCTCGTTTTGTGGAAGCTCATGTCGAGCCCGAGACAGTGCACCGCGAGGTCGGCACGGAGATCGTTCGTTGCGGTCCAGCCGATCGTCTCGCTCACCCAGGTCGACACGACGTTCACAACCTGCGCCAGGAGCGCGGCGCCAATGAAGAGCAGCGCCATGGTAGTCAACGTGCGCTGGTCAGCGTTGCCAATTGCCTCGTCGATGAAGCGGCCGATCAGCAGCGGACTGAGGACCTGCAGGCCGGTACCAAGGAGGATGAGCGCAAAGAGACCAATTACGAGCAGCCGTTGCGTCGCAAGGTAGCGTGATAACAGGCGCCAGTACTGGTTGAGCGGTATCGACATCGAAGTCGGAGGCATCCGCACCCGCAAAGAAGGGTGGGTGCCGCTCCGAAGGTCTCCTGCTGGCAGCTCCAAGCCGCCGAATCTCGTGCAAACAAAAAGCCCACTACTCATTCAGTAGTGGGCTGAGAGGTCTACGCGAACCCCGCGTCAGGGGCCGGCATCCTCCGCCCACCTGCACACAACAACCGGCAGCACCGCGCTTGCGGGCTGGGAGGTCGTGTGCAGGATCCGGGTTGCTGCCATCGGGCGTTCCTTTTCTGAAGTGGACTGAGGATAGTCGCCTGCGAGGCGGGGCGTCAAGGCGGGCAGGGTGCCTCTGATACACTCAGGCAGCAGACCGTCCCGCCGCACTACACATGGAGACCGCCAGTATGGGAAGCGTGAAAGAGTTCATCCAGCACAACTACCGCCACTTCAACGCGGCGGTGGTCATCGATGCCGCCGAAGCCTACGTCGAGCACCTCGACAAGGGCGGCAAGATGTTCATGACCGTCGCCGGCGCGATGAGCACGGCGGAGCTGGGGCTCTCACTGGCCGAGATGATCCGCCAGGACAAGGTGCACGCGATCTGCTGCACGGGCGCCAACCTTGAGGAAGACATCTTCAACCTCGTGGCGCACGACCACTATGTGCGCGTGCCCCACTACCGCGACCTTTCGCCCGAGGACGAAGTAGACCTGCTCAAGCAGGGACTCAACCGCGTCACCGACACCTGCATCCCCGAAGAAGAAGCGATGCGCCGGATCGAGCGCCAGATGCTGAAGCTCTGGGGCGCGGCGTCCGAGAAGGGTGAGCGCTACTTCCCGTACGAGTACATGTACCAGCTCATCGAGAGCGGCATGATCGACGAGTACTTCCAGATCGATCCAAAAGACTCCTGGATGATCGCCGCCTGCCAGAAGAAGCTGCCTATCTTCGTGCCCGGCTGGGAAGACTCCACGCTCGGCAATGTCTTCGTGGCGGCGGCGATCCGTGGCGACGTGAAGTACGACTGCATGAAGTCCGGCGTCGAGCTGATGGGCAAGCTCGTCGACTGGTACGGCGAAACGAGCAGGGACGAGAGCATCGGCTTCTTCCAGATCGGCGGCGGTATCGCCGGTGACTTCCCGATCTGCGTCGTCCCACTGATTCAGCAGGACCTCAAGCGGGACTGCCGTCTCTGGGGTTACTTCGCCCAGATCTCCGACAGCACCACCTCCTACGGCTCCTACAGCGGCGCCGTGCCGAACGAGAAGATCACCTGGGGCAAGCTCGACGTCACCACGCCGCGATTCGTCATCGAGTCCGACGCGACCATCGTGGCGCCGTTGATCTTTGCCTACATCCTCGACCAGTAGGAGTCAGGACATGCGCGTCGCCGCTCTGTATCGCTACCCGGTGAAGGGGTTCACGCCCGAAGCGTCGGAGTCGCTCGAGGTGCTGCCGGACGGCCGCATCGCCGGTGACCGCGTCCTCGGCTTCCGGTTTGCGAGCACGCCGGAGCCGGACGACGCCTGGAGCTCGAAGCACGGCATGGCCGTCCTCGTGAACACGCCCGGCATCGCCCGCATCCAGGCCCGCTACGACGGAGCCGCCGGCCGCCTGGCTCTGAGCCTCGACGGTACGCTGCTCGCCGAAGACGACCTCTCGCCGGATGGCCGCAAGCGCCTCTGCGACGCCGTCACCGAGTACGTGATGAGCCTGCCGGAGAACCCGCTTTCGGCGCGACCGGACCACCTGCCGCTGCGCCTTGTCGGCGACGGCACGACCAACCGCCTGACGGACCGGCCGCCCGGCTACGTGACCCTCCACTGCCGCGCCAGCGTCTCCGCTCTCGGTGCAGCACTCGGCGATGACGGCCTCGACGAGCGCCGCTTTCGCCACAACGTCGCCATCGACGACGCCGAAGCCTGGGTCGAGCAGGACTGGCAGGGCCGCCGCATCCGTATCGGCGAGGTCGAGTTCGAGTACGCGCTGCCGGTGATCCGCTGCCTGGCGACACACGCCAACCCGGCGACCGGCGAGCGCGACCGCGAGATCCTCAAGACGCTCCCTTCGGTCTGGGGCGGCGGCGACCCGATCCTGGGCATTGCGCTGAACACTGTGACGCCCGGGATAATCCGCGTCGGCGACAGCGTCGAAGTCCTCGGCTAACACCGCTTGCTGCCCTCGTTAGCGCCGGAAGAGCCGGCCCTGAGACCGAGCGCGCTGTGACCGCGTCCGCCGGCCTTTCGGAGCCGGTTCGTCCCTCGATCTTCGCGGCGATGCAGGCGCCTCACTACAAGAGGCTCTGGGCGAGTGGTCTGCTCTGGAACCTCACGCGCTGGCAGTCGGTGTTCCTCTGCAGCTACCTGATAAACGACCTCACCGGCGCGCCTTTCCTGGTCCAGATGGTAGGTTCGGCCTTCTTTGCGCCGATGTTCTTCGGCGGCGTGATCGGCGGCATCATCTCAGACCGCTTCGACCGCCGCAGGACGATCCTCACCCAGCTCGTGTTGTTGATCCCGGTGGCGCTGCTGATGGCGTCGCTGGTCGGCAGCGGCTCGGTGAAGGTCTGGATGGTCTATCCCTACATGCTCATCGTGGGCGTCGGCGGCGTCGTAGACATGACCAGCCGGCGGGCGCTCGTCTACGAGTTCGTGGGCGAGAGCCGCGTGAACAACGCCCTGGCCCTCGAGCAGCTGAGCGCAACTAGCGGCAATCTCCTGGGCACGCTGCTCGGTGGCACCTTCATCGCGCTTGTCGGTATTGGGCCTGCCTTTGCCGGGATCGCCGCCTGCTACGCGCTGTCATTCGTGCTCCTGCTGCGCGTTCAGTCGCCGCTGCGCCTGATCGCGAAAGGCGCTGGACGGACCGCAGTGCTCGATGAGCTGCGTGCCGCCGTCGCATACGTTCGCGGCAGCCGGACGCTTGTGAGTATCCTCGGCGTCACCGTCATCGTGAACCTCTTCTATTTCTCCTTCATGCCCCTTGTCCCCGTCTTCGCGGCGCGACTCGAGGTCAGCGCATTCTGGGCCGGGGTGCTGGCGAGCGGCACCTCTATCGGTTCCGTCATCGGCGGCCTGATGATTGCCCGCGGCCTGCCCTTTGGCCGCGGCCTCGCCTACGTCGGGGGGTCGGCGCTGGCAATGACGGCGCTGTTCGTGTTCGCGGCGGCGCCGGTCTACCTGCTCGCGCTGGTTGCGCTGATCGTCGCAGGTACCGGCAACGCGGGGTTCGCGACGATGCAGAGCGTGCTGGTGCTGGTCAGCTCGACGCCGGAGATGCGCGGCCGGGCGATGGGGCTGTTGAGCATGGCAATCGGAGCGCTGCCGTTCTCGATGCTCATACTCGGCGGGTTCGCCCAGGTCGCCGGCCCGAGTATGGCGGTGATGGGAAGCGTCGTCCTCGGAGTCATCGTGATGGCGATCTGGACGCGGGTGTGGCCGGAAGCGCATCGCGTGGCGTAAGCCGTGAAGGTCACGGCCATCCGAGAGGTTCGGCTAGACTACGCCGCAGGCAGCTACTGGCAGTCTGGGGAGGCACCGCATGCTCAAGATCATTTCGCCCGCGAACCGGCACCTGACAAACCGGCCGGCCCTCGCCGACTTCACGCGTTACTGGACCGAGAGCCACGGCCCGCTGTTCTCGAACACGAAGCTGCTCTGGGGCTACGTTCAGCACCACACGCTCCCCGAGGCGTTCGAGGGCACGCCGAAACCGACCTTCGACGGCGCCTCCGTCTTCTACTACGAGAGCCTCGATGCCCTGAGGAACCCACTGACCACTTCCGAGGCGCTCGCTCTGCGCGAAGAGGTGGGCAAGGACGATCGCCAGCTCTTCGACCGCAGCGACACATGGCCAATGCACCTCAAGCGCGCCTCCGTCGTGGGAACGGAGAAGGTGCTCCTCGATGGCGCGGTGACGCCGTCGATGGTCAAGCTTGTACTGCTCGTTTCGCGGCTTCCCGGCCTCACGATCGAGCAGTTCGTCGAGCACTGGCAGGAGGTGCACGCCCCGTTGGTCATGCGGCTGCCCGGCCTGCGGCGCTACGTGCAGAATCAGCCGGTACTCGAGGCGTACGGCGTACGGGGCATGTCACACGACGGCTGGGCCGAGCTCTGGTTCGACGATCTTGCCGCGCTGCAGGCCGCGTATGCATCGCCGCAGTGGTCGGCTGTGCGTGACGACAGCGCCATGCTCTTTGCCGAGCCCCGTGGTGTGATCATCGCCCGCGAGACGGTGCAGAAGTGGGACTACAAGGCGACGACCACGTTCGACGTGTCGCAGCTGAGCGAGGACGACGTCCGCCGGCGTCTCGAGCAGGAGGGCTACAGGAGTCTCGCCGCTGACCCCGATGCGCCGGGAAAGATCCTTGCGGCGTCGCGGGCCGGGCTGCTGGCGGTCTGGACGAACGAGCACCTTGTCACCACGGACGCGTCTCGAATCGACGCGCGGCCGGAGCGCTGACATGCAGGCCGATTACTTCCGAACGCTCTTCGACTACCACCGCTGGGCGACCGAGAAGGTGCTCGATATCGCGTCGAAGGTGGATGAGGCCGATTACTTCGCGATGGCGCCCGGGCTGAGCTTCGGTAACCTGCACGCCACGCTGGTGCACGCGCTGGTTGCCGACGTGGTGTGGATATCGCGCTTCGAAGGAGGGCTGCCGCCGGAAGCGCTGAAAGACGCGCGGATCGCCGACCGCCTCGCCGTGACGGAGGTGCCGGCGTTCGCCGACGTGAGGCGCATGTACGCGGAGGTGCAGCCGCGGGTTGAGACGTTCGCCGCCGCCCTCACCGACGAGCGCTGTGAGGCCCCAGTCTCGTACAGGACGCAGTACGGCGAGCCAAACACGCAGCCCTTGAACGAGCTGATCGGCCACTTCATCAATCACGGCACTCAGTTCCGCAGCGAGGCGGCCGTCCGCCTCAGTCAGCTGGGTCATTCGCCCGGCGACCTCGACCTGATCATCTTCCTGCGTCAACGCGGCTAGCGAAGCGCCACCGCCCGCTATCTGCCGTCTCATTATGAAATTGAAATCCTGAATTCTCAGGATTCGCTCGCGCGCCTGCTTCCGAATACTGGGAACGCTTCACGAGGCTTCTGAAGATGGGAGTCTCTGTGCTGCAGGGGGAGAAAGCTATCTCCAAGGAGGCAGACAGATGATCCCAACCCGAGGTATCCAGCCGGCCGTCAAACTTAGGCTTGCCCGTGCGAAGTCCCGCGGCCGCGGGCAGGCCTGCACCGCGCTTCCGCCGTGGATTGTCCGGCTATGAACGTCGAGCTGGAGTACAAACTCCGGACCCTGCGCGAAACAATGTCCCGTCACGCCCTCCGCGGCATTCGCATGAAGGGGACGGACTGGTTCTCCTGGACGACCTGTGGCGCCGACAACTCCGTCCTCCTGTCGTCCGAGACCGGTGTCGCGGAGGTCCTCGTGACAGAAACCGACGCCTGGGTGCTTACGGACAACATCGAAGCGAAGCGTCTGCTCAGCGAGCAGCTTGCCGCGCCCCTGGGCCTCGCGGTGTGTCCCTGGAACGACACACGCGCCCGCCAGGAGTTCGTCGACGAGAAGGCGCCGGGTCTCGTCGCCAGCGATCGGCCTTCGCGTGACGAGCTGTCGCTGCCGGGCGAGCTGCTCATGCTTCGCAGGTATTTGCAGGCCGACGAGGTCAAGCGCTACGTGCATCTTGGCCGGGAGACGGCGGAAGCAGTCACCGACGCAATCAGCTGCTCGAGCCCTGACTGGACGGAGTACGACCTCTCGGCTGCGGCCTCTGCTGCTCTCTGGCATCGTGGCATCCAGCCCGCGCTGACGGTCGCGGCCGGGCACGACCGGATCCTGGCGCACCGTCATCCTCTGCCGACGCGAAATCTCCTCGGAGAGCGGGCGATGCTCGTCGTCTGCGGCCGAAGGCACGGCCTCTACGCGAACCTCACCCGCTTCGTCTACTTCCGGCGGCGGACCTGGGAGGAGGAGCGGGCATCGATCGCCGTGGGGCAGGTCGAGTCCGTGGCGCTCGAGGGATCAGAGGCTCACCGTAGCCTCGGGGAGATCTACCGGGATATGGCCGCAGGGTATGAGACCGCGGGCTACCCCGGCGCCGAGCGCGAGCATCACCAGGGAGGCATCACTGGCTACCTGAGCCGCGACATCCTGGCACTGCCCTCGGCCCGCGAGCGGGTCGAGCTGTCGATGGCTGTCGCCTGGAACCCCAGTGTCAGTGGCTCGAAGATCGAAGATACCGCCCTCGTCACCGAGGACGGCATCGAGCTTCTCACGACGGATGAGCGCTGGCCCGTGTATGAGGTCGCCGGCCGCCCGCGTCCCCTGGAGCTTTATATCGATTGACGTTACGCCGCTGCCGGAGACGGCGGCGGCGCTACTGCTCGCCCGATGGCGTCCGCAGGCGGAGCTCACCAGCGCTCTGCGGGCCCGCGGCCTCGATCGCGAGACCGGCATCGTCGCCGGCATCCACGTCGCCCGGCTGCTGCAGCACAAAGCGGTAGATTGCGCCGCCAACCACACCGCCAAGGATTGGCGCGACCCAGAACATCCAGAGCTGGGAAATTGCCCAGCTGTCGCCGACGAAGACCGCCGGGCCCGTCGACCGCGCCGGGTTCACCGAGGTGTTGGTCACCGGGATCGTCACGAGGTGGATGAGCGTGAGCGCGAGGCCGATCGCCAGCGGCGCGAACCCGGCCGGCGCACGCTTCGACGTGACGCCCATGATCACCAGCAGGAAGACGGCGGTGAACACGGCTTCGGTGACGAAGCCCGCGGCGAGGGAATAGCCCTCGGGAGAGTGGTCGCCGTAGCCGTTCGCCGCGAAGGTGCTGACGTCTTTGTCGAAGTCGGGGTTGCCGTTGGCGATGACAAAGAGCACACCGACCGCGGCGATCGCCCCGATGACCTGGACGATGATGTACCCCGGCGCATCCTTTATCGCGAAGCGCCCGCCGGCCACGAGGCCGAGAGTCACTGCCGGGTTGAAGTGGCCGCCGGAAATGTGGCCCACCGCGTACGCCATCATCAGCACGGTCAGACCGAAGGCGAGGGAGACGCCCAGGAAGCCGATGCCGACATCGGCGATGCCTGCCGCGTACATTGCGCTGCCACAGCCCCCAAGGACGAGGACAAAGGTGCCCAGGAACTCGGCGCCAAGGGTTCGTTGCATAACAGCCTCCGCATCCATGACTGTGCTGGATCGACGGCATGGATCATGCGCAGTTCACCGTGAACTTACAAGAGCCGCCCGGACATAATAAATGAAACGAAATCGCAACACTTACTTGATGAAAGTCTCAGAACTGAAACCCCACGATCAGAGTGGTGGCAATCTCCCTCTCCGGTCAGGTCTCTCCCTCGGTCATCAAGCACGGAAGCTTCCTCGCCTTCTGGCAGGCCCAGTCAAAGCTGGGCACCCTGGCGCTCTTCGCGTTGCTTGCGGTCTCGGTCTGGCTGGCCCTCGCTGTCGTCATGGTCTGGTCGATTGCCGCGACCTTCGCGTACTACGCGGCGCGACAACGCGGCGTCCCCGACTTCCTCGCCGTCTCCAGCAGTAACTGCCGCGCGACGCGGACCGGGCATATGCTCGGCGGCGTCTGGCTGGTCGGCATCAGCGCCTTCGCCTTCGCGAACGTCCTGCGGCCGCTACTGCGCAATGCGCCGATCTGCCGCCGCTCCCGTCTCACGCGCATCGCGATCCTTGCGACGGGCCTGACCCTCTTTGGCGTCACAATCAACCAGCACATGCTCCAGGTCGCCGGCTTCCAGGGCCCGCGACTCCTGGCGATGAGCGTGTTCGGGGTCTTCCTGAATGTGCCCTACCGCATTTTCTGCGGCGCGCTCACGCTGCACCTGCTGCTCAGCTTCATGAGCATCGGCCTGCCGTCGTCCTACATGTAGGCAGGAGCTGCCAGGAGGCAGTCGCTACCAGCTCGACGAGAGCATCCAGTAGAACGCTCCGGTGAAGAGCACGAAGATCGTCAACGGCAGCAGGATCGGCGTCCCGGCCTGACGCGCCATAGACCAGGCGCAGGCGAGCAGGACGAGGGTCAGAAACCCCGCCATCGCCGGGATTGCCAGGATCGGCGTCTCGACGAAGATCGCGAGCAGCACAAACGCGGCGCAAGCTCCGGCGATCGAGGCGCAGCAGATGGCAGTAACGGTCCGCACACCCTGAGGCTACGGAGCCGGGCGCCTTCGAGCAAACGTGCGGCTCAGATCATCTGGCGTACGCGGTCGGAAATCACCGTCAGGGCGATCTTCTCGCGGTTTGGCTCGCCGCGAGCGAGGGCCTTGGCGAAGTGCAGTGCCTGCTCAGGCGTGACCTTCGGCGGCAGCGGCGGCTCGAGCGGGTCGATGCTGGCCTCGATCAGCACCGGGCCGCGGACGGCGAAGGCCCGGTCGAGGACGTCATCGAGCGCTGCCGGATCGTCGACGCTGTAGGCCTCGGCCCCGCAGGCGCGGGCGAATGCAGCGAAATCGATCGGCTGCAGGTCGCAGGCGTACTCCGGGTTGCCAAGAAACACCATCTGCTCCCACTTGATCATGCCGAGGCTGTTGTTCTTGAAGACGACGACGCGGACAGGCAGCTCATACTTCACCGCCGTCGCCATCTCCGCCATCGTCATCGAGAGTCCGCCGTCGCCAACGATCGCCACGCACTGACGGTCCGGGTGGGCAAGCTGCGCGGCGATCGTGTACGGCAGGGCATTTCCCATGCTCGCGAGCGTGCCGGAGGTGGAGAACATCTGCCCCGCTTTGATCTCGATGTGGCGCGCGGCCCAGATCGTGTTCGTCCCGGAGTCGGCGCTGATGATCGCGTCGTCGGCGAGGCGGCGGCTGATGGCCCGGGCAACGACCTGCGGCTTCAGCGGGGTATCCTCGCGCGTCTCCTGCTTCTCGAGCAGGACGCGCCAGCGCTCCATGTTCTGCTGCGCCTGCTCGAGGAAACCGCGGTCGCTCTTGCGCTGAAGCAGCGGCAGCAAGGCCTCAAGGCTGCGTCCGGTGTCGCCTGCGAGACCGATGTCGGCGGGATAGCGCAGGCCGATGCGGCTGGGGTCGCGGTCGATCTGGACGCACTTCGCCTGGCCGGGCTGCGGGTAGAACTCGATATAGGGGAACGTCGACCCGACGATGAGCAGCGTGTCGCAGCTCTCCATTGCTTCCTGCGAGGGGCCGGTGCCCAGGAGGCCAATGCCCCCCGTCGTGTACGGACTGTCGTCCGGCAGCACCGCCTTGCCGAGCAGCGGCTTGATCACCGGCGCCGCAAGTGCTTCCGCCACTGCCTCGAGCTGGGCGCCCGCACCGAGGGCGCCGCGACCCGCGAGGATCGCGACCCTCGAGCCTGCGTTCAGGAGCTCGGCGGCGGCGCGAAGAGAGGTCTCTGCTGGCAGACCTGCGCCGTGCC
This sequence comes from Dehalococcoidia bacterium, assembly GCA_050185685.1. GTDB lineage: Bacteria > Chloroflexota > Dehalococcoidia > DSTF01 > WHTK01 > WHTK01. Next base: position 14,931 of record JBFWZE010000023.1, read on the forward strand.
CCACCTCCTGGGACGTGTGGCCGGGGATGTTTCGCTTCGACCCCTTGCTGGTGGCTTCTGCCTCCTGAAGGTCGAGCGGGAACGCGAGATGGGCGACGGTGTGAAAGGCGATCGCCGTACGGCAGGCCTGGTCGACCATGTTCTCGACGTGCGCAGGCCCCATGATTCGCTCGTTGAAGGCGGCAACGTCGGCAAAGACGCGGTCGAGCTGCACATCCTGCTGAGTGCCGCTGCCGATCAGGTCGTGGAACGGCAGCCCGGTGATTGCGAGCACGGGCTGGCCATCGAGCTTCGCGTCGTAGAGGCCGTTGATCAGATGAAGACCGCCTGGACCCGAGGTGGCGACGCAGACGCCGAGGCGCCCGGTGTACTTCGCGTAGGCGCAGGCCATGAAGGCTGCGGACTCCTCGTGGCGCACCTGGATGAAGCGGATGCGGTCCTGTTTGACGCGGAACGCCTCCATAATCGCATTGATGCCATCGCCGGGCAGACCAAAGACGACTTCGACGCCCCAGTTCTCGAGCCCTTCAACCAGAACGTCCGCTGCTGTCGTTCCCATCCTGCCCCCACATGAGTCGTAGTGATCTCATTGTGCGTGGCAGGGCGGGGATTCCCGGCACTCCGGCGTTGCAAAGGCGGATGCCGCCGTTTCGAATGGGTCGCCTGAGGGTTGAGCGCTACTGCGGGGCGCGGACCGAAGGCCCGTCCTGGTCCTTCCGAAGGAAAATCGAAGCGCCTTCGTCGTCATAGACGCGCTGATAGCCGTCGTCGCTTTCGAGCGAGGCCAGCAAGGTCGTACAGCACTGACCGAGGTCGCCCTTGCGGATGTAGACGTAGTCGAAGGCAATCCGGTTCTCGGTCGCCAGCAGGTCGAGGCATTCGCTGGTCTGGTAGCCGCAGCGGTAGGCATCGTCGAAGATGTCACGGGTGCGCTTGAAGCCGCCGTTTGCGAGCCACTCGGTGCCCTGCACGGTGGCAATGCTCGTGCGGCCGGCGAGGACGGGGAACCACTCGGCGGTCTTCGCGGTCTCCCAGCTGCTGTCGGGCATGACGAGGAACGTACTGCCGGCCGGCGTCTCGTCCTTCACCCACTCCAGCGCCGCCAGCTCTTCGTCAGAGAGGCCGCGCAGGTTCGATGCCTCGCCGCCGAGGCCGCTGGAGCGCAGCAGCGCTGACGCCAGGGCAAAGATTACGAAGGCGCCTATGACTGCCGACATCGTCAGCCGCTGCTGGAAGACGGGGCGGTTCGGCGTGGCAGGCTCTCGCTGCAGGCCGTTGCTGAGCATGGGCAGCAGCACCTCGTGGACACAAATGCCCGCCATCATCGCGACAGGGATGCAGGTGAAGGTCGGGAAGGCACGGACGTCGAGCAGGATGATTGCCGCCCACCAGCCCGGCAGGAAGTAGCGGCGGGTGGCGATGCAGGCGAGCGCCCCGAAGGCAGCAAGGACGCCGATCAGTGGGAACAACGGCTCGCTCGTCGAGATCAGCCGCAGCAGCCCGAGGTAGGCGTCGCGGGTTGCGGCACCGCCTGAGAAGATCGAGCCGCCGGTGCCGAAGACGGTGGTCAGCGGCTCGAGGCCGTGCATGAGGAAGACCGGCACCCACCAGACCGCCGTGAGTACGAGCGTGCCGGTTGCAAGGACCACTGACTCCTCGATGCCGCGGCGGTTACGGGCGAATGCGAGGAAGAAGAGCCCGATGCTGAAGGCCAGGAACCAGCCCGTCTCGAGGTGGCTGAGCACGGTGAGCGCCGAGAGCAGCATCGCCCAGGGCAGCGCGCGCCGGTCCGTCTTCGCGTAGAGGCGGTGGACGAAGTACAGAGCGAGGATGGCGAAGAGGAAGCCCAGCGACCGCGTCACGCCGCCGCCCATCAGCAGCCACATGAAGCTGCGAGGCACCAGCGCGAACGCCAGCACCGCTGCCACAACGGCGATGCGTGAAGGCAGCATCGATCTGGCGAGCAGATAGAAGGCGGGCACCGTCAGGCAGGTCGCGACGAGAGGAAGCCAGCGGAAGACCTGGATCAGGCTCAGCGGCGTCAGGTCATCGAGGAGTGCAGAGGCGTAGAAGCCCAGTGGCGGGTAGGTGAAGGGAATGTCGGCGCTGTTGTAGGTCGTGAATTCCGGCAGGCGGTAGGCGTTGTGCTGCAGGTCGCGCGCCATCGCGTAGAACATCCCGCCGTCGTTCAGGGGGAAGTCGGAGGAGAGCACGTGGAATCCGCGCACAAAGAAGCCGAGAGCAATCGCGGCAACGAGGGCCGCCGTAACGGCGGATTCGACCGAGGCGCGCGCCATCAGTCGTTCTCGCGCCGCCTGCAACCAGATGAGGCGAAGCGGTTGTTGTTCTGCTGTCGTCAAATTTTGGGTTCAGTCATGAGGGCGAGGGCTCGTGGTCTGATCCCCATTGTGCTGGTTTGAGATTACGAATGCATATACACGCATCACCGGGAGGCGCAAGAAGTTAGCGCTATTTCTATTGGTGTTCCGAATCGCAGGGAATACTGAACCGGGTTACAATTAGCGCTGGCAGCTTTAGGGGAGCCACTTTTTGTTATCTTCCACCGGGATTCTTCCAGAGAGAGCTGGGCTCTTCGATGGCTGATACGACCATCGATGCGCCGGCGCGAGTCGCGGCGGCTCCTGTCCGTCACCACCTCTTCGAGTCCTGGGAAGTCCCGGTCTACCGCATCATCCTTATCGGCTCCGCGCTCGCATTCATCGCCTTTAACGCCTGGAGCCCGGCACAGGGCGTCGTCGCCTACGAGCTGACCGGTAACAATCGCGCCGTCGGCATCGTTGTCTTCGGCCAGGGTCTGGCGATGACCTTCCTTAACCCAATCGCCGGCGCAATCGCAGACCGGATGTCGAAACGATTCCTGATTCTCGCCTGTCAGATTGTCGCGTTCGTCACGATGATCACCACCGGCATCCTCGTTTTCACCGACGTGATCAACATCCCGCTGCTCGCGCTCGGCTCGTTCACGGTCGGGACGATGTTTGCCTTCAACGGACCCGCTCGAAACGCACTGCTCGGCGACATCATGCCGGAGGAACGTCTCGGCAATGCCGTGGCCTTGATGCAGGTCGGCGCCAACTTCGCGCGTACCGCGGCGCCGTTCCTCGCCGGCGCGCTGCTGGCCTGGGAGGCGGTTGGCGCGACCGGCACCTACTTCTTCATGGCCGCCGTCATGGGCATCGTTATCCTCACCTACCGGCGCCTCCCGCCGACGCCGATGCGCGCGAACCGCAATGACACGAGCCTCATGGAGGACGTCCGCGTCGGCTTCGACCACGTCCGCGAGACACCCCATCTCGTGCACGCGCTGGTTAGCTACCACAGCGTCGCCATGCTGGGCTTCGGCTACACGGTCCTCATGCCCGGCTTCTCGATCGACGTGCTGCACTCCGGGAACGCGGGCGTCGGTGTCCTGCTCGGCGCGGCGGCGGCTGGCGGTGTGGTTACGAGCCTTCTCGCCGCTGGGCTTGCGGACTCGCGCCATGCAAGCACCATGCTCCACCTGGCGACCCTGATGCTCGGCGTTGCCCTGATGCTCACGGCGATCGCACCCAACCTGCTGGTCGCCGCCTTCACGATGGCGCTGGTGGGCGGCGGCAGCAGTGCGTTTCAGACCCTGAACAACGTCGTCGCGCTGCAGTACGCGAAGCAGGAGTTCTTCGGCCGGGTGATGGGCTTCATGTTCATGGCCTGGGGCTTCACCAACCTTGCCGGCCTGCCGGTGGGCTTTCTCGCCGACGCCTATGGGGAACGGACCGTTATCGCCGGCATGGGCGTGCTGCTTTGCATTGCCACCGTCTTCTTTGCCCTCTGGGGCCGCACCCTCGACAAAGCAGTCCATCGCTGATTGACAGCCCGCTGGGGGCTTGCCTACGATCGCGCTGCTATCGGGTCATAACGTCCGTTACGTTCAGATAAGGGAGAGCCGTCATGGCAATGGACCTTCAGTTCGCGCGCGGTATGCGCAACTACGTCGACCTCGACAAGGGTGTCGTCCACCGCAAGATCTTCTACGACGCCGACATCTACCAGCTCGAGATGGAGCAGATCTTCGCGCGTGCCTGGCTGTTCATGGCCCACGCGTCGCAGATCCCGAACCCGGGCGACTTCTTCCTCAACTTCATGGGTGAAGACCGCGTCATCGTCGTCCGCAACAACGAAGGCGGCGTCAACGTCCTGATCAACAGCTGCCGGCACCGCGGTAACGCCGTCTGCCGCGCCGACGAAGGCCACGCGACCTCGTTCATGTGTACCTACCACGGTTGGACCTACGACCTGAAGGGCGCCCTCGTTGGCGTACCCGGCTTCAAAGAGGTCTACCACGAAGAGCTCGACCGCGAGAACTGGGGCCTGATCAACGCCGCCCAGGTCGACGAGTACAAGGGCTTCATCTTCGCGACGATGGACCCGGAGGCGCCGAGCCTGTCCGAGTACCTCGGTCCGGCCGGCAAGTTTGGGATCGACATGCTGGCCGATCGCGGCGAAATGACGATCTTCGGCGGCGTCGAGAAGTACTCGATGAAGGCGAACTGGAAGTTTCCCAGCGACAACACCGCCGACTTCTACCACGGCCTCACCCACATCTCCACCCAGATGGCGGGCTACTCCGGTCAGCGCGCGAACAAGCTCCAGGGCCGCAGCAAGCCGGGTGAGAACGGCAAGCAGCGCCCCGGCACCGCCGTGATCGGCGAATACGGCCATATCTGCGGCATGCAGTTCCTGCCGGACAACTGGCAGGACGTAATCAAGGACGAGGTCGCCGAGCAGTGGCGCTTCGACCCCGAGGTGCAGAAGCGCATGGGACCGCTGAAGTCGAGCGGCCAGGGCTGCATGACGAACATCTTCCCCAACCTCTTCGTGCCGGCGCGTGCCCAGCAGGTCGCGATCCGCATGCCGAAGGGGCCGCAGAACTGCGAGATCTGGTACTTCAGTTTCTACGACAAGAACGAGTCGGAGGCGGCGCAGAAAGAGCACCGCTTCGTCGCAAGCCACACCTTCGGCGCCAGCGGCATGCTGGAGCAGGACGACGGTGAGAACTGGGACCAGAGCACCCGCGGCCAGCGCGGCGTGATCTCCAGCCGCTACCCGCTCAACTACCAGATGAACTTCGGCCGCGGCGAAATTATCGTCGACGAAGAGGGTCCGACCCGGATCAACGACTTCGTGAACGAGAACTACATGCTCTGGCAGCACCGTGCCTGGTCAGAGTTCATGTCGGCGGAGAGCTGGGCCGAGCTCAAGGAGACGCACTCGCGTCCGGAAGGAACGCTGTAACCGATGGCAGAACTTGTAGCAGCCGCCGCCACCTCGCACGCCTTCACTCTGCGCTCGCCTGAGCAGGGCTGGGACGACGCGCGGATCAACAACCAGAAGATGTTCGAAAAGAAGTTCGGCTACTTCCCGGAGACACCGAAGGGCGTCGAAGAGGAGACCGACGAGGACATCACGCACCGGTACAAGAACGTCTCGAGCGGCCACGAAACGATCATCCAGCGGCTGAGCGGCCTCGACCTCGACGCGATCATCCTGATCGGTAACGACCAGGACGAGGAGTTCGGCGAGCAGAGTATCGCGCCGCAGCTCGCGATCTTCACAGGCAACGAGTTCACCACCCGCGCCGGTGTGACGTTCAAGGGCAAGCCGGAGCTTGCCTATCACCTGCTCTCGGGCACGGTGAACGACGGTTTCGACGTCACCCGCTTCGAACAGCTCGACAACGGCGTCCTCAAGGCGCACGCCTTTGGTCCCGTCATCGAGCGCCTCACGCCCGAAGCTGATGTGCCGGTGATCCCGGTCTACGTCGAGTCGTTCCGCCTGCCCTGTCCGTCGCCCGCGCGCTGCTACGCCTTCGGGCAGTCGCTGCGCAAGGCGGTTGAGGCGTGGCCGGGCAACCAGCGCATCGGTGTTATCGCATCAGGCGGTATCTCGCACTTCCCGCAGAGCTTCCCCTTCCAGTACTCGGCGGAGGCGAAGCACGGCAACGTCGACCACGTGTACGACCGCAAGCTCTTCGAGTTCATGAAGGAGGGCCGCTACGACGAGCTTACGAAGCTCTCGAATCAGGACCTCCTCGACCACGGCGACACGGAGCTGCACTCCTGGATTACGCTGCTGGGCATGGTCGGCGACGTGAAGACGGAAGTGCTGGCGTACGAGCCCTTCTTCCGCGCGATCATGGCGATGGGCGTCGCCTACTGGGACCTGCAGGGAGCAGCCGTCAGCTAACAGCGCTCAGCAAGCAGCACATCCGGCCGCAGGTGCGCTATATATAACGCACCTGCGGCCTTCGCGTTTGGTTCGGAAGACACCTCTGATGCTTGACCTCACTGCCTTCGACGCCTTGAGCTTTGACTGCTATGGCACCCTGATCGACTGGGAGCCGGGCATTCTCGCCGTGCTGGGACCGCGGGCGCGGCGTACGAAGCCTGAGGTCACTGACGAGGCGCTGCTTGCCGCCTTCGCCGCCAACGAGGACCGCGTCGAGGCCGAGCACCCTGCGATGCTCTACTCCCACGTCCTTCGAGAGACCTTTCGCGGCATCGGCGCCGACCTCGGCTTCGAGGTCAGCGATTCGGATGCGGCGGCGCTCGGCGACTCCGTGCCGGACTGGCCTGCGTTCCCCGACTCCGCCGAGGCGCTGCGGCAGCTGAAGCAACGCTACCGGTTGATCATCCTCTCGAACGTCCACCGCGAGGGCTTTGCCGGCAGCAACCGCCGGCTGGGCGTAGAGTTCGACGCGGTTCTGACGGCGCAGGACATCGGCTCCTTCAAGCCCAGCGATCGCAACTTTGAGGCGCTGCTCGCGAAGACGACCGAAATGGGCATCGCCCCGGGGCGTCTGCTCCACGTCGCGCAGTCGCTCTACCACGACCACGTCCCGGCGAAGCGCGCCGGCCTGCCCACGGTCTGGATCAATCGTCGCGGTCTGCCGGGCGGCGCCGTCCTGGCGCCCGACAGCCCTGTCACGCCGGACCTCGAGTACGCCTCGATGGCCGCCTTCGCAGCGGCGGTGGACGAGGCCTTCTCCGCAGTCTGAAGCGAAGTTCCTCCCGCCCCTGACTTGCAATGGCAGCGAGAACGGCCGCGTTGCGCCAGCCTCGCTTTACTCCGAAGAAGTATCGTTCTACGATATGAATATCGATGACTCCCGATTATGTGTCTCTTGCGGCCTTCCGGTACTCCATCCGCCGCTTTCTCAAGGCCGTGGACTCTGCTCTCGCCGAAGCCAACGTCGAACCGCAGCAGTACCAGCTCATGCTGGCAGTCAAGGCGCGCCACGTTGTCGGCGAGGAAGCATCGATTCGCGACCTGGCAGAGACGATGCTGCTCACGCACCACAGCTGCGTGGGTCTCATCGACCGCCTCGAACGGCGCGGCCTCGTCCAGCGAAGCCGCAGCACCACAGACGCCCGTGTCGTCCCCATCGAGCTCACCACTGAGGGCGAGGCGACCGTGGCGCGGCTGGCAACGGTGGGCCAGTCGCAGCTCCAGCTGTTGGGCCCCGATTTGATCGCCGCCCTCACAAGCCTGATTCAGTCCGTGAACGCGGCACAGCACGATATGGAGAGGTCCCATTAGCGTCGACGCCCCTGAGCCACTTCCCGATCATCTGATGGCCTGCAGAGCTCCGGCAGCTGGCGCCGGCGGGAGCGACCGATGAACACTCCTGTCGCAGAGGGTATCGGGCCGGGCGGACGGATTCAGGGATCGCTTGAGATGGCGCGTGTCTGGCTCCTGTCAGACTTCTTGCGCAAGTGGGTGTTCTTCGGGCTGTTGATCGGTGTCGTTGCCGGTCTCGGCGCGATCCTTTTCTACGTCGCGATCGACCTCTCGACGCAGCTGTTTCTTGGTCAGCTTGCCGGCTATGACCCGCCTGGGCCGCGCGGCGAGGGCACGACCGAGTACGTGGAAATGGCCCGGCCGTGGGCACTGCCGCTCGTCGTGGGGCTCGGGGGACTGATTAGCGGCCTCATCGTCTTCAGCCTCGCTCCTGAGGCGGAGGGCCATGGCACGGATGCGGCAATCGACGCGTTCCACCAGCGCGCCGGCCGGATCCGCTCGCGAATTCCCTTTATCAAGCTGGTTTCCTCCGCCGTCACGATTGGCAGCGGCGGCAGTGCCGGTCGGGAAGGGCCAACCGCCCAGATCGCCGCCGGTTTCGGCTCCTGGATCGGCGGCGTCTTCTATCTGAGCCCTGCAGACCGGCGAATTGCGCTCGCGGTGGGCGTCGGCGCTGGTATCGGCGCGATCTTCAAAGCTCCGCTCGGCGGTGCGTTGCTCAGCGCCGAGATCCTCTACCTCCGCGACTTCGAGCTCGAAGCGCTGGTGCCCGGTTTCATTGCCTCGGTGGTCGGCTACACGATCTTCGCGTCGTGGTCGGGTTGGGAGCCCGTCTTCGGCGATGCGCTTGGTTTCAAGTTCAGCGACCCGGAGTCACTGATCTGGTACGCCGCCCTCGGTGTTGTCTGCGGCCTGGTGGGCATCCTTTACGTCCGCTTCTTCTACGGCACTCGCGACTTTTTCCACCGGATCCACGTCCCGCCGCACATCAAGCCCGCGATTGCCGGCGTCGTCGTCGGCACCATGGGGATCTTCTTCCCGCAGATCCTCTCGATGGGCTACGGCTGGCTTCAGTTCGCTGTCGAGGGCAACACCGCCGAGCTCGCCGCCTGGACCATGCTCGCGCTGGTCTTCCTCAAGATCATTGCCACCTCCCTCACGATCGGGTCCGGCGGCAGCGGCGGTGTGTTCGCACCCGGTCTCTTCATCGGCGGCATGGTCGGCGGCAGCTCCTACGCGCTCCTCGACGGGCACGTGCCCTGGCTGCCCGCGCAGGCCGAGCCGTTCGTCGTCGTCGGGATGGGCGCCCTCTTCGGCGGCATCGCGAAGGCGCCGATGGCGGTCATGCTGATGGTGGCGGAGATGACCGGCGAGTTCACGATGATTGTCCCCGCGATGATCGCGACTTCGATCTCGTACCTCGTTACCGGCAATACGACGATCTATGAAAGCCAGGTCGCGACTCGCGCAGACTCTCCCGCCCATCGCGGCGAATACACAATCCCGCTGATTCAAGCTCTCACTGTTGGGCAGGCAATGCGTGATGCCGTCGTTGCCAGGCTCGATATGCCTCTGGCCGAAGCGGTCGGACTCGCGGACGGTGACCGCCAGCAGGTGATCGCCGTTGTCGATGACGGCAGACTCGTGGGCGCGCTCCCGGTCGTCGAGCACCTCCAGGGCGGTAGTGATGGCAGGACGGTTCGCGACGTCATGCAGCCGGTGGGCCTTGTGGCCTTTCCGGTCGAGAGTCTGCACGCGGCGCTGCAGCGGATGATCCGCGCTTCGGTCGAAGGACTGCTGATCGTCGAGCGGGAACATCCGGACCGGCTTCTTGGCTTTGTCTCGCTCAGTGAGCTGGCCCGCGTCCTCGACTACCAGGTCAGTGAGCTCGCGCGGCGGCCTGAGCGGGCTCAGGCGATGTCGAACGACCCGCTGCGCCTCATCCCCGTTGAAGAGGCGATGAGCAGAGACTTCCGTACCGTCGACCTCGCGACCCTGCTCCCGGACGTGGAGGAGCTTATGGTTCGTCATGGCGACCATGCTGTCTTCGTACTTCGTCAGGATGAGAGCCTGTACGGCATTTTGACCGCAACGGACCTGCGCAGGGCCAGAATCGAGGACTCTGAGGCTCAGA
>JBFWZE010000023.1:24742-27618 GCA_050185685.1 Dehalococcoidia bacterium
GTGGAGGAGCTTATGGTTCGTCATGGCGACCATGCTGTCTTCGTACTTCGTCAGGATGAGAGCCTGTACGGCATTTTGACCGCAACGGACCTGCGCAGGGCCAGAATCGAGGACTCTGAGGCTCAGACGGCCGCGGACATCGCCACGACGGAGCCTATCGTCGCCCACCAGGGTCAGTTCCTCGCCGATGCCCTCACTCAGGCCGGCGCCGAAGCTGTGCGCCAGCTGCCGGTCGTCGCCGAACGCGATGGCAGGCGCTATCCCGTGGGCCTGCTCGCAAGGAACGACGTCCTCACGGCGTACTTGCGCAGCCGTGACCAGCGCGCCCGCAACGGCCGTCAGCTCGAGCAAGACGGAGGCGAGGACCGAGAAGAAGTCGCCTCAGCCGAGGCCGTCGTAGAACGCGATAGCCAGGCGAACGGTCAGACGCTCGCAGAGCTCGGCTTGCCGCCAGGTGTCGTCGTCACCCTCATCGAGCGCGACGGCCAGATCCTTATCCCCGCAGGCAAGACGCTTTTGCGGACGGGTGACCGGGTCCGGCTCTTCGGCAACCGCGCCGCTCTGACGCCGGCGCTGGCACTCCTGGATGTGCCTGAGGTGCCGGGAGCAGCAATTCGCAGCAAGCCGGCCCGCCGATGATGGCGGCCACCTCCTCGCGGGAGGCCCCCCATTAGTCTCGAAGGCGTCGGAATTGAGCCAGAACCGCTGCGAATGGCGCCGCTGACAGGCCTCGGTGACTTCACGGCCGACCGGCGCCTCCTCTTCATCGCCGCCCTCGCGGTCTGCACCGGCATCATCGGCGTCGGCCTCGCGATCGTGCTCCTCGACCTGATCAAGCTCTGGACCAACCTCTTCTTCTTCCAGCGTCTGTCCCTCGAAGACGTTGCTCCCCGCGATGCCCATGTCGGGCTCTGGGTGATCCCGATCGCGGTTGGTGGTGCGATGATCGTCGGCCTGATGGCGCGCTTCGGGTCAGACCGGATCCGCGGCCACGGCATCCCTGAGGCGATCGAGGTCATCCTCCTGCAGGGCAGCCGGGTGCGTCCCCGGGTTGCCCTGCTCAAGCCCGTCTCCGCCGCCATCTCGATCGGCTCCGGCGGTCCGTTCGGCGCCGAGGGTCCGATCATCATGACCGGTGGTGCCTGCGGTTCACTCTTCGCGCAGCTCATTCACCTCTCGGACGCCGAACGCAAAACGCTTATGGTCTCAGGCGCCGCTGCCGGCATGTCAGCGATCTTCGCGACGCCGATGGCTGCGATCCTCCTCGCCGTCGAGCTGCTGCTCTTCGAGTGGAAGCCCCGCAGCCTGATCCCCGTCGCGGTCGCGAGCATCACCGCTTACACGCTGCGCTGGTACGCGATCGGTCACGGCCCGATCTTCCCGCTCGAAACGGCACTGGAGTTCGGTGGTCCGGCCGTGTTCCTCTCGGCCGTCTTACTCGGTATCACAGCTGGCTGCGTCGGCGCCGCGCTGACCCAGCTCATCTACCTGGCGGAAGACACCTTCGGCCGGTCGCCGTTCCACTGGATGTGGTGGCCGGCGCTCGGCGGCCTCGTGATTGGCGTCGGCGGCTATTTCTTCCCGCGCGCGCTCGGCGTCGGCTACGGCACGATCGAGGAGACCCTCAACGGAGAGCTGGCGCTGAAGGTCGTCCTTGGCGTCCTGGTCGTAAAGTCGCTCATCTGGTCGATCTCACTCGGCTCCGGCACCTCCGGCGGCGTCCTCGCGCCCTTGCTGATGATCGGCGCATCGCTCGGCGCGGTCGAGTCACATGTCCTCCCCGAAGGCGCCGCGTTCTGGGCCGCGATCGGCATGGCCGCCGTGATGGGCGGCACGATGCGCGCCCCGCTGACCGCCGTGATCTTCGCGATCGAGCTGACCCACGATCTCAACCTGCTGGTGCCGCTGCTGATCGCCGTCGCCGCTTCCTACGCCTTCACCGTGCTGACGATGAAGCGCTCCATCTTGACCGAGAAGATCAGCCGCCGCGGCTTCCACCTCTCCTCCGAGTACAGCGTCGACCCGCTGGAGCTTCAGCTCGTGCGCGATGCCATGCAGCCCTCGATCCCCAGCATCGAGGCTTCTGCTGCTGCCGCAGACCTTCAGGCAGCACTACGCGAGTTCGAGGCGGGTCCGTTCCTGGTCGGCCGGCGCCTCGTCAGCGCGGATGCGGTGCGGGCGGTGCTGGCGGGAGACCTGCGCTGGGAGGCCGTCGTTGAGGGTCTCGATGGGGCGGTGCCGGCCGTCGCGTATACCCACGAGCCGCTGCGCCTGATCGCGCACCGCATGGCGAGCACCGGCCTCACCCGTCTCCCGGTCCTCGACGCGGCGAGCTCGCAACCCTGCGGCGTGATCACCCTCGAGCATCTGCTTGGCGCCCGCGCCCGCTCCCATGCAGCCGAGACTGACCGCGCCCGGCACATGTGGATCGCCGTCCCCAGCTTTGGCCGTACGAACGGTCCCAGCGAGGGCGCCGGCGTCCCCTAACTCGTTCCCGGACACTCGCGTCTCAGTCTGAAGACGGAGGTATGCCGTCCGCCACTCGTCCTCGACAGGTTTCGGCCGGCCGTTGGAACCCGCGCGCGCTGATGAGGCGCAAACTTCTGACATCAGCTCAGGGGCGTGACCCCAAGAGCAGAGAGCAGGAGGTACACAGCAATGGTTCAGATACTGACGCCGCCCCCGGCCCTCGACATCACCGCGGCGGACGAAGAGGACATCTTCGACCTGCTGCGGGCGAGCGGCGGAATGGCTGCGAAGGATGTAGCCGGTTCGCTGCGCATGGACGAGATCGAAGTCGCCATTTACCTGGCGAACCAGACCGGTCTCGGCAATGTCCGCTACGACGGCACCGAGTACCGCATCGATTCATCGCA
>JBFWZE010000023.1:27718-30599 GCA_050185685.1 Dehalococcoidia bacterium
ACGTCCTTGATCGCCGCCTCGTCGATCTTGATCTCCACGCCGGCGCGCTCGTTCTGGAGCAGCATCGGTACGCGGGAGTCACGGTCGGCCCAGCCGCGGTTCAGCGCTTCGGTCATCTCTTCGCGCACCAGGTTGGCGATGCGCATCGGCACGCCGACGTCTCGCCCCAGCTCCGTAGCGAGCGAGACGTCCTTGTGGGCGAGGCGCAGGGCGAATGACGGCGGGTCGTATTTCTCGATCAGGTAGTTGTCGGCGAGTCGGTCGAAGGAGCGGCGCCGGCCGAGCGCACCCTGGCGAATCGCCTCCCACAGCGCCAGCGGCTCAACGCCCGCCTTGACACCCACGGTGAAGACCTCCGCGAGCGCGGTCTGGATCGCGTAGCCGGCGGCGTTGTGCACGAGCTTGGCGACGGAGCCGGCGCCGATCGCCCCGATGTAGCGGGCCTCGTCACCGAAGGCGTCGAGCACCGCCTTGTGCTGGTTGAAGACCTCCTCGTTGCCGCCGACCCAGATCGCCAGCTTGCCGCTGTTGGCGCCGCTGGGTCCGCCGCTCACGGGTGCGTCCATCACCTCGATGCCCTTCTCGGCGAAGAGGGCGTGCAGGCGGCGGATCAACGTCGGTGAGTTCGTGGTCAGGTCGAACCACACCGAGCCCGGCGCCAGGTTCTCGAGCAGGCCGCCCGGACCGAGCGCGACCGCCTCGACCTCTTTCGGTCCCGGCAGCGACGTGAGGACGATCTCGCTCTGTGCCGCGACCTCGGCCGGCGTCTCAGCCCACTCGCAGCCTGCTTCGATGTGCCGCGCTGCCGCCTCGTGCCGCAGGTCGTTGACCACCATGTCGTAGCCGGCCCGGCGCAGGTTGAGCGACATGCCGCCGCCCATGGTGCCGAGCCCGATGAATCCAAGTTTCATCTTGTCCTCCTTCAGAACGGGATGATTCTCGCCGGAACGACGAAAAACGTCATCAGCCTATCCGCCAAAAGTCGTACCGAATCTGTCCGCCGCACGTGCGGGCCAGAAATCAGCCGCGAGGTCGATCCCGTTCTTGCGCTGGAAGCCCAGACTGCGCCCTGTGAGAAAAGGCAAACGAAACCACGATCGGCCCTCACCCTGACAGACCTCGACATTTCGTCCGCCTCCGGCGGCAAAGGAGACCCCAATGCAAATCGCCTGGCCACAAATGGAGCGCAACGTGACAGTACTCGAACGAGAATCCGCATTCACCGCAGCCGAAAAGATCATCGAAGTCGAGAACGTCGTGAAGACGTACTCGAGCGGTGACACGCAGGTCCAGGCGCTTCGCGGCGTGTCGCTCACCGTGAACCGCGGCGAGATGGTCGCGATCATGGGCCCGTCCGGTTGCGGCAAGACCACCCTGCTCAACTGCATCAGCGGCCTCGACCACTTCACCAGCGGCAACGTCCGCATCGGCGGCGTTGAGCTCGCGTCGATGAGCGACAAAGAGAAGACCTCCTACCGGGCCTTCAACATGGGTTTCATCTTCCAGACCTACAACCTGCTGCCGGTCCTCTCGGCGGCCGAGAACGTCGAGCTGCCGCTGGTAGTCTCCGGCGTCAACGCCCGCCAGGCCCGCGAGCTAGCGATGGCGGCACTCGAGCGCGTCGGTCTCGCCGACAAGGCGAAGGCGCGCCCCTCGCAACTCTCCGGCGGTCAGCGCCAGCGCGTCACCATCGCCCGCGCCCTCGTCAACGACCCCGCCATCGTCTGGGCGGACGAGCCCACCGGCGCCCTCGACAGCAAAACCGCGAACGAGATCATGGCCCTGATGGAGCAGCTCAACGCGGAGAAACACCAGACGTTTGTCCTCGTAACCCACGACCCTGGCATCGGCCAGCGCTGCGACCGTCTCATCACGATGACCGACGGCAGCATCATCGATGAGAAGGTACAGACCCGATGAAAGAGCTATTCGGAATCCCCATGGACACGATCATGATCGCCCTGGTGGTCATGCTCGGAATCGCCCTCGCAAGTGTTCTCTGGATCGCGGTCACGAACCGCATGATGTTCAAGATGGGTCTGCGCAACCTGCCTCGCCGCGGAATGCAGACCGGCCTCGTCGTCGTCGGCCTGATGCTGGCGACACTGATAACGACCGCCGCCTTCACGACAGGCGACACAGTCGACTTCTCAATCTCCAAGACCGGGTACGAGTCCCTCCAGCGCAGCGACCTCGCCCTGAACTTCGTCGGCGAAGACGTCGTTACCCACGGCGACGTCGCCGTCTACGTCAACGAAGGCGCGACGGCGGGCCTGGAGCGTGAGTTCCAGAACGACCCTGACATCGCCGGCTTCCTACCCTTCCTCCAGGAGCCCGTGCCGGCGATCAACCAGCGCACCGGCCTCTCTGAGCCCAACATCACCCTCTCAGGTATCGACCCGGCGCGCCTCGGCAACCTGGGCGGTCTTCGCCTCGTCGATGGCGGCCAGGCCAACCTCTCTGCCCTCGGCGCCAACGACATCCTCCTGAGCGAGCGCGCCGCCGATAAGCTCGACGCCCGCACGGGCGACACGATCACGGTGTACGCGAACGGCCAGTCCGCCATTGTCACGGTCGTCGGCATCGTCAAGGACGAAGCGGCCGTCAACGGCGCCGCCGCCTTCTACGAAAAGGGCAGTGGCGGCGGTGCGATGCTGCTCTCCAGCGTGCAGCGCCTCACCGGCCACGACGGCCAGATCAATCTCTTGACCGCGGCCCTCGTCGGCGGCGTCAGGGACAGCTACAGCCGCTCTGACAGCGCAATCAGCCGCCTCGAGCCCTTCGTCCAGAGCGACGCGGGCCAGCAGCTCTTCGGCCTCAACAAGCCGATTACGGTCGACCCGATCAAGCAGGACGCAATCGAAGAGGCAGAAGCGAACGG
>JBFWZE010000024.1:0-2065 GCA_050185685.1 Dehalococcoidia bacterium
TCAGTCGAGGATCGCTCGCCCGATCCCGATGGAATCAATCTTCCACTTGCTGCCTTGAAGGACGAGCGATGCCTTCAGGTTGGCGGTACTGCCATCTTCGTACATGACGCGGCCGAGGTACGTGCGTTCTCGAAGACCCCGCAGATCCATCCCCTGTTCAGAGAGGGCAATTTGCTCCAGGTCGGCGAACCCGGCGTAGGCAGCATCGGCGCCGAACTCGGCCTTGAGCGACCCTCACTCATTTCGTCCTGCTGCACCGCGGAAAAGTACTCGTAGGCCGAAACGAAGTCTCCGCGCGAGGTCGCTTCAAGGAACGACTCAAGGACTGTGCCGATCTGATTTGAGTCTCGCGATGCCGCAATCGCCGTGCAGACCACAGCGGCGGAAAAGGCAATGGCAAGCACAACAACGATGCCGAGTGCAAGCATCGGTTGAACCGGGACCTGTCGGGGTCCTCCTCTGATGAACGCGCCGGGGTCGAGGACGAGCTTCGTCATGGCTCGGCGGTTACTGAAACGACCCGGCGCCGCCGTTGACCTGGATGAAGCGGATCTTCCACACGTCCTCTTCGCGGACGAGCTCTGCGTGAAGGTCACCCTTACTGCCGTCCGCGTACCCGACCGTAGCCTGGTAGGTCAACAGCGTGGGGCGCCCAGTGCCGATGCTCTTCCGCCATCCCTGTCGCTTCAGCTTCTCCACATCGTGGTACGCGCCGTTGCGTTGCACGCCGTCGCGGAACGAATCGAAGGTCAGGGTCTCGGTCACTTCGCTCGAAAAGTGGCCGTAGGCGCCCGCGATGTCGCCGCTGGAGGTCTTCATCAGGAAGTCACTCACCACCGCCTCGACGTCGTCCACCTCTGCGACCGCGTCGAGGAAGAAGTACGCAACCGCACCTCCACAGGTGACGACCAGCGCGATGACGACTGCCAGCGCGATAAGGAGCTTCGGCGGTCCCTTGCGCTTGCGGGTCTGAGATGGCGCCTCGACGACGGTGTCGATGTTCTCGTTCACGGAGAGTCCTTCTATGTCTGCCGGACGATAGGCGCCAGCGACTGATCGCGTCAATCTCGTGCTGGCGGATTTCGGGCTGCGGGCGTGGGCTAGGATGGTCGAGAGACCACATCAACCCTCGAGCCGGCACTGACGCCGGTAGTCCAGGAGACACATCGAATGGCAGTAAAGACGGAATGGCTGATCCTCGCCGACGCGGCGGAGATCGTCGCCGGCAAGCTCTATCTCATGGGCGGAGGCTGGGATGCCCTCACCGTGCCGCAGTTCCCGGTGACGAAGCAGACCGGCCTCGCCGCGTCATTCAGCATTCCCTGGGACGACACGAACCATCGCCACGAGGTCGAGATCGAGATGATCACGCAGGACGGCGAGCAGGTCGCGAAGATGAACGTGACGCTGGAAGCAGGCCGCCCGGCCGGCATTGACATCGGCTCGGAGCAGCGCGTTCAGGTCGCGGCCAACCTGCCGCTCGAGTTCAAGACGCCTGGTGTCTTCGCGATCGTCTCGCGCATCGCCGGCCGCGAGGACGCCCGCGTCAACTTCCGGGTGCTGGGGAAGTAGTGCCCTAGGGCGTCGTGTAACCGCCGTCGATCGCGTAGACGCTCCCGGTGATGTACGCCGCCGCGTCGGAGAGCAGGAACGTCACCAGTGAGGCGACCTCCTCCGGCTGACCGATCCGGCGCATTGGCTGCATCTGGCTGAACGCGGCGCGCGTCACCTTGCCGAGCTCGCCCAGCAACGGCGTCTCGACAAAGCTGGGTGCGACGCAATTCACCCGGATGCCCTTACGGGCGTAATCGAGTGCCGCGGCCTTCGTTAGCCCGTTCACGCCGTGCTTCGCCGCAATGTAGGCGCTGAGGTTCGTGGCGCCCACCGTACCGAGGACCGACGACAGGTTGACGATGCTGCCCCCGCCGCGCTCGAGCATCGCCGGGATCTCGTAGCGCAGGCTGTAGAAGAGGCCATTGAGGTCGACGTCGATGACCCGGTGCCAGCTCTCGAGGCTGTACTCGCCGATCGGCGCCGACTGGCCGTTGATGCCCGCGTTGTTCAC
>JBFWZE010000024.1:2165-15437 GCA_050185685.1 Dehalococcoidia bacterium
CGCACGATGGTGTCGTCGACGACCACGACGCGCTGACCTTCGAGCACCTCACGCAGCGGATTGAACTTGATGCGGACGCCCTGGTCGCGGATGCGCTGGTCCGGCATGATGAAAGTCCGGCCGACATAGCGGTTCTTCACGAGTGTCTCGGCGAACGGGATTCCCGACTCGCGCGCATAACCGACAGCGGCCGCGGTTGCCGAGTCCGGCGGGCCGGTGACAATGTCGGCTTCGACCGGGTGCTCTTTCGCCACCTGGGCGCCGAGCTTCATACGCACAGGGTAGACGCGCTCGCCGCGCAGGTAGCTGTCGGGGCGGGCGAAGTAGATGTACTCGAAGACGCAGAAGGCTTCCTTCTCGCGGTCCTTCGTGCGGTAGCTGTGCACGCCTTCGTGGTCAATCAGCACCGTCTCACCCGGCTCGATATCCCGGATGAAGGTCGCGCCGAGGTGGTCGAAGGCACAGGTCTCAGACGCGAAGCAGAAGCCGCCGTCGATGCGGGCGAGTGACAGCGGCCGCATGCCGAGCGGGTCGCGCACGGCAATGACGCCGTCCTTGGTCAGGACGGTAAGGCAGTAGGCACCCTGCGCGCGCCGCATGACGTACGCCATGCGTTCTCCCCAGTCGCGGCCAGGCGCCGTTGCCACAAGATGGGCGATCACTTCGGAGTCGGTAGAGGTCTGGAAGACGCGCCCCTCAGCTTCGAGCTCGGTGCGCAGCAGGTCGGCGTTGATGATGTTGCCGTTGTGGCCGAGGGCGATGGTGCCATTCGGGCCGTCCATCATGAAGGGCTGGGCGTTTTCGACGCGGCTGGAGCCGGTGGTGGAGTAGCGCGTATGACCGGCGGCGGCGAATCCCTTGAGATACAGCAGGTCTTCCTCCTGGAAGACCTGCGAGACGAGACCCATGTCTTTGCGAATCTTGAGCGCGGTGCCGTCGGTTGCGGCGATGCCTGCGCTCTCCTGTCCCCTATGCTGCAAGGCATAAAGACCGAAGAATGTTACGCGAGCGACATCTTCTGTCGGAGCAAAAACTCCAAAGACGCCGCAGGCCTCATGGAGGCTTTCCAACCGCCCACCCCTGACGTTGTTAGCTTCGCCTGACGCAAAAGGAAGTCTACCGCTCACCGGTTGGCCCGGTCAAACCGCAAGGTAGTAGGATTCACCAGTGCCCATCTTGCATGAGAACGTCCGGGCAGCGCCGGCAATGAGCCGGGTACGGGGTGCCCCGTCTTGAGTCTTCGTTTTCCGCGGCGAAGATTCCTCGGCGCGGCTGCCGGTCTCTTCGCTCTTCCTGTTGCCTGTGGCGGCAACGATCAGGTCCCTCCTGAGCCAACTCGCATCCTCAGCGGTGAACCCCGCCCCTTCGTGATGGGTGTGAGCTCGCTGCCGGCCAACGCCACCGGTGATGCCTACGAGGAAGCCTTCAAGCTCGCCGGGCAGCTGGGCGAAGTCGTCCTGATCCAGCGCGCACCGCCGTGGTCCGACTTCGTGCCGAACGGCTCGATCTCGAACCGGACCGAGCGCCTGACCCGCCTCGAGAAGGACCTCGCGCGCCGCAACAACCTCAAGCTCTTCCTCGCCGTCGACCCGACCGACCCGGCGGACCGCGGCCGCATGGCCTCCGTGCCCTCAAGTCTGAGCGGCAAAGACTTCTCAGACGGCAACCTGCGCTCGGCATTCATCTCCTACTCGAAGTACCTGGCCCTGAACTACAAGCCCGCCTACATGGCCGTGGGCGTCGAGGTTGACCTCTTCTACACGGCGAAGGGCGACGCAGCCTTCCGCAACTTCCAGAGCGTCTACTTCGAGGCCTACGACGCGATCAAGTCCGAGTCGGAGGACACCGTTGTCTTCCCGACCTTCCAGTACGAGAACATGAACGGCATCCTGCGGCAGGACTCCCGCCAGCCGCTCTGGGGGCTCCTGGCGCGCTTCGAGCCGAAGATCGACATGGTGGCGCTCTCGTCCTTCCCAAACTCGGTCTACCCGGTCGTGAGCCAGCTTCCCGCCGACTATTACACCGCCCTCAAGAGCCGCACATCGAAGCCGATCGCCCTTACCTCTGTAGGCTGGAGCTCGGCCACGCGCCCGGGCGACATCGGTGCCGAGGGCGTCGCAGAGCAAACCGAGTACGTCACCCGCCTCCTCGGCCAGAGCGAGTCGATCGACGCGCGCATGGTGCTCTGGTACCTCGGCCAGGACCGAAAGCTGGACGGCGGCGTACCGGACGCTCTCAGTGGTATGGGACTCTTCGACGCCGACGCGAAGCAGAAGCAGTCCGGCCTCACCTGGCGCATCTACTCTGACCGCCCGGCCGAGACGACCTGACGGCCGACCTGCGATATCGCCCCAAACTGCCGACCACGCTAGGATCGATGCGAATGCGCCAGCTTGCGGTCGTCCTCTTCGCCGTCTTCGCCCTGTTCGCGGCCGCCGGGTTTGTCCCTGCCGGTGCTCAGCAGCCGCCGCTGGCCACCACCACGATCTCGGGGGGCGGGTTGCCTCACAGCGTGCGCCTTGCTCCAGCCGACCATGAAGCGTTCATGAACCGCCTCAATCTGCCGCCGCTCTTCGACGACGCGCCGGAGGTGGGCGGGCCGTCGTACACCGTCGTTTCGCCCTACTGGGACGCGGGCGTCCGCGCCGGTGATAACACCCAGGTCCTCGTCGACGACGACGCCACGTACTACCCAGGGGGCGGCTTTGTCCGGACACGCCAGCAGGGCGAGGACATCTGGACCGCGCTCGACACACGGCAGCGCGCGATCCTCGACCGCTACATCGCCGTTGCGGCCGAGGTGCCTGCCGAACCCGCCATCTTCGAAGTGATGCGCGCTGCCGGCCTCAAAGGCGAGGACATCGCGATCACGATCGGCGCCATCGAGCTGACGAAGGACCAGCGCACGAGGTTCTGGGACAACGCCCGCAGCGTCAGCCCGCGCCAGGGTCCCGCACCAACTGCCGCAGAACTCGCAGCAGCAGCTCGCGCGACGCCCGGCCCGAGCGCAGTGTTCATCGTGTTCACCCTTCCCGAGGGCCGCAGTGTCTCGATGACTTACTCGAATGTGAGCGGCACGCTGGTCGAGCAGACGGAGGGAGCAAAGGGCCTCGGCATCCCGGTGCCCAGAGACTGGCTCGTCCCGGTCCTCGGCGAGCAGGCCCGCTTCAACCCGTCGTCGAACCCGCTGGCGCCCGTCGCGATCGAGCAAGAGCACACGGAGGGCTCACCCCTCTGGCTGCTCCTCACCCTCGGCGGCGGCATGGCCTCGATTGCCCTCGCCATCGTCCTTCAGCGCAAGCTCAAGGCGATGCACGGGACAAGGGCCTAGCTCCAGTCACTGAGCAAGGGCGTTTCGGGATTCGTCATTCTGAGGGACGAAGAATCTGGCCTTCCAGGAAGCGACTGGAGGCGGCAAAGCCGGCGCGCATCTCACTGCGGGCGTCACCCGTCTAGAACGCCCTCACCTCAGTCCTCTCCCAGAGGGCGAGGAAGGCCTGCTCAAGCTGCGCTCTCGGCACGTTCCAGCGCGCAGTCACTCCACCTTCGTCATTCTGAGGGACCATGAATCGAGCCCTCCAAGTTGGCATGAGAGGTGGCGATCGCCCGGGCGTGATCCAGCGTTGACCTGGATGACGTATCGCTAGACTCTTCCTTCGTCAGAGTGACAATAGAGACGCCCGGCGCATTTGGCCGCCGGGCGTCTCTCTCTTTCTCGAAGCTCGAAGCCCGTGGCTTGAAGCTCCCTAGTGCGCCAGCGGCACTTCGTCCATCTGCAGGAACCGGATCGTCGTCGCGATCAGCTCCGGCGTGTTGTAGCCGCCCGGCGCGGAGCCGCCCATGGTGACGACGAGGCGCCCATGCGGCGCCAGCTTGTAGCCCTCGAGAGCGAACTCCGGCTTGATTGCCCGGTTCGTGTCGGACTGGCCGAAGAGGATCGGAATCGTCATCTCGGCAAGGAAGTTGCGCGGGCCCCACTCCTCGCGCACCTTCGGGTCGTTGATGTAGTCGAGCATGTTCGAATACGCCTCGGCGCGGCCGGGCTTGTCCATCGCGTCGTAGATCGCGTCGGCCATCGCCTGGGTTGCGTAGCCGAGGTTACGGATCTGCTCTCGTCCGGGCAGCTTGAAGGTGGCGGAGTTGCTCGGCGGCGACGGGTTCAGGCCGGCGTTGCTCAGCAGCGCGAGGCGCCGCACCTTCTCCGGGTGCTCATGGGCGTAGACGGCCGCCATCCAACCGCCGAGGCTCTGGCCGATCATGTCGACCTGCTCGGCGCCAGTCGCGTTGACGACAGCATCGATTGCCGCCGTCCACATCGGGAAGTTGTAGTCCGAGGCCGGCATGTCGGAAGCCCCCCAGCCGGGCATGTCGAGGGCGTAGAGCGGGCCCAGCTTCGCCAGGGCGTCAAAGCTCGACAGCCACTGGTCGCCGGAGTTCTGCACCGCGAGGCCGTGCACAAGGACAATCGGCCGCCCGGTACCGGCGACCTGCAGGTAGCGGATCTTCATGCCCTCAGGAGTGGTCAGGAATTTCTCTTCGATGTCGTGATAGAGCGTCACGTCGGTCTCCTCATGAACCGGTGGCCGGGCCCCTCGCCGCGTGCGCACCCCGAGCATTACAGCGGCACATAGCCTCCGTGTCCAGTGGTAGGGCCGGATGTCTCTTGCTCTGCGGCCACTCGTGGGCGTACCGTCGGCATGCTGAGCATCGCGCGCAGCCGGCAGTCAGGATTAGCACATCATGGAGGTAATCGTTGAAACGCTTTGGTCTTGCCTTGCTCCTGGTGACGGGAGGCATCTTGCTCCTGCTGGGCAGCGCAAGTACTGCGTCGGCGCTGCCGATGCCGCCTCCGCCCGCCGATTACTGCGGCACGAACGAGATCGAAGTCCCCGACAGCGGTCCTGCGTTCAACTTCAGCAGCGCCTGCCAGGCCCACGACGAGTGCTACGCGGCCGGCGGCGGGCCCCTGGCCCGCTCCCGTTGCGACAACCAGTTCCTGCGGGACATGAACGCATCGTGCGCGGAGATGTGGGAGCGTGGCGACCCTCGCCTCACCCGCTGCCGCAACATCGCGACGCTGTACTACACGGCCGTCCGACTTGGCGGCTGGACCTACTTCTACAGCTAGCGGCTCACTCAGAACAGCGAGTACACAGAAGAGGCGCCCCTCGCGGGGCGCCTCTTCGAGTTTGGTGACAGTGCGCTCTAGACGCCGGTCTGGGGCGGACCGCCTGACGGTCGGCTGCCCGGCCGGCGGCGAACGCGCTCGGCGACGCGGATACGGGCCTGGGCGCGCTCAAGAGACGCCATGACGGCAGCGATGTTGATGTCCGCCTGGTGCTCGCGCAGCATCGCCTGGGCGCGCTGACGGGCCTCTTCTGCCCGAGCAGCGTCGATCTCGTCCGAGCGCTCAGCGGTGTCGGCGAGGATCGTCACCTTGTCGTTCATGATCTCGAGGAACCCGCCGGAAAGCGCGATGTCGGTCTCGACGCCGCCCTTGCGGACGACGAGCGGACCCGGGCGCAGACCGGTCATCAGCGCGGCGTGCTGGGGCAGCAGCGTCAGCTCGCCCTCCGAGCCCGGCACCGTAATCGATTCGACCCCCGTCTCCGAGATGACGATGCGTTCCGGCGTGACGATTTCAAGCGTCAGCGGCATCGGACTAGGCCGTTCCTGCCAGCGTGCGGGCCTTCTCAGGCGCCTGGTCGATCGGGCCGATGTTGTAGAAAGCCTGCTCCGGCAGAGCGTCGTGGCGGCCTTCGAGGATTTCCCGAGCGCCGCGCACCGTCTCGCGGACGGGGACGTACTGGCCGGGCATGCCCGTAAAGACCTCAGCGACGAACATCGGCTGAGTCAGGAAGCGCTGGATGCGGCGGGCGCGGGCGACGGCAACCTTGTCGTCGTCGGAGAGCTCGTCGATACCGAGAATCGCGATGATGTCCTGCAGGTCCTTGTAGCGCTGCAGGGTCCGGAGGACTTCCTGCGCCACGTCGTAGTGCTCCTGGCCGACGATCAGCGGGTCGAGCATACGGGAGGAGGAGGCCAGCGGGTCCATCGCCGGGAACAGCGCCTGCTCGAACACCGCGCGGTCCAGGGTCACCGAGGAGTCCAGGTGACCGAAGGTCGTCGCCACACCCGGGTCGGTGTAGTCGTCTGCGGGCACGTAAATCGCCTGGAACGAGGTAATCGAGCCCTTCTTCGTGGTGGTGATGCGCTCTTCGAGGGCACCGACCTCGGTCGCCAGCGTCGGCTGGTAACCCACGGCGGAAGGCATTCGGCCGAGAAGTGCGGACACTTCCATGCCGGCGAGGGTGTAGCGGTAGATGTTGTCGACGAAGAAGAGGACGTCCTGGCCGTCGACGTCGCGGAAGTACTCGGCCATCGTCAGACCGGTCAGAGCGACGCGAAGGCGCACGCCCGGAGGCTCGTTCATCTGACCGAAGACGAGGACCGTCTTCTCGTAGACTTCCGGCGCCTCGAGCATCTCGACCCAGAGGTCGTTGCCTTCACGCGAGCGCTCACCCACCCCCGCAAAGACCGAGCGGCCACCGTGCTGGCGGGCGATGTTGTTGATCAGCTCCTTGATGAGCACGGTCTTGCCGACACCGGCGCCGCCGTAGAGGCCGACCTTACCACCACGGGCAAGGGGGGCGATCAGGTCGACGATCTTGATGCCGGTCTCGAGGATCTGCGGCTCCGTCTCCTGCTCTTCGAAGGATGGCGGTGCGCGGTGGATTGGCCAGCGCTGCTCGGCGTCGACCGGGCCCTGGTTGTCGAGGGCGGTACCCAGAACGTCGAAGAGGCGGCCCAGGGTCTTCGGGCCGACCGGGACGGCGATCGCCTGACCAGTGTCGACTGCAGCGGCGCCGCGGCGGAGGCCGTCGGTGCCGGCCATCGTCAGAGCGCGCACCCAGTTGTTGCCGAGGTGCTGCTGCACTTCGGCGATGACCGTCTCACCGTTATTGTCGATCTCGACGGCGTTGTAAATGGCAGGCAAGGCATCCGGCGGGAACTCAATGTCCACGACGGTACCGATGACCTGTACAACCTTACCTGTAGCCATAGTTACCTCCAGTAACCTCGGTTACCTTCTTGCCTCTAGTTCTTCATTGCCTCGACGCCGCCGGTGATGTCGAGGAGTTCCTTGGTGATCTGCTCCTGGCGAACTTTGTTGCGAAGGAGCGTCAGGTTCTGCACCATCTCCAGGGCGGCGTCGGTTGCGTTTCTCATGGCGACCATACGGGCCGACTGCTCACTGGCAGCCAGCTCGAGGACCGCGCGGTAAACCTGGATCTCGACGTAGCGAGGAAGCAGCTCTTCCAGCACGGTCTGGGCGTCTGGTTCGAAGATGTATTCGTCTGTCAGGTCGTCGTCGTCTTCCGGGGGTGTCGCTGGAAGCAGCTCCTGAAGCTCAGGGCGCTGGACCACGGTGTTGATGAACCGGGGATAGACGAGGTTCACGCTGTCTACGTCGCCGTTGATGAAGGCGTTCGCCGCCATGACCGAGATCGGACGAACATCGTCGAAAGTCGGATAGTCGCCGAGGCGCAGGAAGTGGCCCGCAATCGTCGTATTCGTGCGGCGGTAGAAGTCGTATCCCTTGCGGCCGACTGTAATCAGCTGTGCCGTCGGATGCTGGACAAGGTAGTTGCCGGCGATGCGGATCAGGTTGGTGTTCATGCCGCCAACCTGGCCGCGGTCGGAGGTCAGGACGATGACCAGCGGGTTCTTGTTCTCGCGCCGGGCTAGCAGCGGGTGCAGCTCGCGCTCAGCTTCGACCGCCATGGCTTCGAGGCTGTGCACGACGTCACCGAGCAGCTGGTGCAGGTGATCGGCGTAGGGCCGGTGGGCGAGGGCGAGCTGCTGGGCGCGACGCATCTTTGAGCCGGCGACGAGCGACATCGCGCGCGTCGTCTTGGCCGTCGACTGAATCGACTTGATGCGGCGGTTAATCTGACGAAGCGTAGGCATCTAGTCTCGTCCCCTGGAAGGGAAGCCGGAGCTTCCCTTCTTCCTCAGTTCGTATCGTTAGGCAGAGAAGGTCTGCTTGAAGTCGCGGATACCCGCCCGGATCTTCTCTTCGAGGTCGCCGTCGAGAATCATCTTCTCGTTGATTTCCGCGAGGATCTCCGGGTGGCTGCTGTCCATGAAGGCGTAGAGCGAGGTTTCGAACTCACGCACCTTCTCCACCGCGACGTCGTCGAGGAAGCCCTGGCCGGCGGCGAAGAGGATAACGACCTCTTTCGCGAACGGCACCGGCGAGTACTGCGGCTGCTTCAACAGCTCCGTGATGCGGCGGCCGCGCTCCAACTGACGCACGGTCGAGGCGTCCAGGTCGCTGGTACCGAACTGGGCGAAGGCCTGCAGCTCACGGAACTGCGCCAGCTCCAGCTTCAGTGAACCGGCGACCTGGCGGATGGCGCGGCGCTGGGCCGAACCACCAACACGGGAGACCGAGAGACCGACGTTAATCGCCGGGCGAATACCAGCGTTGAAGAGGTCAGCCTCAAGGAAGATCTGGCCGTCTGTAATCGAGATGACGTTCGTGGGAACGTAGGCCGAAATGTCGTTTGCCTGGGTCTCGATGATCGGCAGCGCCGTCAGCGAGCCACCACCGTACTGGGTGTCGAGGCGCGCAGAGCGCTCGAGCAGGCGGCTGTGAAGGTAGAAGACGTCGCCGGGGTAGGCTTCGCGGCCGGGAGGGCGGCGGAGCAGCAGCGACACCTGGCGGTATGCCCAGGCGTGCTTCGAAAGGTCGTCATAGACGATGAGTGCGTCCTTGCCGTTCTCCATGAACTCTTCGCCCATGGCACAGCCGGCGTAGGGAGCCAGGTACTGCATCGGCGCCGGGTCGGCGGCGGAAGCAGACACGACAATCGTGTGCTCCATCGCACCGTAGCGCTCGAGGAGGCCGACCAGCTGCGCCACCTTGGACGCCTTCTGGCCGATGGCGACGTAGATGCAGACCAGGTCGCCGCCCTTCTGGTTGATGATCGCGTCGATAGCAATCGTCGACTTGCCGGTAGAGCGGTCACCGATGATCAGCTCGCGCTGGCCTCGGCCGACGGGGATCATCGCGTCGATTGCCTTGATGCCGGTCTGCACCGGCTGGTTGACGCCCTTTCGGGTCACGACGTTCGGAGCCAGGCGTTCCACCGGGCGGCGCTTCGTGGTGTTGATGGGGCCCTTGCCGTCGATCGGGTTGCCGAGGGCGTCGACCACGCGGCCGAGCAGGGCTTCACCGACCGGGACTTCAGCGATGCGGCCGGTGGTCTTGACCTGCTGACCTTCCGTGATCTGCAGGTAGTCACCGAGGACCAGGACACCGACGGTCTCTTCCTCCAGGTTCAGCGCGAGGCCGGACACGCCGTTCTCGAACTCAACCAGCTCGGAATACATGCACTCCGAGAGGCCGTGCACACGAGCAATACCGTCACCAGCTTCGATCACCGTGCCGACGTTGACGGCACTGGTGTCTGCACCGAAGTTCTGGATCTGCTCCTTGAGGATTGCTGTTATCTCTTCGGGCCTGACTGCCATCGGGCGTCCTCCGCATTCAAGTTCATAACGATAGGGGCAGGTGTGCTACTACCCTTACAGTGCTCCGACCAGGCGGTCACGCAGGGCCTGCAGCCGGGCGCGCACGCTGGCGTCCACCAGTTTGTCGCCGGTCTGGATAACCAGCCCGCCGAGCAACTCCGGGTCGACCGCTGTCTCGAGCACGATGCGCTTGCCGGTCTGAGCCTGCAGGCGCGTGACAAGGGCCTCGCGTTCTGCATCGCTCATCGCGACCGCCGTCGTTGCCCTGGCGTGCTCGATACCCTGATCCTCGTCCGCAAGCCGCTGGAACTCGGCGACGATTTCCATCGCCAGGCTCGTGCGTCCTTTGCGAACGAGCAGCCGGGCAAGGTTCAGGGCGAGCGGCGGCAGCGTGCCCAGTGCCTGGGTCAACAGGTTCATCTTGGCGTCGGCCGAGACGCGCGTGTTTTCCAGCACGCGCCCGACCTCCGGGTTGCTCATGAACTCGCCGATCTCGCTGAGCGCGATCAGCCAGTCATTGAGATTGCCGCCTTCGCGGGCCAGCTCAAATGCCGCCTGAGCGTATCGCTTTGCTCCGAGGTCTCCGCTCGCCAAGTTTGTTTCCTCTAGCTATCCGGCCTAGTTCTCTCGGAAAGAGGACTGAGCCAGGGCCTCATCGATCAGGCGCTGGTGCGCACCGCGGTCCAGAGACTGGCCGATGACCTTCTCTGCAGCAGAAATCGTCAGGTCGGCGAACTCCTTGCGGAGCTCGGCGATTGCGGCGTCGCGTTCGAGTTGAATCTCGCCGCGGGCCCGCTCGAGCAGGGCTTCGGCCTGTGCCGCTGCCTGTGCCCGGCCCTCCTCCTGGAGGCGCTGAGCGACCTGCTGGGCCTGGGCGACGATCGCCTGCCCTTCAGTCCGTGCGGTGTCGATCTGTGCCTGAGCCTCACGGCTCGCCTCGGCGGCGGTTTCCCGGCCGCGTTCGGCAGCAGACAGGCCTTCACGGATCCGTTCACGCCGCTCGTCCAGCATCTTCAGGACCGGCTTGTATATGAACAGCCGCATCAGAAGAAGCAGGAACGAGAAGTTGATGATCTGGATGATCAGCACCGGCACGTTAATGCCGAGGTCTGTGATCCCTAAGATGACCATGCTTCGCCCCTAACCCGATTGTGGCGTTTTTTAGAAAACGAAGCCAATCATGACCGCGACGACGAAGGCGTAAATCGCGATAGCTTCGGCGAACGCAACACCAAGGATCATGTTCGTCTGGATTGCCGGCTGCGCCTCAGGGTTGCGGCCGAGGGCTTCCATGGCCTTGCCGACCAGGTTACCGATGGCGAGCGCCGGGGCGAGACCACCAATACCGATCGCCATTGCGGCGCCAACGAACCGAAGAGCCTCGTCGCTAATCTCCAACAGGGGAACCATACTGTCTCCTCCTCTACCTTTAAGCCCGAACTTTCTTCGCGGGCATCTACCGTTGCTTAGTGGTGCGCAGCAGCTCCCTCGCCGTGGCCGTGACCTTCTTCCGCGTGGTCGCCACCGTGCTCGCTGTGGTCAGAGACCGCAAGCATGGCGAACACGAGCGTCAGGGTGCCGAAGACGAATGCCTGAATCGCGCCGACAAAAACCTCCAGGCCGTAGAACACCACAACGATGGGTGCAGCCAAACCGACAAGGAAGGTCATTACGAAGAGCAGAATCTCACCGGCAAGCATGTTGCCGAAGAGACGGGCGGAGAAGCTAACCAGACGGGCCAGCTCCGCGATGAACTCAAGAATGCCGACGAAGAATCCGATCGGGCTCTTGAAGTTGAGGAACTTGCCCGCGTACTTGAAGAAGCCGAGCGCCTTGATGCCCCACATTTCGACGAAGAACGCAGATACGAGGGCGAACGAAAGCGGCGTCATGAGGTCGGTGTTGATACCGCGGAGGTACGGGAACAGCACGCCAAGCTTCTTGTCGTCTGCGCCGGCGTATTCCTCTTCGGCGTGCTCGATTGCCTCGTGGCGGCACTCGTCGCCCTCGTGGCCCGCCGCGCAGTCCTCTGCGTGCAGCTCGACGAACTTCGCGCCGGGGTTGACGAGGCTGACGCCGCCGGCGTCCGTGAAGACGTAGGCGTGCTCGTGGAACTCGCCCTCTTCTTCATGCAGCGGGACGTAGGCGCCGATCGTGTTGAAGATCGGGGTCAGAGACATCCAGTTGGCGAAGGCGATGTAGATGAAGAACGTCGCGATAACCGGGAAGAAGATGCGGCCGTTCTTTTCGCCCGCCAGCCCGGTGATGAAGTTGTACATACCCTCGATCATGGCTTCGAAGAAGTTGTAGAAGCCGGAGGGAATCATCTCGACCTTGCGGACGGCAAGGAAGCAGATGATGAGCAGGACGGCCATGATCACCCAGGCACTGAGCAGGGTGTTGAGAATATCGAGAGGGCCGATCGTGGTAAGCGGCTCGCCGTGGATAACGACGATCGGCTTTGGCGGCTTGAGAATAAAAAGAGAAAGCGCGATCGCTGCGACCGTATAGATCAACAATACGGGCACGATGAGGCGTTTCATCTACCGCTTCCCCCCCGCGTGTCTGCGGTTTATCAACTTCACTACTTCCAGGAGCTGCGTCAGCCCACCATAGAGAGCCAAGAACACTCCCAGCACAAGTCCAGACACAGTCATCAGCTTGCCCGTGTCGAGCAGCTTGTCGAGCTCTCGCCCGCCTAAGGCACCGACTGCGATGCAGATGCCGATGTAAAAGCCAATTCCGATGAGCCGAGCGGTGGGTGGCATGTTCCCTGGTCCCGAGCCGCGCTCAATCGACTGCCATCTGAGACTTTGCGAACAATATCACAGACGGCGAAATACGATCAAACGAATTTGACTGGGATTTCAGGGAATCTCTTTCGGCGCCAACGTGACTGCAATGCCGAACTATAACTAGACACAAATGTCCAGCATTAAGCACGGCTCTTTGACGAATGATTAGGCGGAGCCTTACTGCCGGCGCTTTTCGAAGTCGTCCAGGTCCAGGGAATCGATGAAGTCCTTAAAGGCGGACATCTTCTCGATCTCCTCCGGTGCGACGGGCTTGCGCTGCTCGCTCCCGCCCACGCTCGTGGCAGCAGCGATCGTGCCGGTGTCGGCGTCGCGGTCGAGAAGGATGCCGGCGCGCTCGAGGACGGATTCGTCGGCGTAGATCGGCACCTGGGCACGCACCGCAAGGGCGATGGCGTCGGAGGTGCGGGAATCGATCTCCACCTGGCGGCCAGCGATCTCGAGGACGATGCGGGCGTAGAAGGTGTCGTTGTTGAGGTCGTTCACCAGGACATAGCGGACAAGGGCGCCCAGCGAGTCGATGATGTTGCGCAGCAGGTCGTGCGTTTGCGGGCGGGGCGGCGAAACATCGCCCAGGCGCATCGCGATTGCTTCCGCTTCAGACGGGCCGATCCAGATCAGAAGGTAGCGCTCAGACTCCTTCTCCTTGAGGATGACGACCCGGTTGTAGCTTTGCATGCTGACACGGACGCACTCGACGTTCATCTCGATCATGGCTGGTCTAACCTCCGGTGCGTGTAGTCAGCAAATGTCAGTCTAATTTTCGGCTTTTTCGAGTGTCAACGCTAGGCGGGTCCCCGCGCCACACCTTCCACAGGTATCACACGGCTGCTGCGGGCCTGCGACCAGGCTGCGGCCAGCAGAGCGCAGATGCCGGCGACGATCAAAACGGGCTCCACGCCGACGGCATCGGCGATCA
>JBFWZE010000024.1:15537-28873 GCA_050185685.1 Dehalococcoidia bacterium
GGTCCCCGCGCCACACCTTCCACAGGTATCACACGGCTGCTGCGGGCCTGCGACCAGGCTGCGGCCAGCAGAGCGCAGATGCCGGCGACGATCAAAACGGGCTCCACGCCGACGGCATCGGCGATCAAGCCCGAGACCGCGACGGGTAAGATCGCCACCAGGTTAGCGAGGACGGTCTGAGCTGCGAACACGCGTCCCTGCATCTCCTGGGGCACCCGCTCGTTGAGCAGGACGCGGCCCATCGTCATTACCACCGTCAGCGAGTAGCCGTACATGTTCGCAAAGACGATCGTCGCCGCGATGCGAGCCGTCTGCTGGTTGAGCGGCCCGGGGTCGAATCCGCCGATCGGGTTCCAGGCTTCGAGCGCCTCGCCCGCGGGCGGCACCATGCCCAGCAGCGCCAGCGAGAGCGCCATGATCAGGTAGGCGCCGCTGATCACCACCAGCTTGTTGAGCCGGGTTGCCAGGAACTCGACGCTGCGCAGGCCGAGGAAGATCGCCACGCCAACCGGCGCGAGGACGAAAACGATGTTCTCCGGCGCGATGCCGAGCACGTGGGTCGCGAACTTCGGCAGCAGCGTCGCGATGATCAGCGTCCCGACGCTCGTGACGACGAGGAGCACGAGCGCGAGGAATGACGTGGGGTCGCGCTGGAGTCGGATCCAGCTCTCCGCGAACTCCCGCCGCACGACTTTGATCGAGAGGCCGCGGCTGCCTTCGGTGGTGAAGCGGAACTGCGGGATCAGCAAGATCATCCCGGCGGAGAAGATGAAGAGCAGTGCCAGGATGAAGAGCAGCGGGTCACCGTTCGTCGTCTTTAGCAGGATCGGCGCGATGATCAGCATTCCGACCACCTGCGTCGCCAGCGTCCCGAGCTGCAGCACCGAGTTGGCGGCGACAAGACGGCCCTGGCGCACGATGTGGGGCACTACGGCGGACTCGGCGGGTCCGGCGAACTGCGCAACGGTGCTGAGGCACAGCGCGACGGCGTAGAGCGACGGAAGGCTGTCCTTGGCGCCGATCAGGAGAATCACGAGGCCTGCGCGGCAGACGTTGGCGACGCAGAGGATCAACCCGCGCGGCAGCCGGTCGACCGCGACGCCGGCAATCGCTCCGAGCAGCGCCGACGGCACGATCAGCGTCAGCAGCAGAATGCCCGTTGCGATCGCGGAGGCAGAGAGGTTCACCGTGAGGACGAGCAGCGTGTAGGTGAGGGCGTTTGTTGCGCCGTGACTGGCGAGCCGCATGAACCAGTAGCGGCGGAAAGAATCATCCTCGAGCAGCTCAGCCCACTGCGGCTGGATGAAGCGGTTCGGCCGGCGGACCTTCGGCGGCTCTACAGCAGTCTCGAGGTTGGCCGGCGTTTCTTCCATCACGGGGTCTCGGGCTCCTCGACCTGGGCAGCGACGCGGGCGCGGAAGACGAATTCCTTCATCCGCTTCTCCAGCGTCGCCCGGTCGAGAAGGACACGGCGGTCGCAGGTAAGGCAGCGGAGGCCAATGTCGGCGCCGAGCCGTGTCACCTGCCAGTCATAGCCGCCGCAGGGATGAGGTTTGCGCAGGCGGACCACGTCGCCGAGATTGACCTCGAGGACCGTCCTATTCCTCCCCCGGCCGAATGACTACAGGCTTCGGCCGGCACTGGTTGATCTGATAGCGCAACGTGGTTGCAGCCGCACGCGCGGCGAGTGCGTAATCGGCGGCGCGGCTGGCGTAGAGGACACCGCGTGAGGCAGAGATGATCGCGCCGTCACCCGCGGCGGTGACGCCGGCGAGGACGGACTCGCGCAGACTGCCGTCCTGGGCGCCCACGCCGGGGATGAGGATTGGCATCGTCGGGCAGATCTGGCGCGCCTGCTTGAGCTGCTCCGGGTAGGTCGCGCCCATGACAATGCCGATGTTGCCGTGGATATTCCACTCCATCGACTTCAGCGCAACAACCTGCCAAAGCGGCCGCTTGACGCCTTCGTACTCGACGATCTGGTCCTGGAAGTCGCCGGCGCTGGGGTTCGACGAGCGGCACCAGACGATGATGCCCTTGTCCGCGTACTCGTAGAACGGCTCGACCGCGTCCTTGCCGCCCCATGGGTTCACCGTCATCGCGTCGGCGCCGAGCTCGTCGAAGACGGCACGCGCGTACGCCGCAGAGGTGTTGCCAATGTCGCCGCGCTTCGCGTCGAGGATCACGGGGATGTGATCGGGGATGTTCCGCATCGTCATGTGCAGTGCTTCCATGCCTTCGGCGCCCAGCGCTTCGTAGAAGGCGATGTTCGGCTTGTAGCAGCAGACGAGGTCGGATGTCGCCTCGATGATCGCCTTGTTGAAGTCGGCGACGTTGGCGATCGGCATCAGGCTCGGGTCAGGGTCGAGGCCGACGCAGAGCAGGCTATCGTTCTGCTTAACGGCCTCGGCGAGCTTCTCGGTAAACGGCAGGGAATTCATCCTCGCCATTCTAGCGTGCGCATTGGTTAGACGCCCGCGCCATTTCGATTGCAGTCGGGCAATAGGGCAAGCGCAGTCAGGACTGCCAGGGGCCAGCAACGGGATCCCCTCGCCCCACTGGGAGAGGGTCAGGGAGAGAGAAGCTCCGGCCTCAGAACTTCGTCAGCAGCAGGCTGAACGCGACGAAGCCCAGCGCGAGGGCGAGAAGGATAACAACGGCGAGCATTCGCGTGGTCATGGGTGCTGCTTCTCGCGCTTCGCCCGCTCCCACTCCTCCCGCAGCGTTTTCACGTCGACCTCGCGCGGCGTGATCCCCCCGTAGCGTGCGTCGTCGAACATCGTCGTGATGCGCGTCGGCGTCGGCGGGCCGAAGGCGGCGTCGAGCGCCGGCGCCAGCTCCAGTGGTGTCTGGGCGTCGCGGCGGCGGATGTTGCGGTGAGAGGCCTCGTCCAGCATGTCGTAGTAGAGGCGGCGCACTGGCTCCGATTCGCCGAAGCTGAAGCTCGGCCGCAGCCGCCCCAGCATATTGCCGAGGAAGTTACCCAGGTCTGCGCCGAGGCGGCCTTCCGTGTAGGTCGAGTCCTTCGTCGTGAGGGTGGCGTCGCGCTTCTGAAACCTCGTGAAGGTGTACCAGAGCGCCGCCAGGGCCACTGCCAGGATCATCAGGCCGGCGCTGAACCGCCCAATCCACAACGCCCAGCCGGGGAAGCTGCCGCTGCTCGCGTCCTCTCCCAGGGGCTCACCCTGCTCCTCGGGAGGCGGCTCGGGTTCCCGAGGGCTGAGGCCGAGGATGCTGACGATCGCGTTTATCACGAACTCGACCACGGTCGCGATCACCCAGACGAGGGCATAGAAGACGTAGTAGAGCCCTTTGCCGATGCCGAGCGCGACGAAAGCGATCGCGTCGCGGAAGGTCTGGAAGTCGATCAGCACGAAGACGAGGGCAATGACGGTCATCAACGCAACGGCGCCGCCGACAGCGATCAGCCATGTGCTCGAGAACGACCGCCCGTGCTCCGCCTCTGACCTCGCCGCATGTGACAGTCCCACCGCGACCAGCCCCAACGCGATGTACGGCACTGCGACGTAGCCAACTGCTGCCGGCGCATCGAGGGCGCTCGCAAGCAGCTCAATCACAACGATGATCACGACACCGGTCGCGAAGCTCGAGACGACCGCCTCGAACATCAGCGGGTCCTGTCCGCGAGAGACGCCGCGCATCCAGATCAGCCAGAGCAGAGGCACACCGAACGCCGCCCGGGTGCTCACGGTGCCGCGCAGGTCACCCGCAGCCCGGTCTGCCCAGCTGAAGTCCCACAGCCGCAGGTCATCGAAAAAATCGACGCGGACGATGACGTAGAAGAGCAGCAGTGAGGCGATAACGCCCCAGATCCGCAGCAGACCGAGGTCGATATCGCTCGACTGCAGCAGCCGCGAGATCGTGTACGACACCCCGACTATCAGGCCAACGCCGATCAGCGAGGGCTCTTCCGTGCCGTTCCCGATTGAAATGACGAGGATGACGAGGGCGTAAACCCAGAGGGCCTCCATGAGGAGCAGCGAGCCGCGGGCGACCGGGATGCGCCAGCTCACGGCGATGCTTCTCTCGCGCCGGCGTCACGCAGCTCCAGCGATTTCATGGCGTTGCTGAGGTTGAAGACCGGGATCTTGCCGAGGTCCTCGTCGAAGTCTTCGTCTGCTACAGACAGCACGGTCACGGCATGACCGGTCGCTGCGATGTGCAACAGCGAGGCCGCGAGCGCCGCGTCCATCCGCGCCGTCACGCACACGAGGGTCGCGCCAAACGGGAAGTTCTGCGCCTCGCGGTCGAGAACGGTCTGCAGCGGGACGAGGGTCAGCGGCCCAATGACCGCCAGCGCTTCGAGGATACGCATGAGCTGGTCGGACGAGCTGCCAACCGGCACCCGCAGCGGACGGTCGGAGTCCGGGTAGACACCGTTCGCCGCAAGTCCCACCGAATAGCCCGCCTCGATGCCGTAGCGGGCCACTGACCCCGCCGTCGAGAGCAGCCGTTCGAGGAGCTCCGGGATATAGCCCTCCCAGGTGTGCGCCAGGGTGTGGACGTTCAGCGCAATCAGGAGGTGATGCGTGCTCGAGGGCTCGTAGACCCGCGACATTAGCTCGTTATGTCGAGCCGTACCCTTCCAATCGATCCGCTTCATCGGGTCGCCGGGGCGGTACTCGCGCGTGCCGGCGATTCTGCCGGGGTCTTCGAAGATGCGCTCGCGGCCCTTCTGCTCGCCGAACGGGCGGCGCGAGGGCAGGCCAAGCTCCGGCATCGTGTAGATGCGGGGGTAGATGATCAGTCCGTCGTGGCCTCGTTCGTCTCGGTCCACAGGGAAGAGACCGAAGAGGTCGCCCGAGCTGAGGCGTACCGGCCCCAGGCGGTAGTAGCCGCGCGCCGGCGCATCGAACTCGATCGGCCAGTTGATCCGCTCATACCAGCCCATGTGCGCCGATCGGCCCAGGAGCACGAAGCCCGGAAACGACGCGGGCCGCAGGTGCTCCTCGTTCTCGAGCACGCCCTCCGGGAAGGCGTCGCGCACCTCGATTAGCGGCACCGGCAGGACCTTGTCGTTGATCAGCCGCAGCGTCATCGACATCCGCTCGCCGGGAAAACCGCGCGGCTCGGGGATGATCCGCTCATAGCGCACGTTGTCCAGCGAGTGCTTCGACCACCACTGTGCGACGGCGCCCGCCAGCAGCAGCAGCACCGACAGGCCGATCACCGGCTCGCTGCTCAGGGCAACGCCGAGCAGCAGCAGCGAAAGCGGGAACCCGAGCCAGTAACGGCTAAGCCACATCTCTCAGCTCGATCCTGAGCAATAGCAAACGTCAGGGGTACCAACAGGTCCCCTCGCCCGCGGCCGGGAGAGGGTTAGGGTGAGGGTGCTCCTGAGGTTAGGGCAGGTCGGCTCCATGCCTACCCTTCTACCGGCACCGGGACGCTCTCGATGACCTCCTGCAGCACCGCATCGGCGTCACGACCGCGTAGCCGTGACTGCGAGTTCAGCAGGGCGCGGTGGGTGAGGACGTATGGCGCCA
The DNA here is from genome assembly GCA_050185685.1 of Dehalococcoidia bacterium. GTDB lineage: Bacteria > Chloroflexota > Dehalococcoidia > DSTF01 > WHTK01 > WHTK01. The sequence continues at coordinate 21,045 of JBFWZE010000024.1, forward strand.
GCTTCTTCACGTCGTCGGGGAGCACGTAGTCGCGGCCGCGGATCGCAGCGAGGGCGCGGGCGCCGCGGAAGAGGTTGAGGCTGCCGCGGGGGCTCGCGCCCAGCTCGTACGCGGCATGGTGACGCGTGGCCTGGACGAGCTGCACGACATAGCGGCGCACGGTGGGCTCGCAGTGCACTCGTGAGACGAGGCGGCTCATACGTACGAGGTCGTCGGCGTTGACCACTTCTTCGAGGTCGGTGAGTGGGCTGTGATCTTCGAAGCGCTGCAGGATCGCGTCTTCGTCCTCTTCGCTCGGGTAGCCCAGCTTGAGCTTGATGAAGAAGCGGTCGAGCTGCGCCTCGGGCAAGGGGAATGTGCCCTCGAGCTCGATGGGGTTCTGCGTCGCGATCACGAGGAACGGCGCGGGCAGCGGCAGCGTCATGCCTTCGACCGTGACCTGACGCTCCTCCATTGCCTCGAGCATCGCGCTCTGGGTGCGGGGCGTTGCGCGGTTGATTTCGTCGGCGAGCACGATATTCGCGAGGATCGGGCCCGGGCGAAACTCGAACTCGCCCTGCTTCTGGTTGTAGAAGTTGATGCCGGTAACGTCCGAGGGCATCACGTCAGGCGTGAACTGGATGCGCTTGAAGCTGCAGCCGATTGATTTCGCGATCGACTTCGCGAGGGTCGTCTTGCCGATGCCCGGAACGTCCTCGAGCAGCACATGCCCGTCGGAGAACAGCGCGACGAGGAGGAGGTCGATGACCTCTTCCTTACCAACCATGACCTTGTTGATGTTGTCCTTAACCCGCTCGGCGACCTGGCGGATCTCCGCCGCGGCAGCGGTTGCCGCCTGTCTCCCCGTCTCCTGCGTCATACCCCGCCCGTCTCCAGCCTGGCTCACGCCGGCAGCTCCACCTGCGCGTAGTGGCGCAAGGATAGCAGGAAGAAGTTTCGCCGATGCTTCGGTGGGTTAATCCAGCTTGCGGAAGCTCGGGAAGCTGATGAGGGCGCCGAGCGCGAGTGTCATGCCTACGAGCGCTCCGTACACGGCAGCGATGCGCGCGTCGAATGCGCTGGCGACGAGGCCGGCCTGCAGCGCGCCGAGCGGGATGAAGCCCTGGATGCTCAACGTCACAATCGCGAGGACGCGGCCGAGCACCTCCTGCGGCGAGTGCTTCTGCAGCAGCGTCTGGCTCATGTTCGAGTAGAACGACGCCGCGACGCCGAACATCGCGAAGAAGAGCAGCGAAACGGCGTAGGAGGGTGCCAGACCGTAACCCAGCAGACCGAGCGCGCCGAAGGTCATTGACAGCGCGAAGATGCCGCCCTTGTTCTGCACATGCCCGAGCTTCGTAATCCAGAGCGACGTCGCGACACCGAAGATCGCCTGCACCGTATACGCGAAGCCAAGCGCGGAGACGCCGGCGTGGTAGTAGTCGCGTACGAGCACGGGCACCAGCGCCTGGATCGCGCCGACGATCCAGAGGCCTGTCGCGAGGTACAGCATCGTTACGACGAACAGTGGCTTCCGGCTCCAGACGAACGTAATGCCGCCAAGGAGGTCGCCGAGCTTGAAGGGCTTCTGCGGTCCCCGGTCTGCATCTCGTGACGGCACCTGCATCTTCAGCAGCGAGACAATGCCAACGATGAGGAGGAACGCCAGCGCGACAAACGAAGCGGTGATCGAAATCGTCGCGATCAGCAGGCCCGCGAGCATCGGCCCGGTCATTTGCGAGAGGCTCTGCGAAAGCGAGCCCAGCACGATGCCGTTCATCAGGTGCTCTTTCGGCACGAGCAGCCGGATCAGCGACTGCCGCGCCGGCTGACTCACGGCCACCGTGGCGCCGGAGATCATCGCGAAGACCAGCGCCAGGCCCGGGGTGATCAGGTCCGTCGCCACCACGACGGCGAGGACGACTGCATTGATCAGGGCAGCGGACTGGGCAAGCACCAGCTGCTTGCGCCGGTCCCAGCGGTCAGCCAGTACGCCCGCGGGCAGCCCAAGGACGAAGGTCGGCAGGCCGAAGGCGAACACGGCGAAGCTCACCCAGGCTGCAGAGTCGGTCAGCTGGAGGATCAGCCAGGCCAGCGTCACCTGGGTCATGAACTGATTTAGTAAGACCGAGGCCGAGCTGATCCACCACATGCGGTACGCAGGGATCGATAGCGCCGTTAGCTCCGGCAGCAGCGATCGTAGCGGCGATGCAGCCTGGCTCGCTGCTTCGGCGGGCCGCGCGAGCGGCTCGTCCTGAGTGCGCTCTTCGGCGTTGTCGATCGCCATCAGCTGAGCCTTCGGAACGCCGGGTAGAAGGTGAAGACGCTGGCAGCGAACGTGAAGGCGATTGCGCCGCCAAGGATAGCGGCGAAACGTGCGTCGAAGACGTCGGCGACCTGCCCCGCCAGCAGCGCACCGAGCGGGATGAATCCCTGGATGCTCAGCGTAATGATCGCGATGACGCGCCCCAGCAGCTCCGGCGGCGAGTGCGTCTGGAGGATCGTCTGGCTCATGTTCGAGTAGAAGGACGTTGCGCAGCCGAATGCGCCAAAGAAGAGCAGCGCCACCGCGTAGCCCGGCGCCAGGCCGTAGCCGATCAGAGCGCTGGCGCCCAGCATCATACCGAGCGCGAACAGGGCGCCCTTGTTCTGCAGGTTGCGCTGCTGCGTCGTCCAGAGAGACGTGATGATCGCAGCGACCGCCTGCACGGTGTAGGCGAAACCAAGGCCCGACGAACCGGCGTGGTAGTAGTTCTTGACCAGCACCGGCACCAGCGACTGGATCGCGCCGCCGATGCAGACGCCGGTCGTCAGGTACAGAAGCATCAGCACGAAGAGCGGTTTCTTGCTGTAAAGGAAAGCGAAGCCGCCGCCGAGGTCTTTTGGACGAAAGGGCGGACGCACCGGCGCGTTCGGGTTGGGTGGGTCGATGCGCATCGAAACGATACAGGCGATGCCAATCACTAGCAGCACCGAGAGCACGATGAACGAAGCGCTGGCGGAGATCGTCGCGATCAGCAGGCCCGCGAACAGCGGTCCCGTCATCTGCGAGAGGTTCTGCGACAGCGATCCCCAGACGATGCCGTTCATCAGGTGCTCGCGCGGGACGAGCAGCGGGATCAGGGTCTGCCGGGCCGGCTGGCTGAAGGCAACCGTGGACCCGGAGATCATCGCGAACACCAGAGCAAGGTAGGGCGTGATTACACCGGTAGCAGCAACGACAGCCAGCACCACTGCGTTCGCCAGCGCGATCGACTGGGCCAGGATCAACTGCTTGCGCCGGTCCCATCGGTCGGCAAGTACGCCCGCGGGGATTGTCAGGACGAACGACGGTAGTCCGAATGCGAAGACTGCGTAGCTCACCCAGCGCACCGAGTCCGTCATCTCGAGGATCAGCCACGCCAGCGTGATCTGGGTCATGAACTGGTTGAGCAGCACCGACGCCGAGCTGAACCACCAGAGGCGGTAGTTGCGCAGCCGCATTACCGAGAGCTCCGGCAGCGGCAGCCGTAACCGGCTGGTTTTCTCGCGGACTTCTACCGGGGTTCCCTGGCTCATCGTGGTCGCATCGTGGTTTTCGGCGAACAATAGTTGTCCAGTAAACATTTAGCAAGCTGCGAATTACCTAATGCGGCTCCCAAAATCGTCGATAACACTTCCGTTACCAATCGAAATCTGCGGGTATCCTCACAGCGGGAGGAATGTTCATGACACAAGCTGTACTCGAGCCGGAAAGCGCCTTCGAAACTGCCCAGGCGCAGCTGCACAAAGTCGTCGAGATGATGGAGATCAAGCCGGGTCTCGCCCAGGTCCTGGCGACTCCCCGGCGCGAGCTAACGGTGAACTTCCCCGTCCGCATGGACGATGGCAGCGTGCGCGTCTTCACCGGCTACCGCGTGCAGCACAACGACGCGCGCGGCCCGATGAAGGGCGGCCTCCGCTATAGCAAGCTCGTCAGCCTCGACGAGGTGAAGGCGCTGGCGATGTGGATGACCTGGAAGACGGCTGTGGTCGACCTGCCCTACGGCGGCGCCAAGGGCGGTGTGATCGTCGACCCGAAGGAGCTCTCAGACGCCGAGCTCGAGCGCGTCACCCGGCGCTACGCCTCCGAAATCAGCATCATCGTCGGCCCGTCCGAAGACATCCCGGCGCCGGATATGGGCACCGATGGCCGGATCATGGCCTGGTTCATGGACACGTACAGCATGGGCGTCGGTCATTCCGTGCCCGGCGTCGTCACCGGTAAGCCGCTGGAGATCGGCGGCAGCAAGGGCCGCGTCGAAGCCACGGGCCGCGGCGTCCTCTACGTCACCCAGGAGGCCTGCAAGGTCCGAGGGCTCGACCTCAACGGTGCGACCGTTGCCGTGCAGGGCTTCGGCAATGTCGGCAGCGTCGCCGCCCGTCTTCTCGCCCAGGCCGGCGCGAAGGTCGTTGCCGTCAGCGACTCGGTCGGAGGCGTCTACAACGCGAACGGGCTCGACGTCGAAGCGATCTACGCGGACCGCAAAGCCGGCGGTCTTATCGGCGAGCACGAGCAGTCCGAGTTCGCACACAGCCACGTCACCAACGCGGAGCTGCTCACGCTGCCGGTAGATATCCTGATCCCGGCCGCCCTCGAAGGACAGATCACCGACAAGAACGCCCGCGACATCCAGGCGAAGATGATCATCGAAGCCGCGAACGGCCCGACGACTGACGCGGCCGACCGCATCCTCGAGGAGCGTGGCATCTACGTGGTGCCGGACATCCTCGCCAACGCCGGAGGTGTCGTGGTCTCGTACTTCGAGTGGGTGCAGGACCTGCAGTCGTTCTTCTGGGAGGAGTCGGAGGTCAACAGCCGCCTGCAGCGGATCATGGTGAACGCCTTCGCTTCGATCGCGGCGCTCTCGCAGGCCCGTAGCCTTTCGATGCGGGACGCGGCCTACATCGTCGCCCTCCAGCGTGTCATCGACGCCATCACGGCGAGAGGCATCTTCCCGTAGCCCTCAACCCCGAATCGCTGCGCTCTCTCTCGCTTCGCGAGCCCCTCTCCCGAGCGGGGAGAGGGGTGCCCGGGGCATTCACATCGCCTCGCATCGTACCTGGGGTTGAACGGCGGAGGCCCTCTCGGGGTCTGGGGACACCCCAGTCCCTGAACAGATCGCGAGCCTCGAAGCGTCGCGCAGCGCTCTGCTGGCCGCCCGTCTGTAACTCCAGCAGCGCTCTCACGGTGGTGAAGAGGCACCACGAGGGCCGATGTCGCGTCATGCATCAGCACGCTCCGCTCGAGCCCCTCTGACACACGCCGCTCCGTGCACATGCTCAACGGGAGACCGCGACGCCGCTGAGGCTAGCCCGCGGAGACGTCATGAAGGCGTAAACGGTGAGTACTGAAGCCCCAGAGAGGGCGATGCTCAGCCGCGCAGGCTCAGGAATGGGAGTTTCCCAAGCACCCGCTTCCCCTTCGCATTGACACAAATTGACCCGCCGCCGTATACCTCAACGGCGAATAACAGCCGTCATGCAGGCGGCTTTGTCGATAGCTCCATAAGCGGGACTGGCGTACCCTGAGGGAAGCTGGCCCGGGTTCGTTTCAAAGTCCAGGAGTAACGCTGTCATGCCATTCGCGGACAACAAAGGCGTCAAGATTCACTATGAGGTCGAAGGCGAGGGCGAGCCGATCGTCGTCGTGCACGGCTTCGGCATGAACATGCACCACTGGGTGAACCTGCGCTACGTCGCGGCCCTGGTGCCGAACTACGAGTGCATCATGGTCGACGCTCGCGGGCATGGCCGTTCCGACAAGCCCCACGACGTCGCCGCCTACTCCGCGCAGGAGAAGGTTGATGACATCATCGCCATCCTTAACGACCTCGATATCCACCGCGCCCACTACTGGGGCTACTCCATGGGCGGCATGCTCGGCCTGGCAGTCGCGACCCTCGGCGGCGACCGCTTCAAGTCGGTGGTCGTCGGCGGCGCCGCTCCCGGCCCGAACCCGAAGGACCGCTTCAACCAGCTCGCCGGCCTGCTCGAGAACGGCCTCGATGGATACCTCGAGACGGTGCCGCGGGAGCTTCGTTTCGGCGTGCGCAACAACGACCCTGAAGCGCTGCGGGCGACCGCTCTCGCCACCGCGGCTGACCCGGAATTCAGCCTCGAAGCGCCGATTGCGCCGGTCCTGATCTACAACGGCAGCGATGACCCGGCAGCGGCCCGCGCGAAGGCGATGCAGGAGAAGACGCCGCCGATCGTCTTCTACCACGAGTTCCCGGGCCTCGACCACCGCATGGGCTTCCAGCGCAGCGACGTCGTCCTGCCCACAGTGCTGCCGTTCCTGTCGAAGGCCTCGCGAGGCGCACTCGACTAGCCCGGAGCCACGCTCGTGAGCTCGACCGCCGCCGAGGACCTTCTCCTCGACTGGCACCACTCTGCCCGCCGCGACCTGCCCTGGCGGCGGACGAACGACCCCTGGGCGGTGCTCGTCTCCGAGATCATGCTGCAGCAGACGCAGGTCGCCCGGGTCATCGAGCGATGGTCGGAGTGGATGCAACGCTGGCCCGGCCCCGCCGCCCTCGCCGCCGAAGACCGCGCAGAGGTGATTCGCGCCTGGCAGGGCCTCGGCTACAACCGCCGCGCTGTGAACCTCCATCGCGCCGCCGAGGTCATCGCCGTGAGCGGGTGGCCAGAGGACCTTACCGGCCTGCCAGGCGTCGGGCGCTATACGGCTGACGCGGTCGCCCGTTTCGCCCTCAAGCAGCCCGTGCTGCCGGTCGACGTCAACATCGGCCGCGTCCTCGAGCGCAGCGCGGCAAGCTTCACGCCGGCGGCGGCAGAGGCTTTGATGGACCTCGGCGCCACGGTCTGCATCGCCCGGCTGCCCCGCTGCGACGAGTGCCCGCTGCTCTCGCTCTGCCCATCCCGGGGAATGACGTATCCGCCGTTACGCAAGCAGTCGAAATTCGAGGGTTCCTTTCGCCAGCGCCGCGCGCAGACGCTGCGAGCGGTCATGGCAGGAGAGCCGGACCCCCACAGCGAGGAGCCGGAAGTCATGGCATCGCTGATTCGGGACGGGTTGTTGTAGGGGATTACTGGGACCGCCGTCGAAGCGGAGGTATCGAGAGCTGCCCTCTCGTGGCCCGAAAGAGAGCGAATCGACTGGGGGGTGAGGGCGCTCCAGTGACGCGGCCTCGTCCTTAACGTGGGCGTGCTGCTGGTGTTGCAGACGGGCGGCCAGAAACCGCTGCGCGTCGCTTCGCTGCTCGCGATAGGGGTTGTGTTGCTGGGGACACCCCAGACCCCGGGAGGGGCACAGCCCCTTCCAACCTCAGGCGGGCGAGGCTGCAAAGCCTGCGAAGGCCGAGCGGGGTTCGTAGGGGCGCAGCCCATGCGCGGGGGCGCCGGGGGTGTCCCCCGGATTCTTGTTTTACAATCCGCCAGCGCCGGCAGGCGCGACGCGGTAGTCTGGCCGCCCGTTTATGACGTACAAGCACTGACGTCGTCTGCGAGGCGTCCCAGGCATGCGACAGCCGAGCGGCGAACAGAGCGATTCGACGCCTTCTAGCTCAGCAACCCCGAAGCGTTACGCAGCACCGCCTCTGCCTCATCCATCAGCCTAACAACAAGCCGCTGCGCCGGGACGACCTCCCGAACCAGCCCGACCGACTGGCCGGCGTAGATGTAGTGCGTCGTGTAGTCATCACGCGCGCGGGCGGCGGTGAACTCCGCCTGCGCTTCAGGCAGGGACTCCCGAAGCTCGTCTTCGCGCTTCGACCACTTGTCGGTGAAATCGTTGACGAGGGCGCGGCCCGGGTACTGCCGCGGCCATTTCGCCTCCTGGACGATGTCGAAAACGCTGGTGAGCACCGTCT
>JBFWZE010000025.1:0-12101 GCA_050185685.1 Dehalococcoidia bacterium
TTGCCGTACTCCTCACCCCAGACGTTGGCGAGAATCTCCTGGTGCGTGAGGATCTTGCCGACGTTCACCGCGAAGTACTGGAGCAGGCTGAACTCCGTCGGCGTCAACATCACCTCTTTGCCGTTCATCACAACGACGTGCTTCGAGACGTCGATTAGGAGAGGGGACGAGTAGTGCCTGTCGGACGGGATGGCGATCGGCAGCGGTGGCGTTGCGGGCGCCCAGGCGAGCGCGGTGCCGGCACCGGCCGACGCCGTAACAAGGCGCGGCCGCAGCTCCTGGAACAGCGAGCCAATGACCACTGACACCACGAGGAAAATCGCGGCCGTGAGTCGAAGCTGGGTGTCGTGGGCCCACGGGACGAAAATCGGCTCGAAGAAGAAGAACAGCAGGCACACGTCGGAGAGGATCGCGGCGACCAGCGTGACTCTGGGACCGAACGTGGCAGAAACCAGCAGCGTCAGCAGCAGAAATACGAGCACCGCGTTCGGCGGGTGAACGTCTTCGCCCGCAACCGAGAGGCCGATGAGGGCCAGACTCGCGAGCGCAGCAACCGCCAGCGTCCCCTTGTGACGAGTGCTCAACTCCTGCCAGGTTGCTGAAAACTCCCGCATCTCCGTAGCTAACTTATAGCCCGCGAGTGACAACGCCGTCGAGAGCAGATTCGACTTCACGGCTCATTCACAGTCTTTTTCACAGTTTCAGTACACGCAGGTAAGGGGCCTGCAAAAGGGTCGTAACAATCGTTCCCTAGTGTCTCAGCATCCTTACAGGAACTGACTGCAGGGAAACAGAAGGCGCTGGATCGTGAGGGACGCTCATGACTGCTGAAGCGGCTGGGAGCTTGTCGGCGATGGAATCGGACGGCGACAGATCGGCTGTCATCTCGGTTGGCAACCTCTCGTTGAACCTGGATACCTTCGAGGCGCTCATCGATGGCTGGCCGGTTGAGCTCAGCTACAACGAGTTCGAACTCCTCTGTGTGCTGGCGGCGGAACCCGATCGCGTCCTGGCCTACGACGTCATCGTCCAGCGCCTCTGGCCGAATTCCGGCCACGGCAGCATTCGACACCTGCACGTGATCGTCCATCGCGTACGTCAGAAATTGACAGCGCTGAAGCCGTACGAGATTCGCACCGTGCGTGGTCGAGGGTACGGGCTGGTGCAGGCGAGGAATGGCCGTACGACAGAGATGGCGGGCGCCGAATGACGTCCCTCGCTTCGAACCTGCCTGCGCCGCACTCGCCTGAGCTGGTGCTCGGCAACCTCTGGCTCAACGTCGAGGGCTACCAGGTGGCGATCGACGACCAGGACGTTTACCTGTCATCTGTCGAGTTCGAGCTGTTGCGGGCGCTCGCCTTCCGGCCGAACAAGATCGTCTCGTTCGAGGAGCTCGCGTTGCAGCTCTTCGGGAGTGATGAACGCAAGGCGATCCGACACCTAAACGTGCTCGTTCACCGGGTGCGCGGGAAGCTCAGCGGCCTGCAGCCCTACATCATCAAGACGGTACCGCGTCGCGGCTACGGCCTCGTCCGTCCGGCAGCAGGACTTTGGCCCCATTCGAGGGCTGGCCCATGAAGTGAGTTGAGCAGTACCCCTGACCGATCTGGGCTTAAGTAGGGAAGGAATCCATGGCATTTGCAGCTGCAGTAGTCACACGAAGGGAGACCTGGCTTCACAGGTTTCTCATGCACCTGGCCTGCTCCAAGACGTTTCGCATGACGCTGATGGGCATCTGCGTCATGCTCGTCGGCATCTCGATGATGCAGGGCAAGGCGCTCGCTGAAGGCGACCCCACCGGCGCGGCAACGCTTGAGGCGAACCCGAACGCACCGGTGAACTTCGTCTGGACGCTCATGGCGGCGTTCCTCGTCTTCTTCATGCAGGCAGGTTTTGCCTTGTTAGAAGCTGGCTCCGTCCGTGCCAAGTCGACCGTCAACGTGCTGACGAAGAACGTCGTCGACTTCCTCATGTGCGGCATGGCCTTCTGGGCCTTCGGTTTCGCGATCATGTTCGGCGGCTCTGCGCTATCGTCCGGCCTCGAGGATGGCAACGACTTCTTCGGATCGTCCGGCTTCTTCCTGGCAGCCGACGCGTACGACGTCACGACCTTCGAGCTCTGGATCTTCCAGATGGTCTTCGCCGCAACTGCCGCGACGATCGTCTCGGGCACGATGGCAGAGCGCACCAAGATTAACGCCTATATGGCGTACAGCTTCCTGATCAGCGCGCTCATCTACCCCGTCTTCGGCCACTGGGCGTGGGGCGGCGGCTGGCTTGGCACGATGGACACCCCGTTCCGTGACTTCGCGGGCTCAGCGGTGGTCCACACGGTCGGCGGTACGGCGGCCCTCGTCGGCGGTCTCATGGTTGGCCCTCGAATCGGCAAGTACGGCCCCGATGGCAAGGCGCGCTCGATCCCCGGTCACAGCGTGACGCTCGTGGCACTCGGCATGCTGATCCTGTTCCTCGGCTGGTTCGGCTTCAACCCCGGCAGCACGCTCGCTGCCACTGACCTTCGCATTTCGGTTATCGCTGTGAACACCTTCCTCGCCGGTGTGGCGGGCGGTATCGGCGCGTACTACATCCGCTTCATCCAGACCGGCAAGGTTGACCTGGTTGCGACCTGCTCCGGCATCATCGGCGGCCTGGTGGCGATTACCGCGGGCTGCGCATTCGTCGAGTCCTGGGCGGCCGTCGTCATCGGCGCAATTGCCGGCCCGATCGTCGTCTACGGCGCGAGCTTCCTTGAGAACGTTGTGAAGCTGGACGACCCGGTCTGGGCAGTCCCCTGCCACATGTTCTGCGGTCTCTGGGGTGTGCTGGCGGTCGGCATCTTCGCTGACGGCACCTACCTCGAGGTCTCCGGCCTGATCGACGGCGGCAGCTCGCAGATCGTCTCGCAGCTCATCGGCATGGTCGCCGTGGTCGCGTGGACGGCGGTTACGTCGGCGCTGGTCTTCGGCATCATCAAGGCGACGATGGGCCTGCGCGTTCCGGAAGAGGACGAGATCGCTGGTGTCGACGTCACCGAGCACACACAGATTGCCTACCCGGCTGACGACGTCGAGCCCACGCCGGCTCTCGTCTAGCACCAACTGCGGAGGCGGGATGCGATGCGTGTTCCGCCTCCGGTCAGTACTCGTAAACAACCGGTAATGCAGGGGAAACCTGTAAGAAACAAAGCGTCCATAGAGTGATGAAAGAATCTGGGGAAGGAGTGGTTGGACATGGAAATCGTTGCTATTGGTGCCTTCGTGGCAATGACGGCACTGTTTGTGGTAGTGCCTACGCTTCTCAAGAAGAAGTAAGCAATCTCGAATTTGAAGCTCAGACGGGAGGGCAAGTGCCCTCCCGTTTTTGTGCCCCGCACGCCGGCCGCTCGCGGGATGGCAGCGCGTAGGACGGGGACCCCATGCACGATCACATCGACATCCTGATTGTCCTTGCCGGCATCCTGGTTGCGGGAAAAATCGCAGGCCAGGCCGGCCAGATTCTTGGATTGCCCACGCCGGTCGGCAACATCGCCATTGGCCTGCTCATCGGACCGGCGGTTCTCGGCCTGATCCATGAGGACGCCACCCTGGAGACACTCTCCCAGATTGGCGTCATCATCCTCATGTTCCTCGCCGGCCTCGAGACCGACATGGACACGATGCGGCGCGTCTCGGTACCTGCTTTCGGTGTGGCGGTTGGTGGCGTCGCACTGCCCTTTGCGGGCGGTCTTGGCATCGGCTTTGCGTTCGGACTGCCGACGCATGAGGCCTGGTTCCTCGGCGCGATCCTGACGGCGACGAGCGTCAGCATCTCGGCGCAGACGCTCAAGGAGCTGAACCTGCTGCGCAGTGCCGAGGGCACGACCACCCTGGCCGCCGCGATCATCGACGACATCATGGGCGTCGTCGTGCTCTCCTTCGTCTTCACGATGGTGGGCGACGGCGATCCGGTGGAGTCGATCGCGAAGATGGCGATCTTCCTGCCTGCGTCTTTCGCCCTCGGCTATGTCCTGTCACAGCCGATTGCGCGTCAGATGGAGGAGCGGCTACCGACCGAGGCGCAGCTCTCAATCGTCATCGCCGCGGCCCTCGCCTATGCCTGGGCTGCCGAAGAGCTGGGCGGCGTCGCGACCGTCACCGGCGCCTATATGGCCGGCCTGCTGATCTCGCGCACGCGGCTGATTCACACCGTCAGCGACGGTCTCAACTGGGTGGCGTATAGCTTCTTTGTCCCGGTGTTCTTTGTAGGCATTGGTTTCAAGGCAGACTTCGGCAGCCTCGTCGAGGAGCCGGCGCTTGTTGCCAGTCTTCTCGTGGTGGCGGTCCTCGGAAAAGTCCTGGGCTGCTATCTGCCGGCGCGGCTGACCGGTTTCAAGCACAACGGCGCGTTGATTGTTGGCGTCGGCATGATGTCGCGCGGTGAGGTTGCCCTCGTCATCGCCGCCGCGGGGCTGGCTGCCGGGGCGGTCGGTCCGGGCGTGTTCTCGGCGTCGATCCTGATGACGCTGGTCACCACTGTCGCAACGCCCCTCGCATTGAAGCTGGTGTACGCGCGTTCAACGGGAGGCGCGCCGCCGGCCGGTAAGCCAGCCGCGCCGGCGCTCGACGCCGCGGGTCACGGCACCTGACCGTGGAGGAGCTACGTCGTCACGAGCTCTTGCAGCGGTATCGGAGCGGCGTGGACGCGGTGATGAAGCTGGCGTCCGGGCTGGGGGAGGACGTGCTCGACCGCCGTCCCGGCCATGCCGCCTCGCCGGCGCGCGAGCTGATGCGCCACCTCGCCGATCTGGTGCGCCCGTCCGCGAGTGATTGGACTGCGCGGCAGCTCATCCATCACCTCGCTGACGCAGAGATCGAGGACGGCGTGCGGCTCCGGCGGATCCTCACGGAGAACACGCCGGTCCTCCATCCCTGGGACGACGAGTACTACTCGCGGCATCTTCACTACGAGCGTCCCGTCGATGTCTCACTGGCTGCGTTCAACGCCGTCGCGCTCTCGAACATCGAGCTGCTGCGGCTCCTTTCCGGGCCGGAGTGGGAACGAGAGGCCAACCAGGAGCGATTGTGGCCTCTTACGGTTGAGGGCTGGCTGGAGGAGAAGCTGACTCATCTTACGGAGCGAACAATGCAGATCCGGCATGCAATCGGCGCGCCGCATCACGAGAGCGGAGAAGAATCGGTCCAGACATCGTGAGGGCGTTGACGAGCGTGGCCGTTAGCCTCAAGCTCGCAAGAGAGCCCGTCGAAGATCGAGTGTGGGGCGTGAGAGCTTTTACGGCCTGCTTACTACTGTTAACAAGCCGTTAACGTTGTCCGCCCAGCATTACAGGCGCAGCCGTAGCCGGAATACGTGGGAATCGGATGACAACGGTCGACGAAGAGGACGCATCTGCAGGCGGCGACGTGCCGGTAGACCTCAACGACCCATCCCTTTATATCAACCGTGAGCTCAGCTGGGTCCGCTTCAACGAGCGCGTGCTCGAAGAGGCCCGTGACCCCAGTTTGCCGCTGCTCGAACGTGTGAAGTTCCTCGCGATCTTCGCCAACAACCTCGATGAGTTCTTCATGATCCGTGTTCCCGGCCTCAGGCGCCAGGTGACCGGCGGCGTCATGGAGGCGCCTCCCGACAACCTGACGCCCTCGCAGCAGCTCGCCAGTATCCGGGAGCTGCTGTCGGTGCAGCTGAGCCAGCAGGCCGACGTCTGGAACAACGACCTCCTGCCCGACCTGCACCGCGCGGGCATCAACGTGACGACCTACGACTCGCTGCAGCCGAAGCAGAGGGCGCTTCTCCGCCGCTACTTCGCTGAGCAGATCTTCCCGGTGCTGACGCCGCTCGCCTTCGACCCGGCGCACCCGTTTCCTCACATCTCGAACCTGAGCCTCAACCTTGCCGTCGTGGTCAGCGACCCGCAGCACGGCGAGCGCTTCGCGCGCGTCAAGGTCGCCGACACGCTGCCCCGCTTCGTCCCGGTGCCTGACGAGGAAAACGTCGACCGCTACGAGGCGCTGGGTCTCACCGAAATCATGGCGACGACCTTCGTCTGGGCCGAAGAGGTCATCGCCGCGAACCTTGATATGCTCTTCCCCGGTCTCCGGGTTGAGGCGTCCTATCCCTTTCGGGTAACCCGCGACGCCGACCTCGAGATCAAGGACGACGAGGCGTCCGATCTCCTCACCGACATCGAGGAGCAGGTCGAAATGCGCCACTGGGGCTCAGTTGTCCGCCTCGAGATGGACCAGCGCGCGCCGGACCGAATCCGCGACTTGCTGCTGCGAAACCTCGACCTGCCTGCGTACCAGGTCTACATGTTCGCCGAGCCGCTGCGCTTCGCCGACCTCATGGAGCTGACGCGTATCGACCGGCCCGACCTCAAGTACCCGCCCTTCATGCCCGGCGTCCCGGCTGCGATGAGCAAAGGCGAGAGCATCTTCGAGCTCATCCGCGGCCAGGACTTCCTCCTCTACCACCCTTACGACAGCTTCGTCCCGGTGGTCGACTTCGTGCGTGAGGCCGCTGCCGACCCCAACGTGCTCGCGATCAAGCAGACCCTCTACCGCGTCGGCGCCAACTCACCCATTGTCGAGGCACTGACCGAGGCGCGGCAGCAGGGTAAGCAGGTTGCCGTGCTGCTGGAGCTCCAGGCCCGCTTCGACGAAGAGAACAACATCGCCTGGGCGAGGGCGCTGGAGGACGAGGGCGTCCACGTCGTCTATGGCGTGCTTGGCCTCAAGACTCACGCGAAGGTGTGCCTCGTGGTACGCAGGGAGGCGGACGGCATCCGCCGCTACGTCCACCTTGGCACCGGCAACTACAACCTCGTCACGAGCCGCATCTACACCGACCTGTCGTTCTTCACCTGCGACCCGACGATCGGCGCCGACATCTCCGACCTCTTCAACTCGCTGACCGGCTACGCCCACAAGGAGGACTACCGGAAGCTGCTCGTCGCACCCGATAGCCTGCGCAGCGGCATCATCAGCCGCATTGACCGCGAGATTGCCCGGCATCGTGCCCACGGCGACGGCTACATCGCGATGAAGATGAACGCCCTCGTCGACAAGCAGTGCATCCAGGCGCTCTACCGCGCATCGCAGGCCGGTGTCCGCATCGACCTCCAGGTGCGGGGAATCTGCTGTCTCCGTCCCGGCGTCCCCGGCGTCAGCGAGACGATCAAGGTCACCTCGATCGTCGGCCGCTACCTCGAGCACGCGCGGATCTTCTACTTCCGCAACGGCGGTAACGAGGAGCTCCTGCAGGGCAGCGCCGACCTGATGCCCCGAAACCTGGACCGGCGCGTCGAGGTCCTTTTCCCGGTGGAGTCTCCCGTCCTGCGACGGACAATTATCGATGACGTTTTGAAGATCCACCTGAAAGACAATGTCCAGGCTCGTATGCTGTTACCAGACGGTACGTACAGCGACCTGAAACCCGGTCCTGGTGAGGAGCCGCTGAGTTCTCAGGAGTGGTTAATGGAGCACTGGCGCCGTCAATGAGCTAGCAAGCCGGCAGGTTCTCGAGATGACCGACGTCGCAGCCCCGTCAACCGTCGGCTTCATCGACATAGGGACGAACTCGATTCGTCTTCTCGTGGTCCGTCTGCACCGCAACCGCGCCTATACCGTCATCCATCAGCTCAAAGAGACCGTACGTCTTGGCGAGGACGCCTTCCGCCATCAGCACCTGCGCGTCGACGCCATGGACCGTGCCGTTGCGGTGCTGCGTCAGTTCGCGATGCTGGCACGCGCGGCGGGGGCGGGCGAAATCATTGCCGTCGCGACGGCGGCGACGCGTGAGGCGGAGAACCAGCGTGTCTTCCTCGACCGCCTGCGTGACGAGGCCGACCTCGACGTCCACGTGATCTCCGGACTCGAGGAAGCCCGTCTGATCTACGCCGGCGTTGCCAGTGGTCTCCACCTTGGTCCGCGAAGGGGCCTCTTCATCGACATCGGCGGCGGCAGCACCGAGGTCTCGATCGGCAACGAGGCCGGGCAGGACTTCCTGACCTCCCTGCCTCTAGGCGCGATCCGGCTCAGCGACCAGTTCCTCAGCCATCACACCGGTTCGGTCTCGACGCGTACCTACGAGCACCTGCGCAGCTTTGTGCGTTCGGAGGTGGCCCAGGAGCTGCGTCAGCTCCGCCAGCTCAAGCCGAACGTCGCCATCGGCAGCTCCGGCACGATTGAGAACCTCGCGGATGTCGCCTCGTATCTCATGTACGGCGAGTCGGGGCGCGTCAACGAGGGCCTCAGCCTCACCGACCTGCAGCGCACGATCTCGCATCTCCGGTCCCTCAGCCTCGACGAGCGGCGAAAGGTCCCCGGCCTCAACCCCGGACGCGCCGACATCATCATCGGCGGCGCGGCGATCCTCGAGGTGCTGATGGAGGACACCGGCGTCCGCGAGCTGCAGGTCTCAGGCCGCGGTCTGCGGGAAGGACTGCTCACCGACTACCTGCAGCGTCACGGCCACGCAGACCTGGTCGGCGGCGACTCGGTGCGGCGGCGCAGCGTCCTCCAGCTCGGGCGGCGCTGCAACTTCGACGAGGCGCACGCGGATGCGACCGCGAGGCTGGCCGTCGAGCTCTTCGACAGCGCGAAGGCGGCCGGCCTGCACAGCGCGGGCGATGCGGTGCGGGAGCTGCTTGAGTACGCCGGGCTGCTTCACCACATCGGCGCCTTCCTCACCTACAGCGGCTACCAGCGCCACAGCGAGTACCTCATTCGCAACGCCGAGCTCCTGGGCTTCGACGAGACCGAGATCGCGATGATTGCGACGATCGTGCGCTTCCACCGCAACGCGATCCCGCGCGCCAACGAACGTGCTCTCGCCGAGTTTGCGCCGAAGGACCGCGCTGCCATTCGCGTCGCCAGCATCCTGCTCCGCCTCGCCGAGGGCCTCGACCGCAGCCAGGCGCAGGTTGTCGGCTCGGCGACGCTTGAGCGCCTCGACCGGGACCGCGTGGTCCTCCACGTCGCTGTGAAGCCGGGCTGGGAGGTCGAGCTCGGCGGCCTCGATACGCACCGTCGTGCCTTCGCGAAGGTCTTTGGGGCGACATTGATGATCGAGGCGGTGCCCGCGTGAGCGAGCCAATAGTGGACGCGCTGTATGCCGGTTGAGCAGAACTTCCGCGACATCGATGAGTACATCGCCTCGGTGCCCGAAGACGCAGCGGCAGCGTTGACGCAGATACGCCAGCTCGTTCATGAGCTCGTCCCCGGCGTCGCAGAGCGCATCAGCTACCACATCCCAATGTTCGAGCTGAACGGGCGCCTGCTGACCTACATGGCGGCCTACAAGCAGCACATCGGCATGTACGGCATCGCGGGCATCATCGACGAATTCGGCGAGCGTATCGCCGCCTACGTCAACGACAAAGGCACGCTGCGCTTCCCCCTGAAGCAGCCGATGCCGCTCGACCTGATCGGCGACATCGTCCGCTTCAGCATGCAGAACGTCCTCGCGAAGCCTGCTCGGAAGCGCTGAGACGGCTCAGCCCAGGAAGAAGTATTCCAGCAGCCGGGCGAACTTCTCCGGCTGGTCGACGTGGGGGAAGTGCCCCGCCTTCGACCAGATGTGCAGCTCCGAGTCCGGCAGCGCCCAGAGCAGGCGCAGGCTGCCGTCCAGCGCCGCCTGACGGTCGTCACGGCCGAAAATCGCCAGCGCCGGGCAGGTGACCTTCGCGGACTCGGCGAGGAGGTCGCGACCGGCGCCGCGGAAGGATTCACCGCGCGCCTTCGCCTGCTCCGGATTCGTGGCGTACGCGGTGGTCATCGCGATGATCTGGTCGTCCCAGCGCGAGGCGTCGTACATGATGAACTTCGCGAGGCCGCGGATCGTCTCTTCGCTCGGCTTCTGCTGGGCGAGCTGCAGCGGAGAGGGGTCGGGGTTGCGCGGCACGAAGATGCTCTGCCCGGTCGCGCCGCCGCCGATGCAGGCGATGCCGAGGGTGCGCTCCGGCCACTCGATCGCGAACTCACGCACCGCCTGGGTGTTGCCCGCGAGGTACGCCTTCTCGATGCCGAGGCTGTCGAGCATGTCCTTCACCGCGCGCGCGTTTGCCAGCGAGGCGGGCTCGGTCAGGGCGACAGCGTCGCTCTTGCCATTGTTCGGGAGGTCGACGGCCATTGCGCGGAAGCTGCGGGCGAGCAGCGGGAGGCTCCAGGCGAAGTTGTTCCAGCCGCAGGAGCCGGCGACTCCGCCGTGGAGCAGGATCAACGCTGGGCCGCTGCCCGCCTCGTTGTAGTGAAGCTTGAAGCTGCCCGCCTGAACGAATCTGCTCGTGCTTTCTTCGGTGAGTTCGGTTCCCGTGGTCATGTCCCTCTCGCTGCTTGTGAACCTTGTGTTAAGCCACTACGTGTGCCGGCCGAAACTGATACCACGCACACATTCAAATGGCAGGGCACACTGTATACTTCGGATACAGTCGTGACAACCGGTAACCGCCACCGGCGCATCAACGGCTCGCAGCACGGGACCATTCGACGTGAACGGACGCTTTGACCTTTCCGAAGCCGGCAGTTTTACCCGCTCCGGGCCAAGGGGACGTCTGGCAGACGGCGCCTACAGCAGCCTGCGCCAGGAGATCGAGTCCGGCGCCCTCTCGCCCGGCTCTGTGCTCTACGAGCTCGATCTCGTCGAGCGCCTGAGCATGAGCCGCACGCCGATCAGGGAGGCGCTGCACCGGCTCTGCACCGAGGGCTACCTGTCGCAGCAGTACCGCGGCTACCTCGTCGTCGAGCTCACCGACAAGGACCTTGCTAACGTCTACCGCGTGCGTGGGATGCTCGAGGGCATGGCGGCGCGCCAGGCTGCTGCCGCGCGCTCTCGCGTCGATATCGCGATCCT
Source organism: Dehalococcoidia bacterium (assembly GCA_050185685.1). Classification (GTDB taxonomy): domain Bacteria; phylum Chloroflexota; class Dehalococcoidia; order DSTF01; family WHTK01; genus WHTK01. The sequence continues at coordinate 10,846 of JBFWZE010000025.1, forward strand.
GCAGGACTTCATCGACCAGGCAGAGCGGGCGATCCACGAAGGGCGTACGCACGAGTCTGCCCAGATTGCGGAGCAGTTTCACGACGCCCTCGCGAAGGCGAGCGGCAACGCCTACCTCTACGCGACACTCATGGGCACGCGCCGATACGTCGAGCCGTACCGCAACCGCATCGAGCCGGTGCACGGTCTCGCGCAGCGCGCCCTCGAGGAGCACAAAGAGATCCTCGCGACAATCGAGCGCGGTGACGGTGACGCGGCCGAGTTCGCCGCTCGCGAGCACACCCGCCGCACGCTCTGGGCGATCGTCCACGGCAGCGACGAACACCTGGACTGAGCTACGCGGGCTCCGGTGCTGAGCGCAGGCTGCGCAGGCCGGCGTTCGGTACTGCGAGATAGAGCGCCAGCGCCACGATACAGAGGCCGCCGACCGCCAGCGCCGTTGCCGGGTTGAAGAGCGCTGCGAGGCCGCCCGACTGCGCCGCGCCGAGCGGCCCCATGTTGTAGGTCATCGTATAGATGCCCATGACGCGGCCGCGAAGCTGGTCAGGCACTTCCATCTGCAGGGCGGTCTGGACCATCACCATGTAGCACTGGCTGGTCCCGCCCATGAGGAAGAGGGCGATCAGCGCTGCCCAGAACACGGTGGCGACGGCGAAGAAGAGGATCACGAAGCCGTAGATCGCGGCGCAGACCAGGATCATCTGACCCTTGCGCGGATTGCCGCCGAACAGGCTGGCCACGAAGAGACCGCTTAGCGAGCCGACGCCCATCGCGCTGTACATGAGACCGAGACCGGACGGGCCGACATCGAGCACCTCCTTCGCGATCATCGGGAAGATCTGGAAGAGGCCGGTGCCGAAGAAGCTGTTGAAGAACGTGAGCCCGATAAGCGCGGTGAATAGCGGGTTCGACAGCACATAGCGGGGGCCTTCGATAATCGCGTCGCGCAACTTGAGGCCGCGGGCGGGGACGCGCTCGACCTTCAACGTGCGGACGAAGAGGGCGAACGGCAGGTAACCGGCGGCGCAGGCGAAGAAGGCGGCAGAAACGCCGGCGACCGCGATCAGGGCGCCACCCGCCGCCGGTGCGAGGATGCGGGTGGTCTGCCAGGCCATCGAGTTGAGGTTCACGGCGCTGCTCAGGTCGTCTCGCGGCACGAGCTGCGGGTAGATCGCCTGCCGTGCCGGGTTGTTGAACGCCTGCCCCGCGCCGGTGAGGAAGGCGCAGATCAGCACCTGCCACGGCTCGATCAGCCC
>JBFWZE010000025.1:12201-28369 GCA_050185685.1 Dehalococcoidia bacterium
GCGAAGAAAACTCAAACCCGTAGGGGAATACCCTAATTGACGGCCTTTCTGGGCCGAGCTTAGACTCTCGCTTGTTACGGGACCGGTTGTTGGTTGCACTTCTCCTGGTCTTGTAGCAAGGGATTGACCCTCGGAGTTGGTGGCGGGGGTTTCATCGCTCAATTGGCCGGGCGATCGAGACTTCCAAGGGGCGCCCAAACTAGGTTGGTGTTGGCGTGCTCGTACCCAGGGCTTCGAGTCCTAGCTGTCAGTCCGCCGTGTGCATGAGGCAACACGGCTCCTCTTCTGACAACGTTTTGACTTGTCCTCGGTTCTCTGCGTTCATCGAGCAACGTCCTTCACCCATTGATGAGCGCTTCAGCCGGCATTAGCTGCTGAAGCATTCATACATTTGGGAGGCGCTTTTCGCATGAAGACAGTAATGAGACTTGGAGCACTGGCGACACTGTTCGCTTTGCTCCTCATCCTCGGTTCGCCGGGTGGGGGCATCAGGGGCCAGACGCGGTCCATGCCGCTGCAGGGAATAACCTCACGGTCAAGGTCACTGATACAACGTCGACCAACGCACATTCGCTTGCAGTCGATGCACCGGGGGCTTGCGAAGACGCCTCGCTACTGCTGGCGAACGGCGAGTTCTCAACCGTTCCCCCCACGGTCACCTGCAACACAGATGGCACTTGGACGATTACGGTTACCCCAGCATCGGGCTCTTTGCTCACGGGTGTAGACGGTTGCCCTGTCGGTCCTGACTTTGGAACGACGCCGCCTGGCACACAGGAGTCTTCAAAGGTTTCTCTCAGTGGTAACGTCCTGCGCGTTCTCATTGTTGACGGCGAGGACATGACCTGCACGTTCACCTTCGCTTCAGCAGTGACGGAGAGAACACTCTCGGCGTCTGCTGAGCCGCCCGTGATCGCGTGTGGCGGTGACACGACAATCACAGCCGTTGTGCGCGACCAGAACGGCAACACCGTTAATGGCCTGACGTTCAAGTTCGTCACCGACTCCGGCACGATTGTGAACGAAGGCGTCGGTGTTGCGACGCTGACGCTGCTCCCTGCGTCGGCAGACGCCACGGTGACCGTTAGCATTGACGGAGAAACGGATATCGCGCCGGTAACTGTCACGGTGGAAAACCAGTGCGCGCCGCTCAGCATCTTCGGCAGCCCGCCTTACCTTCCCTGTGGTGGCGGCACCGTCAAGCTGACTGCCGTCCTGCGCGACATCAACGGCAACGTCGTTCCCAACGCGATCTACCAGTGGAGCACGACTTCGGGCAGCAGCCTGGATGTCGGCGCACCGAACTCCCCGGCAGCGATCGATGGTAACGCCGTCCTCTTCCTGCCTTCTGCAACTCCCTCGGCTACCGTGACGGTCGTGTCTGGCGGTGAGTCCGAGACGGTCGAAGTGCGCCAGGTCTGTGGTCCGATCGCCATCGCGGTGACTGCCGACCCGAACGTCATTCCCTGTGGCGGCACTGCCAATCTGACTGCGACGGCCCGTGACAGCAACGGCCGTATTGTCGATGGCCTGGGCTTCCACTGGGAGACCGACATGGGCCTCCTCTACGTAGGCCCGCCGAACACGGCAGCCGAAACCGACCCCTTCGCGACGCTCACGCTCACTCCCGGCATGACCAACGCAAAGGTCCGGGCATGGGTAGGCGGCCTGAGTGACTACCCGGGTGAAATCACTGTCCAGCAGTTCTGCCCCGACGTCGTCACCGACGGCAGCGGCGCCACCGGCTCGATTCAGCTCAGCGCTTCGAGCATGACGGCCGGCTGCGGCGAGGCGATCTTCATCGGCGCCCGTGTTCGCGACGCCAAGAACCAGGTCCCCGCTGAGGGCACGGACGTCCGCTTCATCGCCAGCGCCGGTGTCTTCCAGGTCGATGCCGGTGTGACGACGACCTACGGCGGCTCTGAGGCCTCGCAGGCACTGACCACCGTCTCGCAGTACAACGCCGCGACGAACAAGAACGGCGTACTGAACATCACCTACCTGGCGCCTCTCTACGGCGGCGACGTGGCGATCACGGCAGCGTCCGGCGATAAGTTCACCAAGATGGTCATCAAGGTCAACTGTGCCGCAACGCCGCCGGCCGCGGTCGCCTCCACCGGCGGTACGGGCGGGGCCTCAACCGCCTGCACTCCCATCGGCGACGGCGTCTGCATCCGGCCCCCGAGCACCGGCGCCACGATCCGGCCGCCGAGCACCGGAGACGCCGGCCTCAAGTAGCACCAACCTCGGCCAAGAGCAGAAGGGCGTCGTTCCCAGGAACGGCGCCCTTCTGCGTGTCCGCGAGATCGGGCCTCACCTGCTGCTGTTCGTATTCTTCCTGGATGAAAGCTAAAAACAGTTTCGATTCAGTCCCCGACTCGTGGGCCGCGGGATGCACCTGCCCGCCTGCTCGTGGGTGACGGCCAGGACCCGCATCCCGACGGCGGAGGGATCTCCCTGCGGATTACCGGAGACCGACCCCGCTATGCCGAATATTCGCCCCCAGCCACAGCTGACCGGTCCAGCCGATTGAGTCCGCTACCCGAACGGAGATCCCTCCTGCGTCGGGCTGCGAGTCGTGGGAGGCTGGCGCGGTTGGAGGGTCAGCCGGTGTGCGAGGCGTGGTGCCCACACGCAAGGCCTATGACGGAGAGGACTGTCTTCAGGTCGAGGCATCGGCGCGCCTGGGTAGCGTCATCGGTCACTCATCTTCGTTGGGATGCGAGTCGTACCGCTAAGAGGAGCGCCGGCGTGTCGAGTTGAGACGGTGTAGTGAAGCTGGCCGCGAGAGCCGCTGCGCCTAGGGCGATTGCACCGGGGGGCGCATTGGTGACGGGTTCAGGACCGGCGGACGCAGTGGCGTCGGGTTGCGCGGTGGGGCGGCGGCCGGCGTCGGCTGGAGCACCGGCGCGGTGATCGGGCCGCTAATCGGTGTCCGCGTTGGCGTTGCCGTGGGCACGGGCGTCAGGGCCTCGGCGATGTGGCGCTCACCGGTGCCGGGAGGGTTCGGGAGTGTCAGGCGGGTGCGCATCGTCATACGGCAGCTCACCTGCTGCGACGCCGCGCCGGTGCTCGTGAGGACGATGTCGAGGCCCGCGTCGAGGGTCTCGCCCATGGCGGCAGCCAGCGCCGGGATTTTCACATTCGCCGTGAGAACGCTCTGCTTCGTCGCGACGACGTTCATGCTTCGCGCGGTGGCGGTGAGGCCGGTGTAGGCCACGGTCTGGATCTCGTAGCCGCTCAGCGTGCGAGGCAGCACCCGAATCTCGAGCTGCGAGTCGGGGTCGATGCGAATTGCCGCTTCGGCACATGACACGCGGTCGACGCCCGAGACGGTCTGCTGGTCGGCAGGCAGGAAGCGGAAGGGGTCGACGACGACGCCGTCCTGGTAGACCTCGAAGTGGAGATGTTTGCCGTCCGCCTCACCGGTGGCGCCGCCGAGACCAAGCTGGTCGCCCTGCTTCACCTCGAGGCCCTCGTAGACATCAATGATCTCGAGGTGGCCGTAAACCGTCTTGCCGCCGTTCGCGTGCTCGATCTCGACCCGGTTCCCGAGGCTGCAGCAGGGATTACCTCCGGCGAAGGTCACACGCCCGTCGCCGGCGGCGCGAATAGGTGAGGTGCTGTTCAGGTCGAGGGCGATGTCGATACCCGTAGGGTGGCCTGGACCGAAGTAGCTCGTGATCGCTCCCTGGGCAGGCCAGATGTAGCGGCTCTTTCGGGTGATGCTGAGGATGAACTCGGCGTTGGCGGTCGTCTGGGCGAGCGCTGCCGGTGGCGCGACGGACGCAGACGGCGGAGCGGTATTCGCTGGGGCCGTCGTGGGCGTTTGCTCGGGCTTGTCTCCAACGGTGCAGGCGCCGAGCAGCAGCGCAACAAGAGCGATGCCCAGGGGGATAACAATCCGGTAGTTGATGGTTGGCGGGACCATTCTGTTCAAGTATCGACTTTTTTATACAGACCTGACCAGCATTTTTGAATTCCTTTCTCCTGCTAGCGTTGAAGGGCGAGGCTTGCGCCGTGACGAAGACAAGGAGAACAAGCACGATGACTGCCGGAGAATGGGACCTGAGGACTCTTGCGCAATGGCGGGGCCGAAACCTGGTATCGCAAGATGGCGAGAAGCTGGGCGCGCTTGACGAGGTGGTCTACGACTACCGGACCGGTGCGCCGCTCTGGGTCGGTGCAGGCGGCGGTCTCTTTCACCCGCGCATGCTCCTGGCGCCGGTCAGCGCCGTTACTGCCAGCGGCGAGAACCTCCGCGTGGCCTTCACGAAGGACCACCTTGCGGACGAGCCGCCGGTCGAGCTGGGCGAAGGCTGGAGCTACGGCGAAGACGCCCGCCTGCTCTATGAATACTTCGGCATGGACTTCCAGCGCTCCGATGATGACGATATCCGCGTCCTCCACCGCCATTCGGAGCTGCCGGGGCAGGAGCGCGTATTCGGCGGGGGCACCGGCTCGCCATAGCTTCGAAACCCTGATTGTTCGCGATTTCAGTGGAAGCCCTCCTGTCTACGCTTGCGGCAGGAGGGCTTCGATGCTTGATACCGTAAACATCCTCGAGGGCAGCACCTTCGTCACCTCAGACCGCCTTGGAAACATCGACGGCACACCGACGACGCCGCATGGCTTCTTCGCGCTCGACACACGCTTCCTTTCGAAGTGGCAGCTTTCGCTCGGTGACCAGCGACTCGCGGTGCTTTCGACCGACACACAGCGCTACTACGGCGCCCAGTTCTTCCTCGCCCCGTCGACCGGCACGACCTACGTCGACTCGCCAATGTCGGTTGTGCGGCGGCGCTGGATCGACGGCTGCCTGCGGGAGGAGATCGGCATCTTCAACCACACGCCGGAGCAGCGCGACGTGACGCTGCGGATAGACATCGATGCCGACTTCGCCGACCTCTTCGAGGTGAAGGATGCGCTCGAGAAGAAGGGCCAGCGCTACCGGCGCGTCGAGGGCAGCACACTCGTCCTCGGATACAACCGGGACGACTTCACGCGCGAAACGCATGTCACCGTGGAGTCGGGCAGCGGCCTTCGTCTCAGCGAGAACGCAATCGAGTTCGCCGTCCACCTCGACCCCGGGGGCTACTGGCTCAGCTCGATACGGATCGTGCCGATCGCGGAGGGTCTCACGCCGCCTCAGGATCTCCAGGCCCAGACGATGGCTTCGCTCGAGAATCCGTACCTCGAATGGCGGAAGCAGGCGCCGCGGCTCCACAGCGACTGGCGCCCGCTCGAGCGCGCGTACGACAAGAGCATCGAGGACCTCGCGGCGCTGCGGCTGCGTTTGCCGCACCAGGACCAGGCAGCAGTGCCCGCGGCCGGACTGCCGTGGTTCATGTCGCTGTTCGGCCGTGACAGCCTGATCACGAGCTACCAGGCACTGCCATTCCTGCCCGATCTCGCCCGCACGACGCTTGAGGTCCTCGGCTCTATGCAGGGGACGCGGGTCGACGATTTTCGGGACGAAGAGCCGGGCAAGATCCTGCACGAGCTGCGTTTCGGCGAGCTGACTGCCTTCGAAGAGCGGCCGCATTCGCCCTACTTCGGCGCGGCGGACTCGACGACGCTGTGGCTGGTGCTCCTCGACGAGTACGAACGCTGGAGCGGCCGCGAAGACGTCGTCCGCGCGCTCGAGCCACAGGCACGCGCCGCCCTCGACTGGATCGACCGCTACGGTGACCGCGACGGCGATGGCTACATCGAGTACGAGCGGCGCATGGAGAGCGGTCTCGACAATCAGTGCTGGAAAGACTCCTGGGATTCAATTCGCTTCAGTGATGGCCGCATCGCCCGATTGCCGCGTGCCACCTGCGAGCTGCAGGGCTATGCGTACGACGCGAAGGTGCGCTGCGCCCGCCTCGCCCGCGAGATCTGGGGTGACCCCGCCCTGGCCGATCGACTGGAGCAGGAGGCACAGGCGCTCAAGGAGCGCTTCAACCGTGATTTCTGGCTCGCGGACAAAGGCTTCTTCGCGATTGCCCTCGATGGCGACAAGACGCCGGTCGACTCGCTGACGTCGAACATCGGCCACCTGCTCTGGAGCGGCATCGTTGACGACGACAAGGCAGCGCTCTGCGTCGAGAAGCTCATGGGCGATTCGATGTTCAGCGGCTGGGGCATCCGGACGATGGCGCAGGGTGAAGGCGCCTACAACCCGATCGGCTACCACGTCGGCACCGTCTGGCCGCACGACAACTCGCTGATCGCGATGGGGCTCTGCCGCTATGGCTACCGCGCCGAGGCTGCACGGCTGACCGAGGCAATGATCGAGGCGAGCACCTACTTCGACGCTCGGCTCCCAGAGGCCTTTGCCGGCTACCCGCGCTCGCTGACCAACTACCCCGCGGAGTACCCGACCGCCTGCAGCCCACAGGCCTGGGCAACGGGGACCCCGCTTCTGCTGACCAGGGCGATCCTCGGCCTGGAGCCTCGCAGCGCGCTGCTGACGGTCGATCCGGTCCTGCCGCCGGCGATTGGGCAGCTACAGCTCAGCGGCGTGCCCGGACGCTGGGGCCGCGTCGATGTCGGCGCCGACGCCGCGTCGAGCTTGATCGGCGCCCTGACGACGGCGTCAGCCTCCGCGCCGACGGCGGTTCGCGACCTGTTCACACGGATGGATGAAGTGGGTCTGCAGACCTTGAGTAATGATGTGCCGGTGTCGATGGGCTTCCGTCTGGGAAGCGGCGGTGACTGGCTGGTCAACGTCCGTGACGGCCACATCCGCGTCCAGGAGGGCTTCAGCGAAGCAGACTGCACGATCGAAACCTCGGAGGAGACTCTGCTGGCGATTCTCCGGGGCGATCAGAATGCCCGCACGGCGATGCTGTCAGGCAAGGTCCGGGTGCTCGGCGACTTTGCGCTGGCGGCTCGGCTGTCTCGAATGGCCGCCAGCCAGCAGTCGACGGAGACCGAGGCGAAGGCCGCCTAGACCAGCTGGCGTTGCGGCAGGCTGGCGGCGTTGCAGCGGACGCGGTCAAGGAGCTGGTTGAGCTGCTCCTTCTCCGCGTCAGAGAGGCAGTCGACGACCTCCGACATGAAGGTCGCGACGACTGGAACGATTTTTTCCGCCAGCTCTTCGCCCTTCGGCGTCAGCTCGACGAAGGTGACGCGCCGGTCGAGCGGGTTTACGACGCGGTTGACGAGGCCTTCACGCACCATGCCGTCGATCAGGTAGGTGACGTTGGCGGACGTGACGCTGAGCTCGCGTCCGATCTCGCCCTGGGCCAGTCGCTCCGGCCGGGTGAGATAGATCAGGCGAAGGATGCGGTTGCGGCCGTTGGCGCGGCCTTCGCCGATGGTTTCGAGGCGCTCATTGAGGGCGTTGAGGATCGCTGCGTATGTGTTGGAGATCGCCACGTTCGCCTCGACGGCCCGCTCGTCCACCCACTGGACCCGGCTCTTGAATCGGGCAGCATCCTTTGCCGCAAGGTTCTCATTCGTTGCGGGAGCGTCAGATTCGGTCGTCAAGGGGCCTCCTATGCACAGATATGTCGCACTTTTCGCTGTGCGCCTCCAAATGTACACGGTATTTCAGAGCCGATATACGTGGAAATTGCTAACAGGGACCGGCTATTGGCTGATGCGTACCTGGAGGTTGCCTCGAAGGTCGGGTGTCACGGACGTGCCCGACGGCTCACTGCGGAAGTTGAGGTTCACCTGGGCAGTGCCGACGGATAGCCCGGTAATCGCGACGGACGGCAGCCAGTACGGCAGTCGCGGCTGGACGACATCGAGCCTTCCATTGAGGGCGTCGGGGCGGAGACCAAGGATTGCCTGCAGGAGATGCAGGGTGGCTCCAGCTGTCCACGCCTGCGGCCGGCAGGCGACCGGATACGGCACCGGCGGGTGGTACTCGGTGCGGGCGTGGCCGCCGAACAGCTCGGGCAGACGGTAGCCGGGAAACTGCTGCGCGGCATCGAACATCGCCGTGGCGATCTCGTTGACTTCCGCTGTCATCCCGTATTGCTTCAGGCCGAGCGCAATGATGCCGTTGTCGTGCGGCCAGACGGTGCCGAGGTGGTAGCCCAGCGGCAGGTATGTCGACGTGGCGGCGCTCATTGTTCGGATGCCCCAGCCGCTGAACATCTCGCCGCTGAAGAGGGCGTCGCAGACCTTGCGGGCGCGCTCGGGCCGGAGAATGCCGCCCCAGAGCGCCTGGCCGGCGTTTGATGACATAACGCGTGACGGCACCTTATCACCGTCCAGCGCCATCGCGATGGATTGCTCGTCGTCCAGCCAGAACGCCGCCTCGAAGCGAGCCTGCAGGGTGTCTGCCAGCTTCCGCAGTTCTGCCGCCCGGTCCGGCCGGCCGATATGGTCGAAGATCGGCGCCAGCCGCTGATAGGCGAGGTAGAGGTAGCCCTGGACCTCAGGCAGCGCAATCGGGCCGTGACAGAGCCGGCCGTCGGCGTGCACGATCGCTTCGATTGAGTCCTTCCAGCCCTGGTTCCGAAGCCCATGGCCGCTGTCGGTGCGGTATTCGATCAAGCCGTCGCCATCGAGGTCGCCGTAGTCTCGCACCCAGGCGAGAGCGGCTTCGATCGCCTGCATGAGCGAGCCCAGCGTCTCGAGGTCGCCCGTCCAGTGCATGTACTCGGCAGCGAGGAGGAGAAACAGCGGCGTCGAGTCCACGCTGCCGTAGTAGCGGCGGTAGGGGAGCTCACCGATCATCGAGAGCTCGTTCTGGCGCTCTTCGTGAAGGATCTTGCCGGGTTCCTCGCCGGTCTGCGGGTTGAAGCCCTGGCCCTGGTGGCGGGCGAGAAGGGCAAGGCAGGCGCGGGCGAGCTGAGGCCGAAAGGGCAGAGTTTGCAGCGAGGCAATCAGACTGTCACGGCCGAAAAGCGTCGCGTACCAGGGTGTCCCCGCCGCCAGGTAGCTGTGATCGTGGCTGCTGCGGGTCCAGAGCATGCGCAGGTCGCTGATGCTCCGCTTGATGACCTCGTTGAACACCTCGTTGCCGGTGTGGACCTGTACAAAATCGGCTTGCCACGCCTCGTATTCCCGACGGAGGTGCTGCAGCCCGCTGAGGCCGCGCCGTTCCCGGGCCTCGTCCACCGAGATGCTCAGGTGGTAGGTCCTGCGCGACCGCGGTCCGAGGCTGATCACGAAGCCGGCCCCATGCTCGTCGATCGATGTCGGCGCCGGGTCGAAGTGAATCGCGGTCTTGCGCCAGATGCCGTCCGCGCCGAGGTAGCGGTAGGTGATGCAGTCGTGCTCAACCGTAGGCGATGTGTGCTTGCCGGGGTGCTTTCGCTGATGACCGCGCACTTCGAAGATATCGGCGAAGTCGGCGGCGAAGCGGTAATCGACCTGGATCTCGACGGGAAACGGGTTGTAGTTGTCTACCTGCAGCGTTTCCTCGAGGCAGCCGTTCAGTACGCGCTCCCGGGTGAGCTCGATGGTGGCGCGGCCAGCCGTATTCCCGTGCTGCTCGAAGCGGTGGTTGCCGAGGACCTGCTCCTGGCTGAAGCCGGAGCCCGCACTCGAGAGCAGCACTATCGGCCGCGACCCGTTGAGGCGGAAATCGTAGACCGAGAGGTGGCGGGTGTCCCGGGCGTAGAAGCCGAGGCCGTGGCGCTCGGCTTCCGGGATGTTGCCCTGGTCGTTCGTGAGCAGAAAGAGGTCCTGCTCACGTGTGATCAGAGCGCTGCTAATGTCCTCGACGAAGCCGAAGACGTCCGGGATGTGCTCCCAGTCCAGGCTATGGGTCGGCTGCGGGCGTGGTTCCGGCTCCAGGTGATTACCCTCGACGGCTTGCTGAGTCGATCCTACAGCTAGCCGGCGAGTCTCGACGTTTCAGGAACGAACCATTCGCGGCCCGGCACCACCCGGACGCAATTCTGAATCGTGAGGCCGTGGTTCTCGGCCTCGAACTCGATCAGCGCCTTTTGCGTGTAAACCGGCACCGTCCCCACGACGAGGATGTTGCCTCCCACCACCGCGAAGCGCACGTCTGTGCACTGCGCCTGGATGGTCGTGCGAAAGTTGTCGAAGCGCGTCTGGGCTTCGTGGGCTGATTCAGGCCAGGATTCGATCATATTCAACCTCCGTAATGCCGCCCGCGATCCTGGCGTAGAGATCGAGATAACGATCCGCCAGGGCCCGAGGGCTGAAGTGCTGTTCGACATGGGCGCGGCAGGCAAGCGGATCGATCGCGTCGAGGCACTCGATTGCTGCGATCATTTCTTCGATGTCGTCGACGAGGTAGCCCGTGCGGCCATCGTCGATGATCTCCGGCGCTGCTCCGCGGCGGTAGGCTACGACGGGAGTGCCGCAGGCCATCGCCTCGCTCATCACGAGGCCGAACGGCTCGTCCCAGAGCAGCGGCATCAGGAGTACGCGGGCGTTCCCGAGCAGCTCCCGCTTCTCGATCGCCCCGGCTTCACCGACATATTCGACGTGTCCCGGCCGCAGTCGGGGCCGGATGCAGCGCTCGAAGTACTCCCGCTCCTCGGGAAGCGCGATCTTCCCTGCGAGGACGATTGGCAGGCCGGCGCGCTCGGCAGCATCGATGGCCAGATGCGGGCCCTTGTAGTCAATGAAGCGGCCGAGGAAGAGCGCGAACTCCTGCTTCGAGGCCAGAAACGGGAAGCTTTCGACGTCGATCGCATTGTGGGCGACGCCGGCGAATCGGGCCCGCGGTAAGGGCTCAATGCAGGCAGCCTGGCGCGCGCTGATCGTGTTGTACCAGCCCTCGTAGTGACTCCAGATGAAGCGCGTCTCTTCGCTCGGGTGGTTGTGCAGCGTCGTCAAGAAGGGCGTGTCGACGAGGTGGCTCATCGCCATACCCAGCTCGAACGGCGGGCCGCTGTGGTTATGGATGACATCGAAGTCGCCGGCCTGGCGCAGCGCCTTCGCAACGTGCACGAGGCTGTACTGCAGCGACTCCGCCGCCAGTCCCGCCGGCCGCAAGCTGTGCGGCTGCACCGCGAGCAGCTCGGCAGAGGTCATCGAGTCGCCGGACGCCGCGAGGACGACATCGTGGCCGCGGGCGACCAGCTCTTCGGTGAGGACGCTGATGACGGACTCAGTACCGCCATAGCCGGGCGGCGGAACCGTCTCCCAGATAGGGGCAAGTTGGAGGATTCTCACGTAACCCTTCTTCGGTTGTCGGCAGTGGTGGGCTAAATCGGCGGGGTGTGACGTATTGGCGCGGTGTATCTCCGACGGTATCGGCGGACGCATTGCAGCGGCATAACGGCTGCGGGCGAGAATGGATCGGTGCTGCTGTATTCGGGTAACAGGCTGGTAAAGCGAATGAAAGCCGGCCGGGACGCTGGTTATGACGCCGTGAAGCAGGACAGCAGAGTCTGGTTTTATCCAGACTCACCGTGGGGACGAAACGCCGGCCAGGAGCGAAAGCGCCGCAAGTTGATGGGCGCTGAGTTAGCCCGAATGAGCGCGGGGAGGAAGAAAGACGGGTATGAGCGAGAAGCAGCTCGAAGAATGCGCGGCGAAGGGCAAAAAAGCACTGACCCTGCCGAGACCGGCTCTCAGGACGGTGTCTCCTGTGCGATCCTGAAGGTGATGGACGAGGCCGAGGTACCACGCAAAATCGCCGAAGAGCTGCGGCGCATCGCCTACACGCTGGAAAAGGTCCCCGACCGCCGTCACCAGGCGCGCGCGTTTGGCCATGCCGCCCGGACGATGGCGAAGCTGGAGCCCGAGGAACTGCGCTGGCGTTTCGAGAAGCGGTCGTTCGACGAGCTCCCCGGCATCGGCAAGACGATCGCCTCGGTGATCATCGACCTGCTAACCACGGGCGAGACCGCATACCTCGAGCATGTGCCGCCGGTGGTCGAACGCAAAGCGCTGCTCGACGGTCTCGCCGGGCGCCTGATGGAGGCACTGCGGGGTGACTGTCATACCCACTCCGAGTGGTCCGACGGCGCGGTACCGGTCGAAGAGATGGCAATCTCTGCTCGTGACCTTGGCCATGAGTACATGGTGCTTACCGACCATTCACCGAGCCTGACGATCGCCCGAGGGCTCAGCCGCGAGCGACTCGAATCGCAGCTGCTTCTCGTCGAGGAGATCAACGCTGCGATGAAGCCGTTTCGGATCCTCACCGGCATCGAGTGTGACATCCTTGCCGACGGCTCCCTCGACCAGGATGAGGACATCCTCGCGCGTCTCGACGTCGTCGTCGGCAGCGTCCACAGCAAGCTGCGCCAGCCGGCCGAAGAGATGACGCCCCGGATGCTCAGGGCGATCGCGAACCCGCATCTTGACATCCTCGGACACTGCACCGGGCGCCTGGTCACCGGCCGTGGACGACCCCAGTCGCAGTTCGATGCCGAGAGGGTCTTCGCCGCCTGTGCCGCGAACGGTGTCGCAGTCGAAGTGAACTCGCGCCCAGAGCGGCTCGACCCGCCGAACGACCTGCTGAAGCTGGCAATCGATGCCGGCTGCGTGTTCTCAATCGACAGCGATGCGCATACGCCGGGCCAGCTCGCCTGGCAGGACTACGGCTGTGAGCATGCGGCGGTCAGCGGCCTCGAGCCGGAGCGCGTGATCAACACCCTCGACGCCGAAGACCTGCTTGGCTGGATCGCTCTGCGCAGCAAGCGCGGCTAAGCGTTGTAGCCGTCGAGACCGGCACTCGGTCTCACGTAGCGCTGCGGCAGACTCGACTCGGGACAGGGCAGGACGATAACCCCTTCCTCCGGAATGCCCAGCCAGCAGGCGTCGCCCTCGAGCGCGTTTAGCCCGACCAGCGCTGCGAGTGCCGCGTCGACGAGGTCCGGTGTGGTCAGCCGAGCGACGGAAACGCCCTTCGCCGTGAGGATGTCCCGTCGCCAGGCACGCTTCACCGTCGTCCCGGGCATCAGACCGCCGCTGAAGACGACCGCCGCGCCGTGAGGGAACACCTCGAGCGCGTGCATCGCCGGGGATAGGCCGCGAAAGAGGGGATAGCGGTCTTCGATCGCCCTGAAGGCGTCCATGCCCGCAATCATCCAGTCGTGGAAGCCTTTAAGGCTGCGGCGTCTTTCCATCGGCGTCGCGTACAACTGAATGCCCAGCTTGCGGACGGCGCGTTCAGTGGCGCGCATGCCGGCAGAAGTCGCCCAGCGCGGCGGTGAGTCGATGCAGACGACGTCGGGAGCCCATGAGAGGACGGTCTCGCGGAAGTGTTCGTGCGGGAGGCGAGGCGCCGTCGCGATGATGCGGCGCTGATCATCCAGGAGTACAAGGTCCAGGCCCTTGCGCAGGCCGACATCGACGCCGAGGGCGATCATCTCGCCGAGAATAGCGCCCGAGCAGGTCGATTGTGCACTACATCCTTCCTTTTCCGGCATTTTATGTCCTGCGACAAGCGGTACTGATCTTGACGGCGGACCGGCATACCGCGAGGATTGAAATGGCGGATATAAGGAGGGCACGTTTTGGCCTGGTCACTGTTTGCGAGTCATGGACTCGTCCTCGCGTTCGTTGCTAACAACCCTGACGCCACGATTCGGGAGATCTCCGATGCCCTTGGGCTGACCGAGCGCCAGATCTCGCGCGTCCTGCGGGAGCTGGAGAACGGCGGCATGATCACCGTCGAAAAGGCCGGCCGCCGCAATTGCTACGCGATCAACGAGGATGCGGCGTACAACCACCCGACCCTGTCTCACGTGAAGATCCGCGACCTCGTGAAGGTCATGCGGCTGCCGCGTCAGGAGGAGAAGGTCGCCAGGCGCACCGTTGTCGCCCAGGCGCTCGCCGCGTTCACGGCTGGCGCGACCTTCGTCTTCGGCCTCGCCGCCGATGCGCCCGTAATCCCGGCAATGTAGTCTCAAGCACCTAAACACACGAAAGGCGTCACGCTGCGTGGCGCCTTTTTGTCGTGCCCCGCGCGACCGCAGGTCCGCGTGTGCTTTATGCGGCCCTGGGTTGCTTGAGCTTGAAGAAGAGCCAGACCGCGCCGGTAAAGAGCCAGCTGGCCGCCACGAAGATGATCAAGGCCGTGACACCGGGCTCACCGCTTGCTTCCGAAAGAGTTCCGTCCTGCTTGAGGACAACCTGGAAGAAGATGAAGGCAGTCGGGAAGGTAATCGCAAGCCAGGCCGGCCTGCTCCAGCGCCAGATCTTCTCACCATCGATGAACGAGAGCGGGATCAGCGAGAAGAGCAGGCCTTGAATGCCGCCGAGGAATACGGAAATCGCGGCGCCCTCCACCACCAGAGCCCAGAAATCGTTGTCGTCAGAGAACGTCCGAATTGGCGCGATCAGCAGCCAGGCGATCAGGGACACTGCGAAGACTGCCAGCATCGCGAGATAGATCGTGATGCCCGCCTCGCGCTCGTCCGGGTCACGCGCCGCCAGCAGGGCTGCGCCCGCGACAAACCCATAGACGAGGCCCGGATTGAGTGACGTCGTCTTCGAGATGATTACCGAGGCAAGCGCGATCACGATCGCCACCGGGAAGAATCGAATCGAGGACGGCAGGTTGAACAGGCGCTCCGACACGAAGACCTGCACACCCTCGTACACGTAAGTCGCCACGCCAATGCCGACGAGGAGGCTGAGGAAGAGCACGAGCAGACCGGTATCAAGAGTGACGTCCGGATTGAGGAGCGAGTAGATCGCCGCAGACCCGCCGAGGATCGAAAGGGGCTTCATTAGTCGGACGAGCATGCTGTCGCGGGCCGTGCCGGTCCAGGCGTTGGTTAACGCGTGGAACGGCGCGGCGAAACCACCCAGCCAGCCGAGGATCATGTCCTCGTTTTCCTTGATCGTCGTGTTGAAGATTGAGACGTCGACGAGCAGCGCCAGCAGGATTGTCGCGAGCAGTGCATTCGTCGCGATCGTCTCGAGGTTGGTCGTGATCTCCTGCGTGTCGAGCACTTCGTCGAACAGCTCGGGGCGGTTCTCTGACTGGGTGCCCGCCCGCGGCGTCGGGGTCGGGACAACGCCCGGAGTCGAGGTGGGCACCGGCGTTGCCGGTCCTGGGGTCTGAGTCGCAGGTGCCGGCGTCGCCGTCGATGGGCCCGGCGAGGGTTCCTGACCGGGGAGTCCGCTGGTGTTACCGACGGGTCCACCCTGGCCGCCCTGTCCACCCTGACCAGGGAGGCCGCCCGTCGTCGGGTTGCCGGCCTGTCCTGCGGTCGGGCTGCCCGTCGTGGGTGAGCCGGCCGGAGACGCCACCGGGGAAGCAGCAGGGGAGGCAACCGCCGTCGTGCTCGGTACCGCCGTAGGAGCCGGCGCCGTCGCGGTCGCGAACGGTGTGACCGCAACCGTGGATGTCGCGACAAACGTGCTCGCCGGCTGGATCGGGTCGAGGGTATCGATTGGGTCCGGCGTCCGAGTCGGGATCGGCGTCCCCGGCGTCGACACCGCGGTAGGTGTTCGCGTCGGGGATATCGTTCCGGTCGGCACCTGTGTCGGCGTGCCCGTCGGGTTCGGCGTGAAGGTCGAGGTCGGGGTCACCGAGCCGTTGTCGCAGGCGTCGCCGATGTCGTCCTCATCCGTGTCTGCCTGGGTCGGGTTCGAGACGGTGGGGCAGTTGTCGCACGCATTGCCGACGCCGTCGCCGTCGGTATCCGTCTGTGTCGGGTTCGCGACGGTATCGCAGTTGTCCTCGACGTCCGGGATGCCGTCATTGTCGGTGTCGGTTTCCTGCGGTGCGTAGGCGAGCCCGCCGAAGACCTGGAAGCGGTTGTTCTCACCGTCCGCGACGTACAGGGTGCCGTCCTCGTCGAAGGTCAGGCCCTGGGGATAGAGGAACTGGTTGATATCGCCACCCCGCAAGCCGAAGCGTGACGTGTCACCCACCAGGAATGTCTCGAGGCTATCGCAGGGATTTACAGCCGGGGGCTCGGGTTCCGGCTCAAGCAGGATGATTGAACCCTCGCAGCCGAAGACGAGGTCGCTGAAGTTGTAGGTGTTCGTTACCCACATTTCGAAGGTATCGGGCAGGTCATCGTCGTTGAGGTCGACGGATGGGTAGGTGGGGTTTAGGGTGATGTCGTCCGGGCCATTGAGCTCAACCGCGCCGATGTCACCCAGGAACGTGACCACCGGGTTCTCCGGGTCAGCGTAGTCGATCTGGTAGACCATGATGACGTCGCGCTCAGTGACGCCTTCGCCGTTGTAGTTGGACCGCTGATCGGCGACGAAGACGCGCTTAATCGTCTCACTTACGTCCCAGACATAGACGCCGGTGGGCTCGATG
>JBFWZE010000026.1:0-27744 GCA_050185685.1 Dehalococcoidia bacterium
GTGAGGACGGGGGTCATCGCCTTCTCGCCGGTGAACACCTTCTGCACGGTGTCGATGAACTTCCAGCGGCCGTTGTGGACGTCGAAAACGGTGATGTCGGCTTCGCGGCCGACGGCAATGGCGCCGATCTCGTCCTGCATACCGAGTGCTTTCGCAGCGTTCGTGGTCGACATCCGCACCATGTCCTGCACGGTGTAACCGGCGGCCATGAAGCGGCCCATGCACTCCATCAGGCTGTAGACGACGCGTCCGCGCCCGCCTGCAGTGAGGTCGCTGGAGATCGTGTCCGGGTGCAATCCCAGCTCTGCCTGCTGCCGGGCAACGTCGAAGCCGAAGTTGCCGCCTCCGAGGGCCGGGTCGAGGACGACGCCCCGCTGGCGTGCCTCTGTGAGCTGCGGCATCAGCCTCGTGCGCGCCTCGTCGACCATGACGCCGCCGGAGCGGGGCGTAGCGAGGTGGGTGAGGATGTCGCCGGGGTCGAAGGACTCGAGCAGAAACTTCGTCGTCTCGCCTGCCTTCTTGAAGTCGGCCGGTGCGTCGCCGATGTGGACCATCAGCGGCAGATGGTGCTCGCGCGAGACCTTCTTGCAGAGCTTCACCAGCGCTTCGCCCTGCTCCCGCGCGACCGGCCCGACGAGGCGCAGCTTGAAGCCCTTCACGAGCCCCGGGTTTGCCTCGATGCAGCCGGCGATCGCCTTCTCGTCCACGTCCTCCATGCGCTCGACGTCGGCGAGACCGGGCATCGTGTGGGCGTAGCTGCCGACGTTGACGAAGGGCAGGATGCGCGTCTTCGAGTTCGGGATGATATGCACCGGGAAGGCGCCGATGTTCGCGACGCCGACGCTGCCGCAGTCGAGCACGGTGGTGACGCCGGCACGCACACCGATCTGGTCGGGCGGGCAGCACTGCATGCCGACGCCGGCTGTGGTCGCACCGTACGCGACGTGCGTGTGGATGTCGATCAGGCCGGGTGTGACGTGGCGGTTGTCGCCGCGAATCTCGACGACGCGCTTCGCCTCCTTCGGGTCGATCTCGGGCTCGATCGCGGCGATGCGGCCGGCAGTGATACCGATGTCAAAGCGGCCGTCGAGGCCCTGGCCCGGGTCGAGGACGTGGCCGCCCTTCAGGAGCAGGTCGTAGGGCATGGAGCTAGCCGACCCGCGCCGCGAGGCTCTCGGGCGTGACGTTTTCGCGCTCGGTCACCTGCTTGATTACGAAGTCGAACGTGCCGTGCTTCGTCCCCTCGGCGTCAGTCGTGCAGTGTATGACGAGGTCGGAGTGGTAGTAATCGTCGTCCTCGTTGCCGGGCTCGCCTTCGACGTAGAGCTGAGTGGTGACGGGGCTGCTGTTGCCCTGGACCTTCACGTGCAGATGCTTGGCGTTTCGCGGCTGGTAGCAGCCGGGGACGATTGTCGTGAACTCGTAGCGGCCGTCGGCGCCGGTGGCGACGTAGCCGTGGTAGCGGTAGCCGATCATGTCGTAGTTGCCGGCCGCGTCCGACGACCAGAGGTTTACGATCGCGCCGGGGATCGGCACGCCGTGCTCGTTCATCACCGTTCCGCTGAGCACCAGCTCCGGCCGGTCGCCCGGCTCGAGCAGGTTCGACCGCATCGGCGCGCCGAGGCGGAAGTAGGGGCCATCGATCTCGCGGTGAGTCTGCTGCAGCTCGCCTGCCTCCGGCGCAGCCGGCTGCGGGACGCGGGTACCTGCCTTTACGCCTTTCACTACTTGCTGGGTCACGGGTTGCCTCCTTCTCGCGGTGTGATGGAGCGGGTTCTTACGACCAGAGCTTCTTGCTGGCGATGCGGGCGCCCTCGGACATTGCAGCGAGCTTCGCCCAGACGACCTCTTCATGGCCGACGCGTGAGCCGATGCCGCAGTCGGTGCCGGTCTGGACGTTCTCGCGGCCGACGATCTTCGCGTAGTTGACCAGGCGCTCAGCTACGACCTCCGGGTGCTCGACGAGGTCGGTGGCGTGGGAGATCACGCCGGGCATCAGCATTTTGCCGTCCGGCAGCTTCGTCTCTTCCCAGACGTGGTACTCATGCTCGTGGCGGACGTTCGCCGCCTCGATGCTGTATTGGCGCGCCTTGATCTGGACGAGGAGGTCGGCGATGTACTTCAGCTCGATGTCGTTCGTGTGGGGGCGGTGGCCGCTGCCCCAGCAGCTGTGGAAGCGGATCTGGTCCTCCGGCAGCCCGGCGATCGAGTGGTTGATCACCTCGACGCAGAAGCCGAGATATTTGCGGTAGTCGTCGACGCTCCAGTCGGGGTAGAACATCCAGCTCGTGAAGAACTCGGGCTCGTCGACCTGGACGATGAAGCCCGCGTCGGTGATCGCGCGGTACTCCTCGCGCATCACCTCGGCGACGGCCTGCATGTACTCCTCTTCGGTCTTGTAGTAGTCGTTCCGGATGCCCGCGCCAAGGCTCAGCGGCCCCAACGCGGCGACGTAGCCTTCGACGTCTTTGCCGGCAACCGCCGCTCGCAAGTTGGCGATGTCCGCCTTGACCTTGTCCTGGCCTGTGTAGCGCAGCGGGCCGGTGCAGGCGCGGGTGGCGCGCAGGTTGGTCTCGCGCACCTCGCCGGGTGTGGCGAAGCCAGGGCGCACAGGGCCGCCGGAGCCTGCGTACCAGAGGCCCGACGTGAAGAAGCCCGGGAAGTCGCGTCGATCGCGCTCGGCGGTGCCGGCCCGTTTGGGCGGCTTCGAGGGGTCGGCGGGCACGCTGCTGAAGCCGCTGACGCGCTCGTGGATGTAGCCGCCGTAGCTGCCCGCCTTCGCGCACTCGCCGTCGTTGACGATGTCGACGCCAAGCTCGATCTGGCGGTCGACGATGCCCTTCACTGCGTCAGGCAAGCGGGCCTGGTACTCGCCGGTCTTCGCTTTGTCTGCCGCTTTGCCGCCGTCGATCAGGCTGTTGAGCTCGTCCGGCCTCGGCAGATTGCCGGCGTGGGATACAAGGATGCGATTTGCACTGGACCTCAAAGGCTCACCTCAGGCCCGAAGGATACTGCTGCTGTCTATCGCTTACTACGGCTCATCGTTGGCGAAGGTGGCCAACAAACGCCCCGTCCTTTCGTGGCTGGGAACGACGGCGGCGGCGCATCAAAAGGCAAGCATTTAGCAATTAGAGATCGAAGTACAGGGCGCGTGCAGTCAGGCAATCCGGCAATCGGCAAGCGCAAGAAGCGCCGCAGTCAGACCTATGTTGGAGCGTAGCTCGATCCTTGCCCGATTGCACGACTGCGCGAATGCACCACGAAGTGGCCTTAGCGCGGCGGGACGGGAATCCTGCAGGTGTGGGAGACCCAGTGGCGGTTGTCGGCGAAGGTGCGGTAGGCGGCGTCGAAAAGGCGGTTGAGGCCGGGGAGCACCGAGAGCAGCCAGAACGGCGTCGCCCACCAGATTCGGCGCATGACGTAGCGGTAGACGTTCGCGCCCTGCTCCTGCTTCCCGTCGACGAGCAGCAGGCGGATGTCGCGCAGCAGTTCCGTCTCGGGCAGCTTCAGGCGCTCATTCACCCAATCGGCCTGCAGCGGCGCAATCGCGAAGCCGCGGCGGGCGAGGACACCCTTCCAGCGCGGCACCCACTCGGTGCAGACGCCGCAGTCGCCGTCGTAGAGCACCCAGCCTTTTCTTGGCACCGCCGGCAGTAGCGTCATCAGGCGATCCTCACGCCGCGGTGCACGGTGACCGCCGACCCCGCTGCCGCGAACGACGACGAAGGCTGCCGCGTCAGCACCTCGGCAAAGCGCTCGCCGTAAAACGCGGCGTCGCCTTCGAAGCTGCCCGGATGGCAGTGCCAGACGCGGCGCCAGGGTTCGTGCTCGACCTGGTACTCGACGGAGCCGCCGTCGCGCTGCCGCGTGTAGCCCCAGTAATGCTGGACGATGAACTCTTCTTCCGAGCCGTCGGTGACCAGGCCGGCGGAGCCGCGGGCGATGGCGTGGATCGCGTACTCGCTGCCATGCTGTTTCCAGCCATAGCGCAGCGACTCGAGCTCGGTGTCAGCGGCCTCGACGATTGAGTGGGTCATCGGCAGGGAGACGTAGGCCTCGTTGTAGAAGAAGCGGGCGGTCCAGGCGATCGCGGGCAGCGGGACGATTTCGCGGACGAAGACGACGCCGCGCCGCCACTCATCTCCGGCCTTGCGGCGCACGTAGAAGCGGAGGTTGACCTCTTCGAACCGGCGGTGGAAGGGCACCGGCAGGCCCATGAGCTTTGTATTCAGGAACATGAACCCGACGAGGCTGACGAAGGTGCGTCCCTGCCAGTCGTCGAGCTCCGTCCCATTCGGCACGAGGGGTTGGAGCAGCGACGGTTCGACCTCGTAGTTCAGCATCATCAGGTGACGCCACTCGGCGGTGAGAAACAGGGCCAGCGACGTCATCCTTCTCTCTGGTCTCGCGCTGCCTGAATTCTACGTGGTTGCGACGTCGTGCTGATGGACGAGGCGGAAATCGAGGCGTAGGATCCGGCCATGCCGATACCTCACCTGCCCTTCGGACGCACCGGACATCTGAGCAGCCGCGTCATTTTCGGCGCCGCCGCCCTCTCGCGTGTCGACCAGGACACCGCGGACCGCACCCTTGAGGTGCTGCTCGCGCACGACATCAACCACATCGACGTCGCGGCAAGCTACGGCGATGCGGAGCTGCGGGTCGCGCCCTGGCTGCAGCGCCACCCCGATCACTTCTTCCTCGCGACGAAGACGAACGAGCGCACGGCCGCCGCGGCACGGGAGCAGCTGGAGCGCTCGCTCGAGCGCCTCGGCGTCGACCACGTCGACCTCTGGCAGATGCACAACCTCTCCGACCCGATCCAGTGGGACGTCGCCCTCAGCCCCGGCGGCGTGATCGACGCGATGGTGCAGGCGCGCGAAGAGGGGCTCGTGCGCTACCTCGGCATCACCGGGCACGGCGCGCAGGTCGCTGCTGCCCACCGCCGCAGCCTGACGCGCTTCGATTTCGACTCAGTCCTGCTGCCCTACAACTACCTGACGATGCAGCTGCCGTACTACGCGGAGAACTTCAACGCATTGCAGGAGACTTGCCGCGAGCGCGGGACCGCCGTCCAGACGATCAAGTCGCTCGGCTACCGCCCGTGGTCGGGCCGCGAGCGCACCGCCTCGACCTGGTACGAGCCGCTCAGCGATCCCGTCGACATCGAGCAGGCGGTGCACTGGGCGCTGGGCCGCGACGGCATCTTCGTAATCACCACCGGCGACGTGAACATCCTGCCCCTCTTCCTCGACGCCGCCGAGCGCTATGAGACGCCAACCTCGGACGCGGCGATGCAGGCCCTCGTCGAGCGCACGGCAATGGAGCCGCTCTTCGTCTGAGTCTCGCCTGTCTTGGACGACGCAGACCCCAGGACTTCGCGCCCGGGGTCTGCTGATTGTCGTGGCGCGAGGCGACGGCCTAGTTGATGCCGTCGACCTTGATCGTGATGATGCGGCCGATCGCCTGGGCGTCGTTGTCCGCGGCGCAGTAAAAGATGATGCTGCCGTCGGCGGGCAGGGTCGTCGTCGTGATGAGAGTCACCTGACCGTGCTCATCGTCCTTGCCGGAGAAGATCGCGCTGTCGCCGATTCCGCCGATGTGGGTGCCGCCGGCGTCGAAGCCGACAGCGTCCCGCCAGAAGGTGCACTGCGAGTTGAACCCTGAAGACGAGTCATCGCCGTAGTATTCGGCGACACCGATCACGAAGTAGGTACCGGCCCGTAGCGTCACCGCTGCCTCGATTGGCAGGTCCTGGAAGGCCGAAGTTGCCATTGCTGCACTGTTGTTGCTTGCAGGGCCGGGGATCCCTTGCGGCCCCTGGGGCCCCTGTTCGCCCTGGGGACCTTGTGGGCCCTGCGGTCCAGTCTGGCTCCAGCTCAGCAAGGTCTCGTTGTTCTTGCAGGCCTCGCTCTCATCTACGACCCGCAGGTCGCCGGTATTGGTCTTGTAGCAGCCGCGAATCGTCCCATTGGCCGCTGGGATCGCAGCATTCGCCACCGCCACCAGCGCACCGGTGATGGCGACAATTCCGATGATGATCCAAAAACGTTTCTCCCACGCCCCTAACATTGTCAGGCCTCCATGGCTCTCCCTCTTTCGAGGCTCATGCCCGCGATGGGCGATTTGAGCGCGGCACTGAAATAATCCTTTTACAGTGACGAGATCGCACTGACGGGGACATTTCAATTCGGGAGATACAGGTCCGCCGACATGCTCAGCGGTCGAGGCATTTGCGACCGGTGGGTTAGTCCTGCAAGGCGGCGCGGACCCGGGGCAGGACCTCGGTCGCGACGCGCGCGGTGAAGCCGGATGGAACGAGTGCTTCCGGCCAGCGCGGGTCCGGGATCGGCTGCAGCACGACGTACTCGAAGTCGACCGGCGATGCGCGCAGCACACTGATGAGCTGCTCGGTGATCTGGTCGGCGCTGCCCCAGAGCGCGAAGTTGTCGGCAGCGGCTCGAGGCAGGAAGCCGACCGCTGTGCCGCTCTTCAGCAGGTCCGGGTCGTGATGGAAGTCGGGCCAGACAATGCGCTGCTGCTTCAGCTCGTCCGGTGAGATGCCATTCCACTCGATTCCCACGGCGTCGAAGAGGCTCGGCGTGTACTCGTAGTAGCCGGCCGCCATCGACTTCGCCATCGTCTCCGCCTGCTCGGCATCATCGTGGAGCACAGTGTGGAAGACGGCAGCGATCTTCACCGAGGCAGGGTCGCGGCCTGCGCTCGCGGCACCCTCGCGGATCAGATCGACGGACGCGCCGATGTTTGCCGCGGCGGTGCCGGCGCGGATGAAGACGCCATCGCACACGCTGCCCGCCATCCGCAGCGTCCGAGGACCACCGGCGGCGATCCAGACCGGCACCGGGCTGTTGTGCGGCAGGTAGGCGGGACGCAGAGCGCCGAGATCGACTTCCTCACCTGCGAGGAGGTCCTTGATCATGCGCGTTGCCGCTTCGAGCTCCGCCACCTTCGCGGGTCGCAGGCCGGCAAGCCGCACCGCCGTGTCGCCGACGCCCATCGCGATCAGCACACGGCCCGGCGCCAGCTCTGCCACCGTCGCGATCGATGACGCCGTTACGGAAGGATGGCGGTTGACCGGGTTGGCGATGAAGGGGCTCAGCGAGATGTGGGAGGTCGCAGCCGCCGCGGCCGCGAGCAGGACGTAGGTCTCCCTCCGGCGCAGCTGCGAGTCGGGCTGGAACGCCGCGTCCCAGCCCAGCGCCTCGGCGCGCGCCACGTCGGCGGCGAAGGCAGCGACGGAGGTGCTATCGAACCGGTTGACGCCGAACTTCGGTACCTGCATCTGCGTTAGCCTCGCTGGGCCGCCAGCGGCAGCGGCGCTATCTCGATGCCCGCCGTTGCGCCTGCCAGCGCAGCGACGGTGCGGACGAGCTGGTCCAGGCGCTGGGCGGCGTCCGCGGACGGCTTGCCCTCGCTGAAGTCCGCACTGCTGAGGTAGACGCTGGTCGGGGCGACGAGCGCGCCGAACCAGGTGAGGACATCGCGCAGATGGAAGTCGACGCCGAGGTAATGATGCGTCGTCGCTCCCATCGCGATGATCGCGACGGGCTTGCTCTGCAGCGCTTCGACCGGCAGCAGGTCGAGGAGGTTCTTCAGCGCGCCGGTGTAGCTGCCGCGGTAAACCGGGCTCGCGAGGACGACCGCTTCGGCGTTGCGCAGGGCTTCGATGACCCGGGCGCTGTCGTCCTTGTGGTCAGCAGGCGGGCGTCCGTCCGCGAAGTCGAGCGTCACGGCGGCGAGGTCGATGACGTCGACATCGTGTCCGGCGGCGGCGGCGCGTTCGATCGCGGCTGTGACGGCGCCGTTGAGGCGGCCGGGCGGTGTGACGCTGCCGATGACGGCGGCGATGCGGGTCATGAATGGCTCCTTGCTTTCGCGAACAGTTCTGCCCTCGATGATATCCGCGGCGCCGCCGTAGGGCTTGCTGCCGCCAGCTTTTCGAGGCGCTGCATCGGCCGCTTCAGCGAATACCTGCGTGTGCGCATATCGGCCCAGAGGTCGCCGGCGGCCTCGATCCGGGCTGCCATGGTGCGGACGCTGAAGCTCTGAGGCAGGGCGCTGCCGTTTTCGACCTCCTCCCAGGTACATGGCGCGGAGACGGGCGCTCCCGGCTTCGGACGGATCGCGTAGGCGGCGGCGAAAGTGGCGCCGTACGAGTTGCGCCAGGTATCGACAAGGATTCGGCCACCGCGGTCCACCTTTGCGAACTCGCGTGTCAGGTGCTCCGGGTCGCGGGAGACCAGGACGTTGCCGGCCAGGTCCGTGAAGGCGCCGACTACGTTGAAGTCGGCCTTACCGTCGAGCGGGACGATGATGTGGAAGCCCTTCGAGCCGGACGTCTTCACCCAGCTTTGAAGACCAATCTCCGACATCAGGTCGCGCACCGCCAGGGCCGCGGCGCGCAACACGTCGAGCTCCTCCTCCATCGGGTCGAGGTCGAAGACGAGGACGTCCGGATAGAAGAGCTTCGGGACACGCGAGGTCCAGACGTGGGGCGTAATGCAGTTCTGGTTCGCCAGCCACTTTAGCGAGCGCAGGTCGTCGACAAGGGGATGGTGGACGACGCCGTCCTTCTTCGGCACGTCGACGCGCTTCAGCCACTCAGGGAAGCCCCTCGAGACGTCCTTCTGCATGAAGCCCGCCTTGCCAATGCCGCTGGGGAAGCGCTCCATCGTCACCGGACGGCCGCGCAGGTAGGGCAGCATCAGCGGCGCCACCATCTCGTAGTAGGCGGCGACTTCGCCCTTCGTGATGCCGTCCTCAGGGAAGAGCAGCTTCTCGGGGTGGCTGATCACGGCGTTTCTCGCCCGACGTCCGCCGCCGCCTTGTCGACGCGTACGCCGAGCAGCCGCGGGTGGCGCAGCTTGCCGTGGTTTGTCCACTCGATGAAGGCGACCTGGACGACAACCTCCGGTTTCACCCAGTGCACGCGGATACGCGGCAAGCCGTCGCCCTTCGTGAATGGCGACGCCGGTATCTCCAGCGTGTCGAGGTGAGCGCGAAGGTCGAGGAGCATGCGCGTGTCGAAGCCGGTGCCGACCTTGCCGGCGAAGACAAGGTCGTCGCCCTCGAAGTAGCCCACCAGCAGCGCTCCGAGGCCGACGCGTGAGCCCTGCGGGTCGGTGAAGCCGCCGACAACCAGCTCCTGGGTCGCCTCGCACTTCATCTTCAGCCACAGCGGCGAGCGGCGGTGCTCATAGAGGGAGTCGCGGCGCTTGGCAATGACGCCCTCCCAGCCCTCCTCGCAGGCGCGCTCCCACGGCTTCTCGTCCGTAATCTCCTCGACGCGCTCGAGGGGCGACGTCAGCGGCAGGGAGGCGAGCAGGGCGCGGCGTTCCTCGAGAGGCAGCTTCGTCGTGTCGCGGCCGTCGAGCCAGAGGATATCGAAGACGTTGTAGGCGACGACGCCCTGGCGGCCCCAGACGCCGGTCGCCTCGCCGTCGAGGATCAGCTCCTTCACCGGCAGCGCCGCAATCGCCTCCACGACGCCGGGATAGGCGTGGTTCTGGGGCAGCTTGTTGCGAGAGAGCAGGCGAACTTCGTCGCCGTTCTTGAAGGCGATGAGGCGAATGCCGTCGAACTTGCGCTCAAACAGCCAGTCAGGCCCGCTGAAGCGCTCCTGCGTCAGGGTCGCGGCCATAGGCTCCAGCCACGAGGGCATCGCGATGCTCATGTCCCGCTCACTGTAGCAGCGCCGTCTGATGCGGTGTCTTACGCGTCGATTTCAGCCGGGCATGCCCAATCCGCGGCGGGAGCCTGAGCTAGATGGTGCCCTTTCGCTCCGGCTGACCCGCCTCGAGCTCTGCCCAGGACTCTGACGCCATCCAGTTCGCCCAGTTGCGGTAGTACCAGAGCTGGGCATGCTCGGCGACGCGGGACTCGACGTAAGGTGGTGCGTCTTCTTCAAGGACGAACTGCCCCTTACCGAGGCCCATCGCGTAGTGCAGGGGCTGCTTGCTGCTGATGGCGCCGCGCATCGCCTTGGTGCTTTCGCCCCAGTTTTCGCCGTCGTCCTGCTCCCAGAAGCCGGCGGGGCCGAAGCCGTGGATCGCGGCGTTGCGCTGGCCTTCGAGCTCCTCCGGGGTCAGGTTCTTGTCGAGCAGGGTGAAGAACCAGTGCTCCGTCTTGTGCGGTCCTTTCGGCAGACGCAGGATCGCCTGGCTTCCCGAGGTCGGCAGCCAGAGGTTCGGGAAGATCGCCGGGTGGCCGCCTGCCTGCATGCCCATGCGCCCCATCTCCGCGATCGTCTCGGGCTTCTCGCGCCACTTTGTGTTGGCGCCGCGGCCGCGAACGCCGGTGAGGGCAGGAGAGCGGTCGGGACGGACGGCGGGTCCGGCCATGATGTGACCGTACGAGCCGAGGAACGACAGGTTGCGCGCGACGTAGCGGCCGCGGGTGTCACGCGATGGTGAGCTGCCCGGCATCGTCGCGATGTACGCCGACTGGTGCGTCGTGATGCCGTGATAGAAGTCCCACGCATTGTCCGTGGCGAATTTCCAGTTGCACGGGATCGTGTACTTGATGATGCCGCCGACGATCATGTTGTCGCCGTGCAGCGCCAGCGTGTTCAGGCTCATCTTGCCGACGTCGCCGAGGTAGTCGAGCAGCTCCGGCGCCTCCGGGTCCATCGTCGCGAAGATGAACCCCTTGAAGCTGTCGACCTTCGGCGCCCGGATCAGCCCCCAGTTCTCGCGGTCCAGCTCCTCGTGGTAGACCTCCTTGAAGCCCGGCACACCGACGAGGCGGCCCTGCAGGTCGTAGGTCCAGCCGTGATAGGTGCACATGAAGCTCGTCGCGTGGCCCTCGTCGGCGCGGCAGACGGCGTTGCCGCGGTGACGGCAGCTGTTGATCAAGACCTGCGCTTTGCCCTCGTTGTCGCGCACGACGATGACGCGGTCTTCGCCCATGAAGGTCATGAAGAAGTCGCCCGGGTTTGGGATCATCGAGTCGTGCGCCATGAACTGCCAGGCGCGCGCGAAGATCCGCTCGAGCTCGAGCTCGTAGATGTCCTGGTCGGTGTAAATGCGGCGGTCGACAGTGCCGCGGTCTTTGTCGACGAGGGCGAGGATGTCGTTGTGGCGAAGTTCGAGCGTCATCGGCGTGTCTCCGTGGTGCGAATGACACTACCCTACCGCGTTAGCTCGGTGAAGACAGGCCTCAAAAAGTGTACGCGGGGCTATTTTTTGTGTACCTCGACGGAATGTCAGGTGCGGTCACCGCGCGTCACGAGCGGGTTCAGGGAGCACAGCTCCATTTGCGTCGAGGCGGACGCCGTCGTCGCGTTGATTACGAGTAGGAGACAAGGGCATGGAATGCACTATGCCCCTCTGTTTCATGCACCGGTTCACCATTTAGCATTGGGGCCAACGCTGGATTGTGACGAGGACGGCTGCATGGGCGAACTGCGGGACATCACGCTCGACGACATCGAGTCGCTGGCGGTCGGGGCATGGGTACTCGGTACCGGGGGCGGCGGCTCGCCCTACATGGGGCTGCTGAACATGCGCCGCCTCTACGCCGACGGCAAGCGCGTGCAACTGATGTCCGCCTTCGACCTGGAAGACGACGATTGGGTCGCGGCGGTCTCGAATATGGGCGCGCCACTCGTCGGCCAGGAGCGCCTGACGAACAGCCGGACAATCGCGCGCGCCGTCGAGCTGATGGAGGACCACACTGGCATCAGCTTCCGCGGCATCATGGCCCTCGAGATCGGCGGCGGAAACTCGATCCAGCCGATGATGGCCGCCACCGAGCTCGGCCGGCCGCTGATCGATGCGGACATGATGGGGCGTGCCTACCCTGAGGCGCAGATGACCTCCGCCGCGGTCGGTGACCTCCAGCCCTGGCCGCTCGCTACCGTCGACGTTCGCGGGCTCGAGACGATGATCGACCGGGTGCCGTCCTGGAAATGGATGGAACGCGTCAGCCGCAAAGTCTGCGCCGAATACGGCTCGATCGCTTCGACCTGCAAGGCGCCCCGCACCGGCGTCGAGGTGAAGGAGTGGGGCATCCACGGCACGACGACGAAGGCAATCGCGATCGGTACGGCCGTCCGCGAGGCCCAGCGGCTGCATGAGGACCCCATCGACGCCATCCTCTCGGTTGAGCCGGGCAAAGTGCTCTACAAAGGCAAAGTCGTCGATGTCGAACGGCGCGCGACCGAGGGCTTCCTCCGTGGCCGCACCCGTTTCGACGGCCTCGACGAGTGGCGCGGCAAGACCATGGAGCTCAACTTCCAGAACGAATGGATCGTCGCCTGGCTCGATGGGGAGCCAGTTGCGATGACGCCCGACCTGATTTGCGTCCTCGACAGCGTCTCCGGCGAGGCGGTCGGTACTGAGGTGATCCGCTACGGCCAGCGCGTCACCGTCATCGCTCTACCACCGCCGCCCGTGTTCCTCACACCGAAGGGCATCGAGCACGTCGGGCCCCGCGCGTTTGGCTATGACATCGACTTCAAGAGCGTGTTCGCATGAGGCGCATCGGGATCGACGTGGGGGGCACGAACACGGATGCGGTGCTGATCGAGGATGGCAGCGTCGTCCGCTCGGTCAAAGCGCCGACCAGCGAGGACGTCACCGGCGGTATCCTCGAAGCGCTGAAGAAGCTCGCCGATGACGGCTCGCTGCAGGGCAAGACGATCGACGCGGTGATGATCGGCACCACCCACTTCGTCAACGCCGTCGTCCAGCGCCGCAGCCTCTCGAAGGTCGCG
This sequence comes from Dehalococcoidia bacterium, assembly GCA_050185685.1. GTDB lineage: Bacteria > Chloroflexota > Dehalococcoidia > DSTF01 > WHTK01 > WHTK01. Next base: position 12,737 of record JBFWZE010000026.1, read on the forward strand.
GCCCTGCGCATCTGCCTGCCGACGTCGGAGTCGATCGAGCCCTTCTTCGACTGGCCCGAGGACCTCGCCGACATTGTCCGAGGCGGGATCTGGATGGTCGAAGGCGGTCACGAGTACGACGGCCGCCTCTTCATGCCCCTAGACGTCGAGGCGATCCGCAAGGCCGCCGTCGAGATGCGCGAGGCCGGTCTGCGCGCCGTCGCGATCAGCGCGGTGTTCTCGCCCCTCGACAACAGCCACGAGCGGCAAGCGGCCGAGATCATCGCCCAGGAGGTCCCGGACGCGGCGATCACCTGCTCCGCCGACCTTGGCCGCATCGGTCTGCTCGAGCGCGAGAACGCCTCGCTGCTCAACGCGGCGCTCGCCGACCTTGCCCGCGACACGATCGCTGCCTTCGAGAAGGCGATCGCCGACTCCGGCGTCGACGCGCCGTTGTTCATCACCCAGAACGACGGCACCGTGGCCGAGGCGTCCCAGGCGCTGCGCCTGCCGGTCTATAGCTTTGCCTCCGGCGCTACGAACTCGATGCGCGGTGCTGCCTATCTCTCCGGCCTCGACGACGCGATGGTCGTCGACGTCGGCGGTACGACCACCGATGTGGGCCAGCTGCGCATGGGCTTCCCGCGTGAGGCGAACTCGGTCGTGCAGGTCGGCGGTGTTCGCACGCTGTTCCGTATGCCCGACCTGATGTCGATCGGCCTAGGCGGCGGCAGCCACGTCTCGCTTGACCCGCTGACGGTCGGTCCGCTGTCGGTGGGGTACCGCCTGCTGCAGGACGCGATCGCCTTCGGTGGCAGCCAGCTCACGACGACCGACGTTGCCGTGGCGTCGGGGCGCCTGCAGATCGGCGACGCGAGCAAGGTCAGTCAGCTCACCCCTGCAGCCTGCGACGCGGTGTTTGGCGAGGCGAAGCGCATGATCGAGGAGACGATCGACCGCATGAAGACCGAAGCCGGCGATGTGCCCCTCGTCGCGGTCGGCGGCGGCGCCTTCCTCGTGCCCGACGTCCTCGATGGCGTCTCGAAGGTGATCCGCGTACCCCACGGCGACTGCGCCAACGCGGTAGGAGCCGCGATTGCCCAGGTCAGCGGCGAGGTCGACCAGATCTTCCGGGACCTGCCGCGCACCGAAGCGTTGAGCACCGCCGCTCAGCTCGCCGAAGACCGCGCCGTCGCCGCCGGAGCCGACCGTGCCACCCTGAAGACAATCGAGACCGAGGACATGCCCCTCGCGTACCTGCCCGGCAACTCGCTGCGTGTCCGCGTCCGGGTCGTGGGTGACGTCGCCGCGTCTGCCGGGTGACTCGCGGCCACAACGGCCCTGCGGAGAAACGACGAGGGAACACGGCCTGCCTCCAGTGATTTCGCCGGCAGGAGGCCGGTGCTCGCCGGGGCTCTGTCCTTCTTCGGCAACATCGCCTGCGGCGCTTCGGTGACGGGCCAACTACCGCTAGGATAGGCAGCGTGACGAACGAATCGACTTCCGCGGAGAACTACCTGCACGGGCACGCGGCGCCGGTGGTGCGCCACCACGGCATGCGGACGGCGGCGGAGACTGCCGCCTTCCTGCTACCAGAGCTCACACCTGACATGCGGCTCCTCGACGTCGGCTGCGGCCCCGGCAGCATCACGATCGGCCTCGCCGAACGCCTGCCCGACGGCGAAGTCATCGGCATCGATACCTCCGAGCCCACGCTCGCCCAGGCTGCCGCCGACGCAAAGGCGCGCGGCATCGCGAACCTTCGGTATGAGCTCGGCAACGTCTATGAGCTGGCCTTCGAAGATGACAGCTTCGACGTCGTGTACGCCCACCAGGTACTCCAGCACCTCGGCAACCGCCAGGCGGCGCTGACGGAGATGCTCCGGGTCGTGAAGCCCGGCGGCATTGTCGCCGTTCGCGATGTTGACTGGGGCAGCGCCGTGTTCTGGCCGCCTGAGCCGTGGCTCGACCGCTTCCTCGAGGTCTACCAGAAGACGGCGCGCTCGCAGGGCGGTGAGCCGAACATGGGCCGCCAGATGCGCTCGCTCTTTAACGAGGCCGGCATCGCCGACTGCCAGGTCACCGCGGCGGTCTGGTGCTACGCGACGACGGCAGCAACGACGACCTGGGCGGATACCTACGCCGAGCGACTAATAAGCACCTCAATCGGGCAGCTCGCAGTCGATAACGGATTCGCCACACGGGCCGAAATCGAGGCGATGGCTGCTGCCTTCCGGGACTGGGCGCGCCGGCCGGGCGCGACCTGGATGTTCATCCACGCGGCCGCCCTCGCCCGCAAGCCCGCCTGACCGGGCAGAACAAAGCGCCCGGCGGTTGAACGCAAGCCGTTGAGGACTTTTCGTGCCCGGCTGACGGTGTCCACGGCGATTCACCCGGTGGTCATTTCGCTGTCAGCATCAATTCACCGCCTTGTCACCAGCGGTTCAAGCGGCGTTTATAGCGCGATCATATAGAAGTAATCAGACTGCCAATTGTCTGACACATATGCTGTTCCTTTAACAGCTACGGTAATGCCACGCTTTCGCGGTCCTGCGAAGCGCGTTTGGGGAGTGTCGATCGACGTCAGGAACATCGATCAGAAAGACATTGAGGGAACGCGCAGTGAAAAGTTACTGGGAAACGACGCTCTCAAGCCGTGTAAGTAGAAGACGGGCGCTGGCAATGGTCAGCGCTGGTGCTGCAAGTGCCGCGATCTTGGCCGCCTGCGGCAGTGACGATGGCGGCACCTCCGGGGGACCGCAGACGCAGACGGAGGCCGGCTCCACCGCCAAGGCTGAAGGCACGTTCTCAAAGCAGGAGGGCACACCGGTTGCGGGCGGTACGTACCGCTTCCCCCTCGCGGGCAGCGCCAACTTCAACCCGTTCGTCAACTACACCGAAGGCGCCAGCCTTGGCGGCATCTTCGTCTATGACCGGCCTCTATCCTCGCGTGAGGACACGCGCCGCTACGTCCTCGAGGCGATGGAGTCGATCGAGCTCAAGGACCCGCTCACGCTGGTGATGAAGCTCAGGCCGGGGCTGGTGTACCAGAATCTCGCGCCGGTCAACGGCCGTGCCGTCGAAGCATCGGACATCGTCGCCGGGCAGGAGTACAACAAGGTCACGCCGAACGCGTTCGACAAGACCTTCGTGAACTCGTACCTCGATCGCGCGGAGGCGGTCGACAAATCCACCGTCATCTACCACCTGAAGCGTCCGGCGGCCTACCTCTTTGGCGGCCAGCTGCTCGGCTCCGGCACCGGCCAGCCGATTGTCCCGAAGGAGACGCTCGACAACCTCAACGAAGGCCTCCAGGTCGGCAGCGGGATGTTCATGGTCGACCAGCAGCGGCGCGACGTCGTGTACACCTACAAGCAGAACCCTACGTACTGGGGACGCAAAGAGAAAACCGCGGTCCCCTACGTGAACGGCGTCGAAGTCACCTTTGTGGCGGACAAGTCTGCCCAGGAGGCCGGCTTCTACGGCGACAAGTTCGACTTCTTTGCGCCGTCACCAGCGCAGATGCGCACTGCCAAGACCCGGCTGCCGAATGCCCAGTTCTTCTCGCAAGCCGGCTTCAACACCTGCAACTTCTCCGTCAACATGTGGAAAGAACGGGCGCTGCCCTGGCAGGACATACGCGTTCGGCAGGCGCTCTGGCTGCTCACCGATACGAATGAGCTCCTGACCCGCGGCTACGAGGGCGCCGGCGAGCTTCCCACCGGCCTGCTCCCCGTTAGCCTGAAGCCCTACCAGGTGGACAAGAAGGACTCGGACGCGTACCGAAAGGTCGATGTGGCTGAGGCGAAAAAGCTGCTCGCCGCCGCGAACTGGAACGAGTCGAAGGAGTGGGGCATCATGGGCCGCGGCTACGGCGACATCATCGAATCGGTCGCCCTCGTGCAGCAGGCCAACCTCGCCAGGGGCGGCGTCAAGACGACGATCCAGCCGATCCAGGGCTCTGAGTTCTTTGCCCGGCTGACGGCGAAGGACTGGGACATGATGTTCGAGACACCGCCCGGCGACGACGTGCCGGGCCGCCAGATCCGTGTCCAGCACTCCGCGAGCTGGTCCGACCAGTACCGCGGCTTCGCCCTCTTCGACCCCGAGCTCGACGCGCTAATCGAGAAGTCGGAGTCGGAGACGGACTACGAGACGAACCGCAAGCTGGTGGTCGATATTCAGAAGCTGGCGATGTCGAAGTACACGTCGGCGATGACGGCAGTTTCGCACTACACGTTGTTCATCCTGGGCCCAAAGGTCCAGAACTACGAGTTGTCGATGGTGCCGACGCTACCGCGTCCCGGAATGTGGCTTAAGACCTAGGCAGGGTCTCCCAACCACGGTGAGGGCGCCTGATTCAGGCACCCTCTCTGCGTCTCAGCCGATCTTGCCCACCAGCGACGCGAGCAGCTCGTGCGTCCGTGCTATCGAGGCCGCGGGTTTGTCGCCCAACGGGACGGCGTAGGCGTAGAGATGGCTCGCACCCGCAGCCGCGAGCTCTCGAAGCCGGCTCTCGACCGCCTTCTCGTCACCGCAGACTGCGACGTCTTCGATGCTGCCGCCTTCGCGGTCGACGAGACGCCGGTAGTGGGGTGAGTTGAGGTAGTTCTTGAACGTCTCCGCCGCCGCTGCCTTGCCTGCCTGAGCGTCGTCGCAGACCGCGATCGGCAGTCCGACGGCGACGCGTGGTGACGGCCGGCCTGCCGCCCGCGCCGCGCTGGTGATCCGCGGCACGACGTACGATTCGACCGTCTTGACGCCCGCCATCCAGGTCACCGTACCGTCGGCGACTTCTCCCGCCGTCTTCAGCATCGCCGGGCCGAGGGCGGAGATTAGTACCGGCATCGGCGAGCCCCAGGGCATCGCAAGCGTCATCGACTTCGCCGTCACGTACTCGCCGTCGAGGTCTGCGACGCCGGTCTCGGCGATGCTCTTCACCACCGTCACGTACTCGCGCATCGCCGCGGCGCTGTTGTCGTAGCTGTAGCCGAGGCGCTCGACCAGCGGCCGGTTCGCCGGGCCGATGCCGAGGACGAAGCGCCCGCCGGTGGCAGCGTTCGTCGTGAGGGCCTGCTGCGCCAGCGCGTACGGGTGGCGCAGGTAGCTGATCACGATCGCCGACATGAACTCAATGCTGCTGGTCTCGCGCCCGGCGACCGCGGCGGTGATCAGCGGCTCCTTCGCGGCACCGAACCACAGGCTTTCGAAGCCGTCCTTCTCCGCCTGAACGATCATTCGGAGCTGGTCGCCGAAGTCTGCCGGCTGGCCGTAGCTCTCGATCGTGACGCCGATTTTCATGCTGTCTCCCTCTACTTCCGACCACCTCGGTGGCCGAATCGCCGCAATCATACGAGCCCGGTGAGGCCCTCCGTCGATTTCCCGAATTTCGGTCGTTCACCAGTCAACTTCTGCACGGTTGAGCGTTATGCTTTGCTGCCGTCAGGAGGGAAATCAATGGGCAAACTCGAAGGCTATGGGGTAGTAGTGACCGGCGCCGGGTCCGGCATCGGACGCGGCATCGTAGAGACGTTCGTCGGCGAAGGCGCCGGCGTGATCGCGGTTGACCGCGTCGAAGAGCGCGTCAAGGAGCTCGAGTCGAAGCACGCCGGCAAGGTCTACGGCATCGCTGGGAACGTCGCCAGCTACGAGGACAACGCGAGGGCAGTGGCTGAAGCTGTGAGCCGCTTCGGTAAGCTCGACACCTTCATCGGCAACGCCGGTATCTGGGACTTCGGCGCCAGCACAAAAGACACCGAGCCCGAGAAGCTCGCTTCGGCCTTCGACGAGCTGTTCGCCGTGAACGTGAAGGGGTACCTGCTCGGCGCAAAGGCGGCTTGCGAAGAGCTGGCGAAGACCGAAGGCAGCATCATCTTCACTACCTCCAACGCCGGCTGGTGGCCGGCAGGCGGCGGTCCGATCTACACCTCGTCCAAGCACGCGGTGGTCGGACTCATCCATCAGCTTGCCTACGAGCTGTGGCCGGTTCGCGTCAACGGCGTCGCTCCCGGCGGCACCGTCACCGACCTGCGCGGTACCTCCGCCCTCGGCGAGACCGACCGCTCGTTCGGCGACATGATCGCGGCGATGCGCCAGCAGGCGGGCAGCGGCAACCCGTTTGGCATCGCCGAGCCGGAAGAGCACGCTCCGGCCTACGTCTTCCTCGCATCGAAGGAGGCGCGCAACACCAACGCCAGCATCATCGACAGCACCGGCGCCATGCTGACCCGGATCTTCCGGATGGCCCGCGGGCTCTCCTAGGAGTCATCGCGGCGCCGGCCGAATCGCCGGCGCCGCACCACGTTAAGGGCTCGCTAACGCAGGCTAACAATTGGTGATCGTTTTCCGGAATCGGCAAATGCCTCTCGTCAAGGAGCCTTGGATGCGCTATCGATGGTATGAGGTATTCGCCGATGCTCCATCTCCCGGAACGGCCCCTGATCATCGCCCACCGCGGCGCCTCCGCCTATCGCCCCGAGCACACGCTCGCGTCCTACGCGCTGGCAATCGAAATGGGCGCGGACTTCATCGAGCCCGACCTCGTCGCCACGCGCGATGGTGAGCTGGTCGCGCGACACGAGAACGAGATCTCCGGCACCACCGACGTCGCCAGCCGCCCCGAGTTCGCCGCCCGCCGCACGACGAAGCAAATCGACGGCGTCACAATGACCGGCTGGTTCACGGAAGACTTCACCCTCGCCGAGCTGAAGACGCTGCGGGCGCGCGAACGCCTGCCCGAGCTGCGGCCGGCGAACACCGCCTTTGATGGCGAGTTCCCGATACCGACGCTGCAGGAGATCATCGACCTCGTCCGCGGGGTCGAGCTGAGCACGCCGGGCCGGCGGGTCGGAATCTATCCCGAGACGAAGCATCCGACCTACTTCCGCGTCATCGGCCTTCCCCTCGAAGAGCAACTGGTGTTGACGCTGCACGAGAACGGCTACGTGGGCCGCAACGCCTCCGTCTTCATCCAGTCGTTTGAGACTGCCAACCTTCGCTACCTCGCCTCGATGACGGAGCTGCCGCTGATCCAGCTGATCAACGACTCCGGCCGTCCGGTCGATTTTGTCGCCGCCGGCAAACACGGCAGCTACGCCGAGATGCTGAGCGAGGAGGGCCTGGCAACAATCGCCGAGTACGCGCAGGGCATCGGGGTCCACAAGGAGCTGATCCCCGGCTGGTCGGCCGCCGACGTCCAGCCCGCACAGGGGCAGACGCTGGTCGAAACGGCGCACGAACAGGGGCTTCTCGTCCACGGCTGGACCTATCGGGCCGAGAACGTCTTCCTGCCCTGCCGTTTACGCCGCGGCGACGCGGCAGCGGCGGAGTATATGCGCCAGCCCGGCGACTTCGAGGCAGAGCTTGAGCTGCATTTCAGCCTCGGCGTCGACGGCATCTTCACCGATTTCCCCGACCTGGCACGCAGCTTCCGCGACGAGCACACCGCGGCGAGACGTCGATCCTCGGTCGCCTAGAGTTCGGGTTGGGACGAAGGAGCCGTAGGAGCCGCGGAAGTAGAGCAGCGGGTCGCAAAGGTCGGTGATCGAGCCCGCTTCGACGAGGCCGGCGTAGATGAGGTGATCGCCGCCTTCGTATTCGTGCATCGTGCGGCACTCGAAGCTCGCGAGGCAGCCCTCAATCAGCGGCAATCCCAGCGGTCCGAGGCGATGCTCGACGCCTGCAGCCCGTTGCTCTCCGGCGTGGCGCGACGGGCGCACGCGTTGGACAGCCACTCCTGCCCGGCTCCAAGCACGTTGACGCCGAAGCAACCGTGACGGCTGATGATCTCCGCTGTCGCGGCGCGCTTGTCGATGCAGACCAGCACCATCGGTGGCTCGAGCGAGAAAGACGTGAAGGCACTCGCCGTCATCGCGTGGTACTCGCCGTCCGCGCCCGAGGTGATGATCGTGACGCCTGATGGGAATGAGCCCACGAGCTTGCGAAATGAGTCGTTGTCTAGCACCAGTCGTCGGCCTCCATGCGGGCATAGTGGGTCGGTGAGAGCGTGTCGTCTTCGAATCCATCGGTCATCTGCAGCTGCCGGTAGTCCGAAACGCCGAGGTCGGCGAGGATCCGGCGCTGCACCGGGCCGAGGCTCTCGGCGGCAGTGTCGAGCGCTGGGCCACGAGGAATGCGGTAGAGCACGACGCCGCGCCCGATCCGCTCGATGCGTTTGAGCGCCGCCCGCAGCGAGCCGCCGAGCACCTCCGCGATGACGTCCTGGCTATGAACGGCGACATTGATCGGCGCCGCAGCCTGCAGCCGCCCGAGTACGAACGCGACATGCTCGTCGTCGTCGAGGCTCGAGGTGTAGGCGACCGCGCGCCATTCGCCTGCAACGCTGGGGATGACGGTCTCGGCACCGCGCTGGACGAGCCGCTCGTGCTTCAGGCGGTAGACGCGGATCTGCTCGACGCTGACGATCGGGATGCCCAGGCGGCGCGAGAGACGCTGGAGCAGGGGCAGGCGCGCCATCGTGCCGTCCAGCGCCATGACCTCTGTGAGCAACGCCGCGGGATAGAGCCCGGCCAGACGGCAGAGGTCAACGACGGCTTCCGTCTGGCCGCGGCGCTCGAGGACGCCGCCCCGGCGAGCCCGCAGCGGGAAGAGATGTCCCGGCATCGCGATATCGCTCGGCCCGGTGGCGGGGTTGATCAGCGTCTGCACGGTGCGCGCACGATCGGCGGCCGAGACGCCGCTTGTCACACCGTTCCGGGCGTCAACTGACACGGCGAACGGCGTATCGAAGTGAGAGGAGTTCGCAGCGACCATCTGCGGGATGCCGAGCCGGTCGAGCTGCTCTCCCTCCATCGAGATACAGATCAGTCCTCGTGCGAGCCGCGCCATCAGGTTGATCGAGGCCGCGGTCGAGAACTGGGCGGCGATCGTCAGATCGCCCTCATTCTCGCGGTCCTCGTCGTCGACCACGATGACCATTCGGCCGGCTCGATATGCCGCCAGCGCGGCCTCGACGGCCACGACCGACTTCTCTCCCAGCGTGGCATCGAGACCTGTCCAGCTTCGGACCGATAGAGCTTCTGGTGCCATCACAGACTCACATTCGAAGGCTGACGGGCAGAGGGGAGTCAGCCCGCCAGCAAAAGGAGCGCTCGCTGCGACTGGGAGAACAGCGAGCATGGAGAGGAGTGGTTCAGATGAACTGCTCCTCGAGAGACAGACCCAGCTCAGCTCGGCCGAGAGACACCGTTCGCGCGTCACGGTCCTGCGTCCCGTGCTGCCGCATCGTGATGATGTCGCGGTAATAGGCCTGGAGCGGATTGCTAAGGAACACCGCGCTGGCCCCGCGGCTCTCGAAAATGCGCCGAACCGCCGTTACGCAGTCGTCTGCTGCCTGTGCCATGCGCCAGGAGTAGTGGGCTCGGTCGTACAGCGTGATCTGCTCGCCCGCCTCCGCCTTTGCGTACATGTCGCGGTAGGCCCAGACGGTGCGCGACTCCGCCGCCTCGATCAATGACTGCGCGTCGCCGATGCGCAGGTGGGTCAGCGGGTCCTCTGCCTTGTTCACGCCGGTCGAACGCTTGGTGTAGCTGGCGATCTGAGCCAGATACTCGCGATAGGCTGCCTTCGCCACGCCCACGGCCGGACCGGCGCCTGCGCTGCCGTAGACCGCGCCGTGCGGGATGTGGAACAGCGGCCGGTCGTTGATCGCCATGCCGGGGCCGGTAGCGTTCATGAGGTCTTGTCGCGCCGCCGAGCGGTGCTCAGGCACGAAGACATCGTCGAAGGCGATGCTCTTGCTGCCGGTACCCGAGAGACCGAGGACGTACCAGTCATCGACCACCCGCACGTCCTTCATCGGGATGACGAAGGTGCGGCGGCCGGTCGCAGGGTCCTCGTCCGGTACAGCGCCGCCGATGACGACCCAGCTCGCGTGGTCGACGCCGCTCGAGGTGCGGTGCTGGCCGTTGATCCGAAAGCCACCGGGGACGCGGCGCACCTGGCTCTGCGGCGCGTATGAGGACGAGACCAGCGTGTTCGGGTCGTCCCGATAGAGCTCGTCCTGCATCTCGATAGACATCTGGGCGAACTCAAATGGGTGGACGCCGAGAATGCCGACGAGCCAGCCGGTCGAGGGACAGGCGGAGCTGACCTCGATCATCGCCTGGTACCACTCGGCCGGGTGCACCTCGAGGCCGCCGTAGTTCACTGACTGCAAGCCTCGGATGATGCCGGACTCCTTGAGGGCGTCCATCACCTCATCGGAGACGCGTCGGTCCTTTTCGTGCTGCTCGCGGTGCGAAGCGATGTAGTCGTGCAGCTCCCGCGCCTTGTCGACGAGCGAAGCGGATTCTTGCGTACGAGTCTCAGTAGATTGCATGTGGTCCTCTCGTGAATCTGGTTACGCGACGGCGTTGTCGATGGTCAGGACGCAAACCACGCCTCGGTGCGGTACTGGATGTTGTTCAGCGCCGCGATCTCGTAGTCAGGTTCCGCGTCACTTACGCCATGAGCTTTGGATGTAAGCTTACGCCGTAAACGCCGGGAATATACGGCGTATGCTTTGAGGGTGTCAACAGCGAGAGTTGGCGAAGTTTGGGGAGATGGAGGGCTGAGGAGTGCAGGCCCGGACCGGGCTGGGAGCTAGCTGAGGCTGCTGTCCCGCTCGAGCTCAATGCCCGCGAGGATGCGCTCGAGGCCGTATTCGAAGGCCTGATCGTACTTCTCCCCGACGAGGTAGGAATACGACGCCATCAGGTGGGGATACTGCGCCAGCGAACGCTGGGCGACGGGAGATTCGTCCTCCATTCGCCGGCGGGAGGCGCGCAAGCCGATCTCGCGCATCGAGAAGCCGGTTGTGTAGGACAACAACGACCTCAGCGCGAGACCGGCTTCTGCCGGGGCAAAGCCTGCTTCCGCCATCGTCGCAAGGTCCTGCTCGAAGTGGACGAAGCCGACGTCGGTCCCCTGCGAGTGCACCGAAAGCTGGGCGATGGATGGATGCGTGAGGTAAACGCCGCGCAAAGAGCGCATCACGACGCGCAGGCGCTCCTGCCAGTCACCGCTCGGACCGTCGTGGTGGCGGACCTCCGTCAGCATCAGGGCGTGGAGGCCGGCGATCAGGGCTTCTTTGTTCGGGATGTGGCGGTACAGAGACATCGCCTCGACGCCCAGCTCAGCGCCGACGCGACGCATGCTGACGGCATCTATCCCTTCGCGATCGGCGAGAGACATCGCTGCCTGAAGGATGCGTTCGCGGCTGAGTGGGTCACGTTCCGAGCGTCTGGGCACCTGCGCTCCTTGGGTCGATGTGACGGGAGTCTGCCCTCCATTTTACATGCTCGCCAGACATGAGATTCCGGTTCCGGCCTGGCGGTGTATTGACAGCCGATCCTGGGCCGCCCTATCGTAACGCCGTAGTTTACAGTGTAAGCACGCCTTCAGCGGCCCGAGCCCTGGGTCACGGCACGCGGAGCCGTCGTAGCGAACGTCTTCAGGAGAAGTCACCAATGCACGAGGTCACGGAAAAAGTTAAAGACGCGGCAGTCTTCTTCGAACAGCAAGCGCCGGAGTCGGACAAGCTCGGCCGGCTTACCGACGCCGAGGCCCAGAAGCTGCGTGAGGCAGGCGTCGTTCGCATGCTCCAGCCGAAGGAATTTGGCGGCTATGAGTCGCACCCGGCCGAGTTCTACGAAACCGTGATGGAGATCGGCCTCCACTCGCCGCCGGCGGGCTGGATCGCCGGCGTCGTCGGTGTGCACCCCTTCGAGTTCGGCCAGCTCGACCTGAAGGTACAGCAGGAGGTCTGGGGCGAAGACCCCGACACCTGGACCGCCTCTCCCTATGCACCGCTCGGTCGCGCCCGTCCCGTCGAGGGCGGTTATCTCTTCTCCGGACGCTGGCCCTTTTCTTCCGGCAGCGACCACTGCGAGTGGGCGATTCTCGGCGGGATGGTCACGGACCAGGACGGTAAGGTCGGCACGCCGCCGGAGATCCGTCACTTCATCCTGCCGCGGCCGGACTACGAAATTCTGCAGGACTCGTGGCAGGTCATGGGGCTCGCCGGCTCCGGCAGCAAGGATGTCGTCGTCAAAGACGCGTTCATCCCGGAGTACCGCACCGTCCTCGCCGACAAGATCAACAGCGGCTGGTACGCAGAGCAAAACCGGCCCGGCCACCCGCTCTACAAGCTGCCCTTCGGCGTGATGTTCCCCGGTGCGATCGCCGCGAGCACGCTCGGCATCTGCGAGGGCGCGATCAACCAGTTCGTCGAGTACACGCGCGGCCGCGTCACCGTCACCGGCGTGAAGACGGCGCAGGATCCCTTCCATGTCGAAGCTGTTAGCGTCGCCCTCGCAGACATGAGCGCGAGCCGGCGGCAGTTCCTCGGCGACATCACCGACCTCTACGACCATGTTGTGCGCGGCGGGGATATCACGATGGGTATGCGCCTCGAGATCCGGCGCAACCAGGTGCGGGCGGTGCGGCGCGTGGTAGATGCGGTGGACAACCTGTTCAACCACGCCGGTGGCCACTCGATCTGGCTCGATCAGCCGATGCAGCGCTTCTGGCGTGACATGCACGCGGGCATGAACCACGTCTGCAACGTGGCCGAGCCGATGTATCTCGCCTTCGGGCAGGAGTTCTTCGGCGGGCAGGCACCCGCAGGCGTCCTCGCCTGAGCAACACCGCTCATGGTTACTCTCAGGGTGTGGTCTCGGTGCCGCGCCCCTTTGTGTCCGTCACCCGCGTGACGGTGTCTCTTCGGCGCAGGGCGGGTAGAATTCGCAAATAATGGAAACGTCCGCCTGCCTGCGACTGTTTCTGCTTGCAGATGTCAGCTGACATGGCGACAGAATCAAGCAACGCGCCCCCGCCCGATCCGGAGTTCGAAAGCTTCCTCGTCGAGCAGGCGAAGGCCGGTGAGTCGGAAGTCTGGGAGCACTGGTTCGACCAGTACTACCAGCAGCTCTACAGCTACGCCTTCCTCCGCACGCGCCGCAAGGTTGACGCAGAGGACATCGTTGCGCAGGTAATGCTTGAGGCGGTGAAGGGAATCGGCCGCTACGAATACCGAGGCAGGCCGATTGTCGCCTGGCTCTTTGCCATCGCGCATAACCTGATCGCAGACAGCATAAAGCGGCAGCAGCGGCGCGAGACCCGCGAGGCAGATGCCATCGCTGCCGGCGGCCCGTCGGACGCCGACCCGGAAAGCCGCATCGAGAACCTCGACCTCCTGCAGGCGCTAGACACGCTGACCGAGGAGCAGCGCGACGTGGTCATCCTGCGCTTTTTCATGGGCCTGCGGCCGAAAGAGATCGGCGACTTGCTGAGCAAGTCAGAAGCAGCGGTGTACTCGCTGCAGGCGCGGGCAATTCTCGCGCTCCGAGCTTCGATGGGGGACGTTCCGTCGATATGACAAACGAACGCGATCCCCTGGTTCAGCTTGAGGCGATGCTCGCCGAATACCTGCGTCTCGTCGACGCTGGCGCGGAGACAGCTGGCTTCCTGCGCGATAACCCGGAGCTCGGTCCGCTGCTTTCGGACAGCGTGATCGACCGTCTACAGCCGGTGCCGCTACCGGAGCCGGACGCCGAACGCCGTAGTCGGGCCCGCGTCGCCATGCTGAAGAAGGTGGAGTCTCGCCGCCGCTCCCTGCTCCGGCGGCTGCTCGGACGGCGGTTCCGCTTCTTTGGCATTTCATTCATTGTGATCACAGCCGGGCTAAGCGCGGGGGTCGCTAGCGGCGCTGTCGGCGGCCCCTCTCCGTTCGCGGGCGCCCTCGAATCCTTCCCCTTTAGTGTGCTCCAGAAGCAGACATCTGAGGATGGCGCCCGCAGAGATACCGATCAGCGGGCGCCGGCGAACGTATCCGCGACCGCGATATCCATGCAGACCACTTCGAACTCGCAGACGCCGGTCCCCACCACAAACGCCGGCGGCGGCGAAGAAAAGCTCGATACGCCCGTCGCTCCACCGCCATCGCAAGGCAGCCCGACCAGGAGCGCCAGGCAATCACCGGAGGCACCCGTTTCGGTGGAGCCTGCAGCACCGGCCTCCGGCCCAGCTCAGAGCCCGAATGTTCCAATCGTAAGCAGGTTGATCGAGGCGCCGTCGGCGCCGCCCAACGCACCGTCAATCCCGAGTCACGAACCCGGCAGCGAGGACAACGGCTCGACCGATCAGGGGACAGCGACGCCCGGACAAAGCGACCCGCCGGGGCAACAAGAGGGCGGGGCTCCGGGCACCAGCGAATCGGCGCCGGGACAGGGAGGCGGTTTGCCACCGGGGCAGGGTGGAACACCGCCGGGTCAGGACGGTTCGTCCGGTAAAAGCGGCAACGCCCCGGGGCAGGGTGGAACACCGCCGGGTCAGGACGGTTCGTCCGGTAAAAGCGGCAACGCCCCGGGGCAGGGTGGAACACCGCCGGGTCAGGACGGTTCGTCCGGTAACAGCGGCAACGCCCCGGGTCAGGGTGGAACGCCACCGGGTCAGCCGCCCTCGCCGGGCAACAGCGGCGACGCACCGGGCCAGGACGGCTCGCCGGGCAACAGCGGCGACGCACCGGGCCAGGACGGCTCGCCGGGCAACAGCGGCGACGCACCGGGCCAGGACGGCTCGCCGGGTAACAGCGGCGACGCACCAGGTCAGGGCGGCTCACCGGGTAACAGCGGCGACGCACCAGGTCAGGGCGGCTCCCCGGGTAACAGCGGCGACGCGCCTGGGCAGGGCGGCTCACCGGGTAACAGCGGCGACGCACCGGGTCAGGGCGGCGCGCCCGGAAATAGCGGTAATGCACCGGGCAGGGGTGGAGCTAACAGTCCCTAGAAATTTCGCCTGAAATGTCGTTGAATCGCGACGAGAAGCGGCGATCTCGTCAGATACGCTTGACAAAATGTAAAGCTGAGCATAGCGTCAGGTTATGGCCCTGAGAATCGCGCGCCAGCCTGGAGAGGTTCTGCTGATCAAGCAGAACGGCCGGACAGTCATGCGCATCAAAGTCGACACGATCAAGCAGGGCGGACACGGAAAAGCGTTCCTTGTCATCGAGGCGCCGCAGTCAATCGACG
>JBFWZE010000027.1:0-26892 GCA_050185685.1 Dehalococcoidia bacterium
ATCCGAGACGGACGGACCTTCGAGGGTCGTATGCCCTCATCGAGGCGGACGAGTCCGGCTACACGGTGGAGATTCATCGTGTTGGCTTCGATATCGACGCGGTTATCAGGGCGGTCGAAACGAGCGGCTTCTATCCCAATCCCGAATGGGTCATCGCGCACTACTCGCGTGAGAGCCTCCCGGCTTGAATGATACGCTCGTGACGCGCGATGAAGACCCGCTATCGAAGCTGCGGGCGCTCTGTCTCGCGCTGCCGGAGACGACGGAGCGGCTGAGCCACGGCGAGCCGACCTGGTTCGTCCGCGGTAAGAAGACCTTCGTCATGTACGCCAACCACCACCACGACGACCGCCTCGCGTTCTGGTGTGCGGCGCCGGAGGGTGCGCACGACGTGCTCGTACGGGCGGAGCCGGAGCGCTTCTTCGTGCCGCCATACGTCGGCGTGCGCGGCTGGCTCGGCCTCTACCTCGACGTGGCGGTCGACTGGGGTGAGATCGCCATGCTGGTGAAGGACGCCTATCGGGTCGTCGCGCCGAAGACGCTTATTCGGGTTCTCGACGCCCGAAGCGCCTCTGCAGACGGGTAGGTGCTGCTGAGGCGCTTCTTCTCGTGCCGGACCTGGACTACTTGCCCTGGCGGATTTGCAGCCGGTTGCCGTCGAGGTCTGTGAAGACTGCGACGTAGCCCCAGCCGTATTCCTCGACATCGGTCTCAAACTGGACGCCGCGTGACTTCAGGTCTTCGTACGCCTTCCGGCAATCGGCTGTTTCGATTGTCCAGGTCGCCGGGTTGCGGCCGTAGACCTGCTGGGCCTGGCCGGGTGTGCCGGGCCAGAGCACCATCTCGAAGTCCTGGCCCTTCGCGGCGACGGTGAGGAACCGCGGGCCGTTCGGGGTCGGTGCGTCCACCCGCTTCTCGAAGCCGAGGACATTCGTGTAGAAGACCAGTGCCCTGTCCTGGTTGCTCACCAGCTGGGATACGTAGACGACTTTAGCTTCCATCTTCTTTCTCCTTGTTTCAGTCTGGAGCCGCGTTCTGAGGCGTGCTCCTTGCTGATCTGACAAGGCGGAGCTCAGGATTGTGACAGCGCAAGCCGGCCATCACGACTCACGTTGAGTCCTCGTTGCCCGCTGAATCAGCCGTCTCTTCCTATTTTTGCCGTTGATACCGCCACTGTTTCGCGCTATTCTTGCGACCGACATATAACAGGTGTGATGTCGCACACGCAGAAGGGGAACCCGGCATGACTCCAGAAGACACCGCCACCGCTACCCGGCTAGAGGCCGAAGTCGAAACCGCTCCCGTCGAAGCGACGCTTGTTGCGGAGGACGAAGACGAAGAGGAAGACTTCAACCCGCTCGGCAAGATCGAGGGCTGGTCGGCGTTCGAGTGCTCTTCCGGCCCCTTCGGATACCGCGGCTAAGCAGAAGCGATCAGGGGAGAGAGGCAACTACCCGATGACAATGAGCCTGAAGGAACGACAGGAAGCCCTCAAGTGGGTGGACATCAAGAACGGCACCGTTGATCGGCGCATCTTCCACTCCCGCGAAGTCTACGAGATGGAGCTGGAGCAGATCTTCGCACGCGCATGGCTGTTCATGTGCCACGAGTCGCAGATCCCGAACCCGGGCGACTTCTTCCTCAACTTCATGGGCGAAGACCGCGTCATCATCGTCCGCGACAACGACATGGGCATCCAGGTGCTCGTGAACAGCTGCCGCCACCGCGGTAATGCGGTTTGCCGCGCCGACGAAGGCCACGCGACCTCGTTCATGTGCACCTACCACGGCTGGACCTATGACCTGAAGGGCGCACTTGTCGGCGTCCCCGGCTTCAAGGAGGTCTACCACGAGGAACTCGACCGCGAGAACTGGGGCCTGATCAAGGCGCCGCAGGTTGACTCCTACAAGGGCTTCGTCTTCGCGACGATGGACGAGACCGCGCCGAACCTCCACGAGTACCTCAGCGACGGCGGCCGCTTCGGTCTCGACCTGATCGCCGACCAGGGCGACATGGTCATGATCGGCGGCGTCGAGAAGCGCACGATGCAGGCGAACTGGAAGTTCCCCAGCGACAACACTGCGGACTTCTACCACAGCGTCACCCACGTCTCCGCTCACCTCACCACCGCGAACGCCCCCGGCTGGGGCCGCCGCGCCGACACCAACCAGCGCGTCAAGAAGGCCGGTGACAACGGCCGCCAGCGTCCCGGCTACGCCGTCCTCTCCGAGTACGGCCACGTTGCCGGCATGAGCTTCCTCGCCCCGGACTGGCGCGAGACGCTCAAGGACGAGCCGATCGACGCCTGGCGCTTCAAGGAAGGCGTCCAGGACAAGCTCGGTCCGGTGAAGTCGCGTGCCTCCGGCTGCATGACCAACGTGTTCCCGAACGTACATTTGCCGCTTTTGTCGCAACGGGGCTTTTTGAATCCGGCTGGATTCTTTGGGTTTTTGTCGCAGCGTTCGCAGCCTTTGTAATGGAACTTGGTAAAAGGAAAGGGGAGTTTTCTATTCAAGGAAATAGCGCTTCAACGCGCAAATCTCTTGAAAAATACTCCACACGCCGTCTTGAATTCACATTCTGGACCAGTCTAACTGCGCTCCTTTGTGTGTACTTTACGGCTACTTACCTTCTTGCGCCGGTTTTTGCATTCTCAACTATAGTTATTGCCTTGGGGCTCTACAGCTTCTGGCAAAACTACCTTGAGGATGTATCACCACAGAAAATGCTTGCTGCAAATAAGAGCTTGCGACCGCTAGCAGGTCTTGCTCTGCTCTTGTATCTACCCATTCTCTTCTAGTCACATGAGGAAAAAACGTGGCAATAGTACATGAAACCGAAAGCGATAAAGGACAATATCTTGTTGTCCTCACCGCCACAGTAGTATCAATTACAAGCTTCCTCTACTATCTACGAATGCACGCGGTTACCGCCTTTTCAGACGGTCAGGCGCGCCTTGTAATAGCACGAAGCATCACAGACAACCTTACCCCCACACTGTGGATGAACGGTGGCATCTGGCTTCCGTTTCCACAGCTTGCAATGGCACTAACAGCCAGATTCGACCCGTTCTACGAATCGGGTGGATCAGGCGCCATCATTTCTATGGTCTCTTTTGTCACAGCTGCATTCTTCATCTATAAAATGGTGAGGATAGTGACAAAAGATAATCTTGCTTCTTTTGTGGGAGCGCTCGCCATTATGACGCCAAGTATGCTCTACATTCAGAGCACGCCTATGTCTGAGAGCATGTTTAATGCTTTCTTTGCAGGCAGCGTCTACTACCTGGCAAAGTGGTTCTACCACGAAAAAGACACTTCTATTGCCGCTGCAGGATTAATGCTTTTTTGCGCGGTAATGACACGATACGAAGCATGGGTGCTTCTTGGATGCATTTCATTTTGCTACCTAATCGGTGCATGGTCAATGCATTTCAGGAAGAAAAGGAGGATACTCGCAACATATATATATCTTGTGTTTCTTCCGGTGATGGCGATATTTGGATGGATTGTCTTTAATGGCTCCATCCTCCACGACCCGCTCTATTTCTTCCGTAGCGAATACGCCCCATGGGCATTCGCGCAGAAGGCAATTGAGCAAATGCCGGAAAATGAACGCACAGCCGGAAACATGGCGCTGTCGATAAAGGTCTTTACAAAGACCACAATCGACACCGTCGGCTACATCAACACGGCACTTGGGGTTTGCGGAATAGCGCTTATGCTGGCTCCTTTGTTGAAGCCGGCACTTGCTAAAATAAAGATCAACGCACGCTTCCTTCCGGATTTCTTCATGCCGGGGCGCGCGATGTTCTTGTTTTTCTGCTGCCTATTACTTCCTTACCCGTTCTACGTACTCTCCATCTACCAAGGTGGAAGCGTCATCATTCTTCATCCTGATTTTACTGATGGAGTTAATTGGGGAACGAGATATGGTGTCCACACACTTCCTGCGGCAGGATTCTTCATAGGATTCTTTGCCTCAAAAATTGGGCACCTAAAGTATCTTGTTATCCCAGCCATGGCTGTTTCGTTTGTCATCACATGGCAGGCGGGCAACCTGTCTCTTGATGAGGCATTGGTAAATAATCAAAATGGACCGGATGCCTCGATACAGAGAGCTGCAGGCGACTGGCTTGTGGCAAACTATGACAGTGGCCACATCCTGATGCAACACGCCAACAACACAGCGACAGTATTCAGGATGACTCCTGAGATAAAAATCCGTGATTTCGTCTACGAGAATAACGGACAAGTCTGGGAGGATTCACTAAATAATCCTGTGGGGAACCGCTGGGTTATCATGAGACGTTCGGTTGACGGAAACACGGATCGTGTTTGGCAAACCTTACATGATTCCCCCATTATGGCACTGCGCTATGATCTCGTCTACAACAAAGACGGGGTTATGATATTTAAATTACGCGAGGGAGGATAGACACTTGCAATACAATTCAGGTGTGCCCCTCCCTGAGTGGCGCACAACAGCAGAAACAATCTCATCGCCGTGGCAACGAATAGTTATCTTCTGCGCACTCCTGAGCATACCCTTAATTGTGGTTTTTTTCGGGATTGCTGCCATAATGGCATTTGTTGCTGCACTCACAATTCTCTGCGTTTTAATGCTTTATAAAGTCATTCTGCCTGTCACTGCAACCAGCAGTGAAAATAGGGGTGACTTTACGGGCATTGTTACTTTCACAAGTAACGAAATCGCAGGGTTGGATTACAAGACGCTCCCAACCATCACGGTGCTCATCCCTCTATTCAAAGAGGGAGAGATAATTCGTGATGGAGAAAGAAGAGTAATAGGACCATTAGTCGAGTCTCTTGCGAGACTTGACTACCCGAGTGCTCTTCTTGATATCCAATTTCTCCTCGAGAAGGAGGATATCGAAACGATTGAGGCAATATACAGAAAGCGAAGTCAATATGGCCTAAATGAACATTCACGGGTTCAGATCCTCGAGCCTTCAGACCCCCAGACCAAGCCAAAGGCTTGTAATGTGGGTCTTGAGAAAGCGTGGGGCGAAATCGTCGTCATCTTTGACGCCGAAGACAAACCCGAAACCGACCAGCTAAAGAAGGCTGTTCTTGCCTTCCGGAAGTCATCTGTGAAAACAGTCTGCATACAGGGAAAGCTTGCGTACCGGAATCCCGATACAAATATCTTAACCGCAATGCAGGCCGCCAGCTATGCTGCCTGGTTTGATTTCATCATGCCGGGACTTGCCGCTTGGAAAACACATGTGCCACTCGGCGGAACATCCAACTACTTCAAGACTTCATTTCTTCGAGAAGTAGGTGGATGGGACGGATTCAATGTTACTGAAGACCATGATATGGGCGTTTGGATTGCCCGGCTTGGGTATGAAACCGCAATCATGGACTCAACAACTTGGGAGGAGGCAAACGTACACTTAGGAAACTTCGTCAGGCAACAGTCTCGATGGCTCAAGGGAAGTTTTGCCACATACCTTGTGCATATGAGAAATCCCTGGCGTCTCTACCGTGACCTCGGACTGAAAAAGCTTTTGGCATTCCATGTCTTGACCCTACTCAATCCTGCAATGTGTGCGGCAACGCCAATTTTTTGGATGAGTTTTGGGGTCTATGTCATAACGAAAATTACCGGCTTTTCCGTGGGACAGCTTTTCATTGAAAGTCTGTACCAAGGACCAATTTATTGGATTGCCCTCTTCTGCATGACAATAGGCACAATGACCTACGTATATGTCAATATGGCAGCCGTCATGAAACGAGAACTTTACACCATCCAACTGACGGTTATGCTGTTCTCAATTCCCTACGGTCTGTTGCTTGGCATTGCGGCATGGAAAGCACTATACCAGCTTATCGTCAAACCTCACTTCTGGGAAAAGACCAATCACGGTCTTGATACAAGTGAAACCGAAGGAATGGAGGAAATCGGTGCGACAGTTGCTGCCGGTGCTGACTAGCATCTTACTTGTGTGCCTCACGGCATGCGTAAGTACCAATGACAAGGAGGTGGCAAAAACGGCAACCGCGGCCCCGGTGCCGAGAAGCACAAGTGACGTTACGGTAGTCGCAGATGTTCCGACGGTCATCCCCGAGAAAAATCTCGGAGCCGGCGTGAACGTACTCTTCTACGGCAACGACCCGGGGTTTAACGAAAAACTCCCCTCACTGCTTGACAGGATGGAAAATTTGGGCGCGACCAGTCTTGCGCTCGTTTTCCCCTTCAAGCAGTCGGATGAATTCGCCTGCGATGTGGCGGCTTACGCCGATACACTGTCAGATGACAACATCCGGACTTTTGTGAAAGAGGCTCATGAGCGCCACATGGCAGTCATGATCCGTCCTCTGATGGACGAGTCAAGCCTCAAAAACAAGAGCGCTGCAGAGTGGAGAGGAACAATTAGGCCCCGTGACATCAACTGCTGGTTTGCAAACTACAAGTTGCTGACCATGCACTACGCAGGTCTTGCCGCAGAAACAAACGCTGAAATTTTGAGCATCGGCGTTGAATTCAATTCTCTTGTCGGGAATGACTACTACGCGTACTGGCGTGATCTCATCACTTCAGTTCGCTCGGTCTACAGCGGAAAGCTCATTTATTCCCACAATCAGGACAAGAGTCTTACCGTCTCCTTCTGGGACGACGTTGACATAATCGGAATCGACTCCTTTTTCGAGCTTGATGTTCCAAAGTTTGCAACCCAGCAAGAGCTCGTTGCAGCCTGGAAACAACATGTTTCCTATCTTGAGAACCTTGCGGCAACATACAAAAAGCCCGTTATGCTGACTGAAGTCGGTGTTCGGTCTGAAGTAGGCGCCTTCAGGGTTCCTCATGTCTGGAATCACGAAACAGGAATTGACCTCATCGCACAAAAAGCCTATTACCAAGCAACGTGTGAGGCAACTATGCCGGTTGTTTCGGGATACTACTTTTGGCACGTAGGTCTCTATTTGCCGAAAGATGCTAACAATCCCGAATTCGATTTTACCGGCAAGCCAAGCGAGGCAGCGGTACAAAGCTGCTTTCAGAAGCAAAAGGAGAAAAAATAACCTTTCCAAATCACAACTAAATACAACACAAGGGCGGATGTCCGTGTCTGAGTCTACTATAGACTCCACACGGCTCCGCCCTTTTTCGTTTTAATAGTAATACATAATCAAACCTAAATCCCCTTGACAGGATAAACCTATAAGTATATAATCCGGAACACTGCCAACAATATAAATGAAAAAATATATAAAGGCAGGGTTTTTAAAGCGTTTTAAAAACGTCCACAAGATTCTCCCGAAAAAAACAATTAAAGCATATCTGCTTGCCATTCCTTTGGTTGTTTTTAGCACAATCCTCTTTGCCCTATTTACAATCAAGCCCACACAGGCACAAATTGTTGTTGATAATGCCTATCACTCTTATGACGTTGATATCATGGATGGAAGCATTCAGGCACAAGTCACAGACGGGGCAAGTGGCCAAACAGCAGACTTTAATATTTATATTTCAGCCGGTGACAATAATTTAGTAACAGGTGCACCGTTTGATAAATTTTCATCATCCGCTCACCCAAATAGCTTTAACGAGCTTGCTCCCTACTGGACAACTGATAATCCTTACGGAGACTATCCTTATATTGGTAAAAGCACGCGCGTGCGAGGAGATGGAGAAACAAATGCACCGACACCTCTTGGTGTAAACGATTTACAGGTTCATCCGCCATCTACAGATCAGTATCTGGTTATGGTATTTAATGTACCTGTTGCGGGAGACTATAGAATAAGTGATCTTGGCATAAAAGACGTTTTACCCTGGGGAACAACAGCTACTTTTAAGGTTTTTGACCAGAATCAGACAGAGCTTTCCGCACTCACATCAAGTGCTCAAGACTGGGTTACTGACCCAAATTCCTACACGCTATCAGGACTTGCCGCAGGACAGAAAATATTTATGGCCGTATCCCGAGACGGAGACTATGTTGGAGATGCTATGAAGTTATCTTGGACTATTGAAAAAATAACCGAAATCCCGGACGGCGAGCTTGCTGTAACCACAAACATGACCGGACTAAGTCTAGTGGTTGATGGCCAGGCGCATGCCACTCCATATTCAATTCCAGCAACAGGATCCACAAATGTCACTCTTTATGCACCGTCTCCCCAAACAACACCTGATGGAAAGACCGTAGTATTTGATTCATGGTCTGATGGAGGCGCACAGGAACACACAGTTGCACGGAGTGCAAGTCAGCTTATCACAGCAAATTATGTAGAGACATCAGAAGAACCTGTTTTCTCAAATGGCTTTGAAGAAGGTGACACATCTGCATACCCACAAGGAAACATTGATATTGTTACGGGCAATACGCTTGAAGTGACTGCAAACAAGCCGAGAAATGGAAACTACTCACTTGAAGTTGCATCTGACGGAACAGGCCCTGTAACGCAGGCCGTGATTGATGCCATTCCTGCAAAAACCAACACCATTTATATTGATACCCATATTGCGCTTGACCCGAGCTTTACTCTTGGTCAAGGACAACTTTATAACGCAATTGCTTTTAAAAATGAGAACTACAGAAGAATGATGTATGTGTCTATTGATTCTGATTACCGACTACATCCTATTCTATTTAATCCTGCAGATGAAGGCTATTGTGAACCTGAATACTGTCCCGGCCAAGCAAATCACTTAGGAAGCTTTGGACCTGCAATTCCAAGAGATGGCTCTTGGCACGATATTCAGGTGCGTTACACTGTTGATAACGAACATGGTCAGATTGAATTGTGGCTTGACGGAGAGCGCGTTATGCAGCAGTTTGAACTTAATACAGGCACCGCAGGCACTGATGATGTAAATGTAGTAACCTGGGGAACCTTTTTCTCTTCTCACAATATTGTGACAAGAGCATTTTATGACGACCTTTCAATTGGGCATACTTACTTAAAAACACAGGCACAGGGTGGGTTTGAAAATGAAGAGGTTACGGGAGGTCTTAACTTCCCCACCTACGCACTCACTACGCCTGATGGACGCACATTTATTTCAGAAAAGGACGGTACTATAAGAGTTTGGGAGAATGGCGCCCTACTTCCTGACCCGCTTGTGGTAATTCCGAACGTAAATACATTCCAGGACAGAGGCCTTTTGACCATGGCACTTGACCCAGACTTTGCAAACAACGGATATCTCTATGCCGGATACACTTATGATGTCAATCCTACGGACTTTGAAGGCCCCAAAACAGCCAGAATTGTCCGATTGACAGTAAGTGGTAACACCGCCGATTTAAATTCAATGCAGGTCATTCTAGGGGCCGAAAATGGAACACCCCAGACACCTTCATGCAACGATTTACCAACAGGCGCTGACTGTATGCCTTCAGACGGCCGCACACACACAGTTGGTGATATGAAATTCTTGCCTGACGGTACTCTACTCGTATCTGAAGGGGATGGAGCATCTGACTTAAATGTAAATGACAATGGCATGCGTGCACAAAACCTTGACAGCCTCGCGGGTAAACTTTTAAGAATTACAACCGCGGGACTTGGACTTGCCGATAATCCGTTCTATACAGGCAATCCAAACGACAACCGTTCAAAAATTTGGGCGTATGGCTTCCGCAATCCATTCAGATTTGGAATAAAGCCAGGCACAAACATTGCATTTGCAGGAGATGTAGGCTGGGGAGCATGGGAAGAAATCAATGTAATTGAACCCGGGAAAAATTACGGTTGGCCATGTTATGAAGGAAATGAATTTTCGCCAGGCTACGGTCCTGTTTATCCTGTATGCCAAGCGCTACTTTCAACAGGCTCAACCACACCACCGCTTTATACATATCCGCATCCACCAGGTTCGGCAGTTGTTGGTGGTCTATTTTACGAGGGAAATAGTTATCCCGAGCAATATCAAGGAGCCTATTTATTCGGCGACTATGCACAAAGCAAAATTTGGGCACTAAAAGTGGATGAGAATAATAATCTGACAGAAGAGCCCTTTGAAGTACCTATTGAGCCTGACGGTCCAGTACAATTTTTCAAAGCTGCAAACGGAGACATATACTATATTTCAATATACACAGGCACCATTAGAAAACTTAACTTTACAATAGGTGGCCTTGCACCAATTGTAAAAGCCACAGCTACACCCACATCCGGTAGTCTCCCGCTTGTGGTTGATTTTTCAAGCGCGGGCACAACAGACCCTGATGGAAATACATCCGCCCTTACCTACCATTGGGATTTCGGAGATGGAAATACATCACTTGAAGCCAATCCAACACACACCTTTACCGAACAAGGAAACTATACAGTAGTTCTTACTGTGCGTGACATAGATGGACTTGAGAGTATGCATAATATTTCAATAAATGCAGGTTTTTCCGCCCCGGTCGTAACAATTACTGCACCACTTGAAAACTTCGAATATACCGTTGGCGAAACAGTAAATTTTGCGGCAAATGCTCAAGATGGCGAGGATGGCACACTTCCTGACAGTGCTTTATCATGGGAACTGACCTTAAAACACTGCGAGCTTGTTACAAATACGTGCCACAATCATCCATTCCTTACCGGCAACAGTGCATACGGTAGCTTTACAGCACCTGACCATGGAGATGGAACTTCGCTTATGCTTACATTCCGTGCTGAGGATTCTGACGGCATAATTGGAAATAAAACTCTGGAAATTAAGCCTAAAAAAGTAGATGCAAACTTTACATCCACACCAGCAGGCGTTAACTTTGTAGTGAACGGAAACACCTACACAACACCGGCAACCGTTGAAGTACAGGCAAATGCTGACAACTCTTTGTCTATAACCTCCCCCCAACCTGTTCGTGCCGATGAGCGCGCGCCAGGTCGGTATCCGCATGCCGAAGGGCCCGACCACCAGCGAGATCTGGTACTTCACCTTCGTCGACAAGAACGCGCCGAAGGAAGTCTACGAAGCGCAGCGCTTCCGCTCCGCGCACCAGTTCGCTGCTGCCGGTATGTGGGAGCAGGACGACGGCGAGAACTGGGAGCAGAGCACCCGCGGCGTTCGCGGCAGCGTTGCCGGCCGCTACCCGCTCAACTACCAGATGGGCCTCGGTAAGAACGAGATCATCAACGACGAGGATGGGGCTCCGCACGTCGACGCCTTCGTCAACGAGAACTACCAGCTCTGGCAGTACCGTGCCTGGGCTGAGCTGATGGCGGCCGAGAGCTGGGACGAGTGGAAGCAGACTCACTCGAAGCCGGAGGGCACCGTCTAAGACCGCACCTCGCGGTAGTTGGAGAACGACGCCCCGCACTACTGCGGGGCGTCTTCGCGTCCTCGTTGAGCCGCGGTCGGTGACGGATTACGATGCGGCGGGCTTCCGCATCCGGGTCGCGGCGCTGCTGCTAGTGAAAAGGTGTTGGGCTGGGTCAGAAACCGCTGGTCGTCGCAACTGGAGCTGATTCCGTGTACCTCGGCGGGCTGGCGAATCTCGTGGGTTCGCTGCACTACTGGATGCCGGGCACGAAGATCGCGGTCTTCAATCTTGGCCTGCAGGCGGACGAGCTGCAGGAGGTCGCATCGTGGCGCGACTGTGTGCTGCACTGGCGAGAAACCGGTCCGCCTCCCGACCTCTGCATCGATGGGCAATGGAAACCGGCCCCGCACCTGCGGCACCTGCAGAAGTACGCCTGGAAGCCCCCGGCGATCGTCGAAGCAGTCGAGGCGTACGGCGCTGTCCTCTGGCTCGATGCCGGTTGCGACGTCCGCGGCCGGCTGGATGGCATCGCCAGTGCGCTGTCTCGCGACGGGTACTTCCTCGTGAAGGGGCAGGACCTCGACATGACAGCGCGTCTGCAGCCGGATTGCGCCTCCCGCCTCGGCCTGCGGGCTGCGGACTTTGTCGGGAAGCCCAGCTTTGCGGGCGGCGTCCAGGGCTACGTGCGCGGCAGCGCGGCGGCCGGCCAGATCTTGCGCCCGTTGTACGCCGCTGCCGCCGACGAGTCCTGCATCGCGCCGGCGGGTTCGAGCCTCCAGAATCACCGCTACGACCAGTCGCTTCTCTCGCTCATCGCTTACAGCTGCGGCTTGAGGCTGAAGGAGCATACGAAGCTGCTGTCCGCGAGCCGCGCCGAGCTGAGCACAGACCCGAGGAAGCCCAGCAAGCGGCGCATTTATACGGCACGATGTTCCTCAGTCGAGTACATTCGCTATCTGGAACGCAACTAAAGCTCAACAACCGGCCGGCATCGGTGTTCCTCAAGGAGAAACCGGATGATTTACGAAATACGCACGTACACGCTGAACGTCAGCGCCGTCCCCGAGGTCGAGAAGCGCTTCGCAGAGGCCTATGAGCACCGCAAGAAGTACTCAGAGCTGTTCGGCTTTTTCCACACCGAGATCGGTGACCTGAACCAGATCATTCACATCTGGCCGTACGAGGACCACGCCCACCGCGAGCGCGTGCGCGCGGAGGCTGCGAAGGACCCGAACTGGCCGTCGAAGATCCAGGACATGATCGTCGCCCAGACGTCCGAGATCCTCGTGCCGTTCCCCTTCGTCGAGCCGCTGAAGCCGGGAAACTACGGGCCGTTCTACGAGCTCCGCTACTACAACTTCCGCCCCGGCAACCTGCCCGCGCTGATGAAGAGCTGGGAGGCTGCTCTGCCCGAGCGATTGACGCGCTCTCCCGTCGCCCTCGCCGGCAGCATCGAGTTCGGTGAGCCGAACCGGTTCGTCCACCTCTGGCCCTACAAGTCGCTGAACGAGCGGATGGACGTGCGCACGCAGGCGGTGAAGGACGGCATCTGGCCTCCGCCCGGCGGCGGTCACGACCGCTACTTCATGCAGCGCAACAAGATTCTCATGCCATCGAGCTTCTCGCCGCTGCAGTAGCAGGACCTGGGAGCAGATCAGCGAAACGCAGACGCTCAGACCGGGCGTCTGCGTTTGCGTTTCCACGAGGAGGAACCAATGTCGATTCAGGACCAGAAGATGTACGAAGCCGGCCTCGCGATGCGGCGTCAGGTACTCGGTGATGCGTATGTCGACCCGCAGCTCGAGATCGCGAAGGACGACCCGGTCTGGGGCGCAATCCAGGACGCCGCGACTGAGCTCGCCTGGGGCCACATCTGGACGCGGCCGGGGCTGGAGCCGCGCATTCGCTCGATGCTTAACCTCGGCATGCTGACCGCGCTCGGCAAGATGCCGGAGCTGCGTACCCACATCCGCGGCGCGCTCCGCAACGGCGTGACCCCAGACGAGATCGTCGAGGTCCTCCTGCAGGCGACAATCTACTGCGGCTTTCCGGCCGGGATCGACGCCTTCCGCCAGGCGCGCGACGTGATCAACGAAGAGGCGGCGAAAGGCGGCTGAGCCTGAAGCTCTAGGCGGTCTTGCGGTGGACGGTGGTCAGATGCTCGACGAGCTGGCCGTCGGTCGGGAAGCTCGCGCCGCACTCCGGGCAGACGTGGCCGGCCGGCGCCGTCGTCATGTCGGGCGTCCAGATCTGGCGCGAGGCGATGCGGCGAAGCGGTTCGGCGTCGTCGAAGTCCGGTAGCGCGTCGTGGTCGTGCGAGTGCATCGGGTGACCCCAGACGGTGTCGTCGATCTCCATGCCGCCCGTCGCTTCCTGGAGGACGGCGCGGAAGCCGGGGCAGATGCGGTCGAAGCTCATCGGCATCGCCGGGTACTCCGCGAGAACCAGCTCCTGCGGCGCGTTGCCGGGCTTGCAGCCGACGACGGTCGCGCGCTGGACGATTGTCCCGCCGACCTTCTCCGCGTACTTGGCGGCGATCTCGAAGTACACGCTGGCGGCGATTCGCTTGCCGTGGTGCTGGGAGAACACGCTGATCGCCGGTGCGAGGTTCAACTCCAGGCAGCCGTCTCGCAGCGATGCGTGGACCGTCGTGCCCTCGGTATCAATCTGACGTTCCCAGTTCACTGCCGCCTCCGGGCGTCCGGGCGACCAGTACACAGGTTTGAATAAGCCGACTCCGAGCACGGACACGGCGGTTTCGATGTCGAGCGGGTACACGCTAGTTCGGCAGCAGATGATATTCACCTCCAGGACCTTCTGGCCCTGATGACACCTTAGGTTGGTGCACATTACGTAGACCTTGCTGTCACTGCTCTCGATGTCGCGTCGGTGCACAAATCGGCCTGATATGAGGCTGACAACCAAAGCTCTTCGCAATTGATTCGGCCATACCTGCGATGCGTGCAGGCTGTCCTCCACAGGCAGTGGCGCCCCGTGCGCGGAACAGGAGGACAACCATGAGTGAAACGCCGAACCTCAGCAACAACCACCTCGTCGCCGTCATCGAACAGGGTGACGTCGCCGACAGGACGGCTCGTGATCTGCAGGCAGCCGGCTACGGCTCTACGCTGGTGCTCACCGGCGAAGAGGGAGCGCAGCAGATCGATGCGAAGGGCGAACACAGCGGCTTCTTCGCGCGCATCCTCAGCCAGGTCGAAGACCACCTCAGCGAGGCGACGAACTTCCTCAAGCAGTACGAGGAGGAAGCGCGCGCCGGTAAGCATGTCGTCGCCGTCGAAGTCCCGAGCCGGGATGAGGCCGAGACCGCTCGCGCCCTCCTCGACCGCAATGGTGCCCAGAACATCCGCTTCTTCGGCAAGCTGGCGGTGACCGACCTCTCGCTGGAGTCGAACCCATCGCCGCGGTCGGATGCATCTCCGGAGCACCAGGCCGCAACCTGAGCGAACGCGGGTTCAAGGAATAGCGCCGGGACGGATTCGTCCCGGCGCTTTTGTTATCTCTGTCACAGCGGAATCACGAGCTTGCGACCGACATCACAAAACGTTGCTGGTAGATGTTTTTGCAATGAGTTTGTGTTGACGCGTCACGTTCCTGACACCTAACGTCGATGTAGGTACTAGACCGTTGTAATACCGCAGCGGTCCGGGAAGCAGCAGGTTCGTGGACAGCCGAGGGGTACGTACCGACCTCCGCCCACAAGTCATCCCGGGTCTTCCCAGCAGACAAAAGAAGAGCCTCAGACGAGGGCAAGTCGTCTGAGGCGAAGCTTCAGGGCGCCGCGCGAACAGAGCCCCTGCACCTGTGATTATACGCCAGCCTCCACGGATGAGATTCATCCTGAGGCTTGCTGATTGCTGGCTGTTTCGTGGCGTCCTCCGCTAGAGAGGCATCACGGGCAGCCCTTTTTGTTCCTTCCCGGGCCTCTCTCGCGGGCGAAATCCAACGCCCGGAGGGCCCTTTGACCGCACAGACTCTTTCACGCCGCATCGACCGCCGCAGCCTCATTAAAGGAGGTGCTGCCGGAGTCGCCGGCCTCGCCCTTCTGAAAGCTACGGGCGGCCTCGGCGCAGGCAGTGCGCATGCCGCGCCCGCTGCAACCGCCGGCGTCGCTCCGGGGCCGCTGGCCTGGGTGTGGCGCTTCGGCGAGGACGGCTCGCCCGCGCAGATTCGCGACCTCCTCGCCGCGCATGGCGTCGGTGTCCTTCTCAAGGTCTTCGACGGCGTCAACTGGATGTCGAAGTACGACAAGGGCTCGCCGATGCCGATGAGCGGTCCCGACTCCGTACGCCAGGCAGCCGCCTACTTCGAGAGCGCCGGCGTCCCGTTCCACGCCTGGTGCGTCGTCAACGGCGAAGACCCGATTCGCGAGGCGCAGCTGGCCTCGATGGTCCTCGATGCTGGCGCCCGCACGCTGACCTTCGACCTCGAATTGCCGGAGGGGACGAACTACTGGCAGGCCGGTCCCGCCGAAGCCCAGATCCTCGGCGCCGAGCTGCGCCGTCTCCAGCCGAGTGCCTATCTCACCGTCGCTCCGGATGCGCGTCCCTGGCAGGTCGAGCAGCTGCCGATGGCGGAGTTCGCGGCATTCTGCAACGACATCGCGCCCCAGACGTACTGGCGCACCTTCGACACGCCGGCGAACCACCGGCTCCTCGCCAAGCACGGCTTCCCGATCGGCCCCGAGGGTCTCACGCCCGAGCTGATCATCGACGCGACCTACGCCTCGCTGCGCCAGCACAACCGGCCGGTGCGACCGGTGGGCCAGGGTGCAGCGGACCGTGCCGGATGGGAGCGGTTCACCGCCCACGCCGCCAGCCTCGGCATGCAGAACCTCTCGACCTGGCGCGTCGGGACCACGCTCGGAGACGTCTGGCCCGTCCTCAGCCTCACCGACACGACGCGGCAGGTTGTCGCATCGCCTCAGCCGGAACCAGAGCCCGTCGTTGCCGCCGTGGAGCAGTCGCCCGCCGCGCCGCCGATCCCGGCCGCGGAGCCTGCAGCGCCGCCGGTTGCGGGCAATGACCTCAAGAGCCAGACCGCCTCAGCCCGTACGACGAACGAGACGTCCTCTGCGCGCTCTGAGGGCGAGTCCTCACCCGGCGCATCCGTCTCGAAGAACGTCAGGACGGAGTGGCACGAGCGCCTCAACAGCGTGATCAAGTCCGCCAGGCCGTTCGGCATCGGAGGCAAGTAGATGAACCGCTTCGATATTCAGGAGCGGGGGAATGAGCACCCGGTGGCGATCTTCCTCCTCGTGTCATTTGTCGTATTCGCGGTCCTGTTCCTCCTCGTCCAGGCCACCAGCGGCAGCGAGCCCCAGCGGCCGGGTTCCGACCGCGCGCTCGACGCCGGTACGCCGGCCGGCGGTGGCGGCTCTGCTGATGTACTGACGCTGGAGCCGCCGCCCGCACCGGCTATCGAAGTCGCTGCCGCCGCGGTTCCTGAAGCGCCTGCGCCTGAAGCACCGGCTGCTGTGAACCTCGCACCGACAGCGCCGCCGCCGCCCGTCAGCGCCAGCGCCTACGCGATCGTCGACCGCTCTTGCGGCGCCCTCGACTTCGGCTTCAACGAGCATGCCCGCCTGGCGCCCGCCAGCCTGACCAAGATCGTCACCAGCCTGCTCGTCGCCCAGAACGCCTCGCGTCTGGACGAGATGGTCGACATCAAGGTCAGCGGCTCTCAGATGCGCAAAGAGGGGTCGTCGATCATGGGCATCGAGCCCGGGCAGAAGTACTCGCTGCGGGACCTGCTGTACGGCCTAATGCTGCCCTCCGGCAACGACGCGGCGATGGCGATTGCCGACTACCTTGGCGGTGGCGACGTGAACCGCTTCGTCCAGATGATGAACGAGCAGGCAGCAGCGCTCGGCATGCAGGACAGCCAGTTCTCCAACCCCCACGGCCTCGATAGCCGCACGCTCTACTCCTCCGCCTACGACATGGCGCTTGCCGGACGAGCAGCTCTCGACTCACCGCTGCTCTTCGACGTCAGCAATGCCCGAAGCTGGGTGACGGCCTCCGGTCTCAGCTTCAAGAACGGCAACAAGCTGCTCGGCAGCTACCCGGGCGCGGACGGTGTGAAGATCGGCTTCACGAACAACGCGAAGCAGACGATTGTCGCCGCAGCTGAGCGCGATGGCCGCTCGATCATCGTCTCCGTTTTCGGCAGCGAGGACCGTTACGCCGACAGCGTGGCGCTGCTCGACTGGGCGTTTGCCCACGTGCCTTCGCACTGCTGAGGCCGCGTAAAGGAAATTGCAATGCGGTAGTGGGCTTCTCTTTCCGTCCGGGTTAGAGGAGCCCGCGTACTGTTTTCTCCGACGCCACGACCACGCAGGATGGCCGCACCTGTTCGGCGTCAGGAGGGCATCGGTTGCCAGACATCGAAAAAACCAACCTGAGGCCGCGGGGAAAGCTCCGCTTCGCGCGGCGGCTCATCGCACCCATCTTCTTCAGCGTGTTCTCCGCGGCAATGCTCGCGGCGATCGGCGTTCTCGGCGTTGTCCTTGTGACCTACGACAGCTATGCCAGGGACCTGGTGCCGCCGGACATGCTCGACATTAACCGCCCCTCGACGGGCGCGAAGATTCTCGACCGCAACGGCAACCTCCTCTACCAGTACATCGACGATGAGCAGGGCATTCGCAAGCCGGTGCCGCTCTCTGAGGTCAGCCCCGCCTTCCTCGCCGCGACGATCGCCACAGAGGACGCGAACTTCTTTCAGAACCCCGGCGTAAACACCAAAGGCCTGCTGCGGGCGGCGCGCGAGAACATCCGCCCGCTGATCGGCGGCGAGGAGCTCGAGGGCACCGGCGGCAGCTCGATTACGCAGCAGCTGGTGAAGAACGTCTACATCCCCGAGGACCAGCGCCACGAGCGTTCGATCGACCGCAAGGTGCGCGAGATCGTGTACTCAATCGAGCTGACGAAGCGCTATTCGAAGGCGCAAATCCTCGAGTGGTACGTCAACCAGATCAGCTACGGCGGCATCTACACCGGCGTCGAGGCCGCGAGCCAGGGTTACTTCGGCAAGTCCGCGAAAGACCTGACGCTGGGTGAGGCCTCTCTGCTGGCGGGCATTCCGCAGTCGCCGGCGGCCTACGACCCGATCACGAGCCTCGATGGCTCGCTAGAGCGCCGCAACCAGGTGCTCGACCTTCTCGGCCGTTACCCGGAGCTGCAGATTGGCGACGGTGTGACCTACAAGACGAACCCTGAAGAGATCGAACTCGCCCGTGCTGAAGTGCCGGTGATCCAGCCGCAGCAGGTGAGCATTGAGGCCCCTCACTTCGTCCTTACTTACGTTTTTCCGCAGCTCGAGCAGCTCGTCGGCAAAGACGCGCTCCTGCATGACGGCCTCACGATCACGACGTCGCTGGACGTGAACCTGCAGCACTCGGCTGAGGAGCAGGTACGCAAGTGGGTCAGCGAGTTCGAGGCAACCTCGAACACCCACAATGGTGCTGCCATCGTCATCGAGCCCGGCACCGGCCAGGTCCTGGCGATGGTCGGTAGCATCGATTACTTCAATGAATCGATCGACGGCAACGTGAACAACCTGCTGGCGCTGAACTCGCCCGGGTCCTCGTTCAAGCCGTTCATCTACCTCTACGCGATGATGAAGTTCGGCTGGACGCCCGGCACGACGATGCAGGACACGCCGGTCGTCTTCAAGGAGTCGAACGGAACGACGTTCTCACCGGAGAACCCGAACCACAAG
The DNA here is from genome assembly GCA_050185685.1 of Dehalococcoidia bacterium. GTDB lineage: Bacteria > Chloroflexota > Dehalococcoidia > DSTF01 > WHTK01 > WHTK01. The sequence goes on from JBFWZE010000027.1 coordinate 18,974, forward strand.
TTCAACGGCAACATCTCGCTGCGAAACGCGCTGGGCAACTCACTGAACGTGACCGCCTTCAAGGCTGCGCAGCAGCTGGGCCCGGCGAACGTCGTGCAGTTCGCCCGTAGCGTCGGCCTCACCGACATCAACGGCCAGTACGGCCCATCGATCGCGATCGGCGGCATCGACCTCAAAGCCATCGACCTCGCCTACGCCTACACCGCGCTGGCAAACAACGGCGTCCTGAAAGGCATGGACGTCTTTGCGCCCGCCCGAGTCGACGAGCGTGACGTGCAGCCGGTCTCAATCCTCAACATAACGGACCGAAACGGCAACGTCCGTTTCGATGTGAACGAGCACCTGGCCGAGCGGCGCGTGGCCCCGGCCGCACAGACGTACATGATCACGGACATCCTGTCTGACCCGAATGCGCTGTGCATCACATTCGGCTGCGGCGGCCTCAGCGTCCCGGGTTACAAGGTGGCGATGAAGACCGGCACCAGCGAGCCCTTCGACCCGAAGAGCCCCGACGCCGGCAAGATCGGCGAGACCTGGGCCTTCGGCTACACGCCGGACTACGTTGTGGGGATGTGGGCCGGCAACTCGGACAACGCGCCGATCGTCAACATCTTCAGCACGTCGATCTCCTATCGGGCGATGCGTGACATCATGCTGGCTGCGTACGACGGCCGGCCGCAGACGCCATTCCCGCGGCCTGAGAACGTCGTGACGAAGCAGAGCTGCGTTGACATCCCGGTGCCGCAGCAGCCCCAGCAGCCGGGGGACAACCAGCAGCCGAACGGGAATAACAATAACGGCAACAACGGGCAGAATAACCAGCCCCAGGAGCAGCGAGCGCCGCAGCCCCAGTTCACCCGCAACTGCACGACCGACCTCGGGGTTCGCTGACCGCCGGCGGAGGACACAAGAGAAGAGGCCGCGAGCATCGCTCGCGGCCTCTTCTATGGGTGGACTGGGTTCGATCAGCGAATGATGCCCCGGCGGACCGTTGAGCTGGCGTCCTGGACCTGAGGTTGCTGCATCGAAGGGCGGTCGACCTGGTAGGTGACCGGCCGCGAGTAGCCGCAGCCAGTGCAGATCCAGCGCTGGTCGGTGCCGACCTGCTCGCTGGGAAGCACCCAGTCGTTCGCGAGGTCGTACTCGTGGACCAGCTTTGTCGTGCATCGAGGGCAGTTGCCCGTCCCGAATTGATGGAGCATAACGTGAGCCCTCCTTCGCGCTCAGGCCTTTCCGCAGATGGCAAGGGGTCGTGTGGTTGGCCGCAGCATGACCGATGGACGGTGACAGCCTGGTTAATGCATGAAGGCAGCAATATTGCAGAGTTATTGCTGGGATTGTGAGGCCCGGCGCAAGCCATCGTGTTATCGATTTGAAAGGGACGATGCCCCGTGATTAGCGGCCAGCCAGCGGCTGGGGGACGACACTTTAGGTGTCGTCTGGAGCCCGACTGGGCTGAGTCAAAGGACAGGTCACGTTGGCGGGCACGCGGGCTCTTCCACTCGTCCTCGGTATCTTCGCGATGGTGCTATGCGCCGGCTGTGTAAAGCTCGGCGAATCGAGTGAGCTGCCGCTGGCCGCCGTCGAGCCGACTGCCGTGCCGGGCGACCGCATTAACTGCGGCGAAATTCTCGGCACCGCCTTCCGCTCCGACAATGAGCGCCAGTGGTTCATGGACAACTGCAGCAAGTGGCCGCTGGTCAAAGTCGCGGACGAGCCCGCCCCCGGCAGCAGTCCGGTGGTCAACGAGCCGGCCGAGTGCGCCCAGATCCGCGGCAAGCCGTACGAGTCCAATCAGCAGCGTGCCTGGTACCTCCAGAACTGCAACCAGAACCAGGCCGGCCAGCCAACGAGCAACAACGCCCAGACGCAGGGCCAGCCATCGGCGGCCGCGACTCCTAGCGGCGGTCCGGACCGCACCGACTGCAATGCAATCCGCGGTACGCCCTACCGCTCGAACAACGAACGAGCCTGGTTCCAGCAGAATTGCGGCAACTCCCCCGCCCCGGTCACCACTGGCCCGGACCGCACGGACTGCAACCAGATTCGCGGTACAGCCTACCGCTCACCCGCCGAGCGAGACTGGTTCAACGCGAACTGCCGCGGCTAGCAGCCGACAAAATGGCACCGTAACGCGGCCCTTTTTTCCCGAAATCCTGAGGCGACGCCCCGCAAGCGATACTCCTCGTGTACCGCAAAGAAAGAAAGCGTGGAATATGACAGCACTCAGATGGCCCGACCGAGCGAGAACAGGAAACGATGATGTCTTTCACCGTGCAGGGCGCGTCGGAAGTGGCGCGTTGACCCGCCTTCGTCACCTCGGCTCGGCGCAGAGCCTGGCGATTGCGACCTGGATGGTCGCGCTCATCGGCACTGCCCTCGTTGCGATTCTCGCGCTTCGCGTATGGCTGCAACTCACCGGCGAGACCGATAGCACGGGTCTTCTCGGCCTCGGGTACTCCGCAAGCGCCGTCCTCGTTGGGCCCTTTCAGTCGTTCGAACCGTCCACGCCGATCGAGAACAGCGGCATTCTCGAGTTCTCGACGCTCGTCGCGATCGAGGCGTATCTGATCGCCACCCTGGTCGCGCTGACGCTGATGTTCAGTGCTCGCCTTGCAGTCTTCGCGGCGCCGCGGGTCGTGCATCGCAGGCAGCGCAAGGTCTTGTCGAAGGCGGTGCACGTGCCGGCACGGGAGACACCATCAACCTGAGTGGCAGCAGCCTTCGCAATGAAGAGCGCCGGCAATCGCCGGCGCTCTTTTCGTTGGCGCTGCATTACAAAGGCCCGAACGCCAATTGAATCCCGCTGATATCACCACCTGCTGTCGATTTAGCAAGCCGTCAGGAACGTTCGTCGAAGCTGTCTACACCAAGCCAGGCCACGCTAGTCAAAAGGAAGGTGCAAACGTGTACATCGGCGGTGGTGTTATCACCCTCATCATCATCATTCTGCTGCTCGTCCTTATTCTCTAGGATGAGAAAGCGGTCGCATTCGATGTCGGTCTTCGACCTGCGGCGACGCAGCCTGGCGAATCTTCGCCGGCCCGATTTGCCGCCGACCAGCGTCAGTGCCGACTCGCTATCGCTCTTCGAGGACAACCGACGGGAACGTCGCCTCGATCAGCGACAGCACCAGACAAGAGAGAGCGGCCGGCGCGGCTAACCCGCCGCCGCTCCCGAAACAAAACGGCCCCGCCAGCTGCACTGCCGGCGGGGCCGTTTTCTGTGCGGTCCGCACATTGACACCCTGAGGCGGATCGCAGAGCATCCCAGCCAGTAACTACTGGAAGCGGTCGATGACGAACGAACCCCGCCCCGGCGCCCTGCATGGACTCAAGGTCGTCGAGGTCGCGCAGGGAACATCGGGTCCCTACTGCGGCAAGCTCCTCGCTGATATGGGCGCCGAGGTGATCAAGCTCGAGCATCCCGGCCAGGGCGACACGATGCGCTACGAGCCGCCCTTCTACCGCGACGAGCCGGGCATCAACAATGGCCTCGTCTTCAATTTCCTCAACACGAGCAAGCTGGGCGTCACCCTCGACCTCGATGAGCCGCGCGGCCGCGAGCTGCTGGCGAAGCTGGTCGCTGAGGCTGACGTCCTCCTCGTCTCGGGGACGGCCGCCTGGATCGAAGAGCATGGGCTCGACTTCGCGACGTGGCAGGCAGTGAACCCGACGCTGGTCGGCACCTACCTGACGCCCTTCGGCCTCGAGGGTCCGCATCGCGACTGGAAGGGCGGCGAACTCGTGTCGTTTCACATGTCGGCGATGGGTATCGGCACGCCACGGCACCGCTTCGGCGCCACGACTGAGCGCCCCCTGAAGTTCGGCGGCAACCAGGCGCTGATGATCGCAGGCCTCTGCGCCGCGGTCGGGACGATGCACGCCCTCTTCGCCCGCGAAGCTACCGGCAGCGGCCAGCGCGTCGATATCTCTGAGGTCGAGCCGATGGCGTCGTTCCAGTTCCTGAACATGGCGCGCTGGGCGTACATGGGGGACACCGGTGAGCACGGCTTCGGTGAGGGGGCTCGTCGCTTCTGGACGGCGAACGGGGCGGTCACGTTCATGCTGTTCACCGGCCAGCCACAGCAGCTGGAGCACTTCAAAGACCTCCTGAATCGTCCCGAATGGCTGGACCGCGCCGAGTTCCAGCCGCTGCCGGACGGCCGCGTGCCGATCAACGATGAGTTCCTCGCGCACGTGAACGAATGGGCCGGCAGCCGGCGCAAAGAGGACGTGTACCGCGAGGCGCAGGAGCTGCGTGTGGCGCTGTTCCCCGAGAACACGGTTGCCGAAGCGGTCGATTCGCCCCAGATCGAGGCGCGCGGCTTCATGCAGCAGATGCCCCTCGCGAACGGCGAGCGTGTGCGCGCCCCCGTCGGTGCCTATCAGTTCAGCGAGACGCCGGTACGCGTCTACGGCGCGGCGCCAACGCTTGGTCAGCACAACGAGGCGATCTACTGCGGGCGGCTGGGAGTGAGCGAGGAGGAGCTGCGGCGTGGAGCCGAGACCGGTCTATTCTGACGCCCAGGCGAGCGAAGGCCTCCCGCTTTCCGGCGTGACCATTGCCGACTTCAGCTGGGTGCTGCAGGGGCCGCGCGCGACCTCGTGGCTCGGCGCGATGGGCGCGCGCGTGATCAAGATTGAGGGGCAGCGGCGGCCGGACCAGTACCGCAACATCGCGATATGGGCAGGCGGACAGGGGCCCAGCGTCGACGGTTCCGGCGCCTTCCACACGCTGAACTTCAGCAAGCTCGACATCGCCCTCGACTTCACGACGCCGCGCGGCCTAGAGCTGGCGAAGCAGATCTGCGCCCTCAGCGACGTTGTCGTCGAGAACTTTGCGTTCGGCGTGATGGAGCGGGTCGGCCTCGGCTATGAGGACGTCAAGAAGCTGCGCGAGGACGTAATCTTCGTCTCCAGCTCGGCGCTCGGCCGCAACGGGCCCGATAAGCACCACATTGCCTACGGTAACCTCGTGCACGCCGTCTCCGGCCTCAACTCGGTCATTGGCTACGACGGCGAGTTTGGCTCCACCGGCAGCACCTTCGCCGACCCGCTCACCGGCAGCACGATGGTCTTCGCGATCCTGTCGGCGTTGTGGCACCGCCGCCGCACCGGGCAAGGTCAGAGGATCGACCTCTCGATGGTCGAGTCGGCGCTGATGCAGATCCCCGACCACGTCCTCGATTACACCGCGAACGGCCGCGTCTCGAAGTCTGACGGCAACACCCAGGGCTTCGCCGCGCCGCATGACACCTACGAGTGCGACATCGAGAACACCTACGTCGCGATCGCGGTGTACTCAGACGACGACTGGCGGCGCTTCGCTGAGGCGCTCGGCGACCCGGAGTGGACGCAGGACGAGCGCTTCCGTGACGCGCGGTCCCGCCTCGCCAACCGCAATGCCCTCGACGAGCACCTGCGGCCGTGGGTGAAGCAGCGCAACCGCGACGAGGTCGCGGCGCTGCTGCAGTCGCACGGCGTCTCGGCAGCGCCGGTCTATAGCGCGAAGGACATGTATGAGGACGAACACCTCAACGCCCGCCACGCCTGGGTGCAGCTCGATCACCCGGTCGTGGGCAGGAAGCCGGTCGGCGGCCTGCCCTGGCACATCGACCCCGGCCCGGCCGAGCAGTACTGGCCGGCGCCGCTGCTCGGCCAGCACACCGACCACGTCCTCCGTGACATCCTCCACCTCGACGAGGCGGAGATTGCTTCGCTGCGCGTGGACGGCATTGTTGCGTAGGTGGCGCAGCCTGGCAGGGTTCGTAGGGGCGCAGCTGCGCTTGCAAAGCAAGGGCTGCATGTGCGGCGGGTGCGGGTTCCTCGAGGCAGAGCCTCCCCCGCCTCTGTCTCATGAACACCAGCGGAGCAGACCGAGAGGGATGTGCAGCGGCGTGCGGCCACCTCGGCATCGAAGGAGAACCTAGTGCCTGACTTCGAACGCATCACCTATGAACGCAAGGGCAAAATTGTCTACGTCACCCTGAACCGCCCCGAGAAGCTCAACGCCTACGACGACCTCATGGCGCAGGAACTCAACGACGCCTGGTGGCAGTTCGATGAGGACCCCGATGCCCACGTCGCTATCCTCTCAGGCGCCGGCAGGGCGTTCTGCTCCGGCGCCGACGTCCGCCAGCGCCAGCTGCGTCCGCGCGAGGAGCTGGCACGCCTCGGTGGTCCCGCAGGACGCAACGTTCGCGTCAGCGCCCTCGAGGTGGCGGTGAACTGGAAGCCCGTCATCGTCGCCTGTCACGGCTACGCCTACGGTGCAGGCTGGGGGCTCGTGCAGCGCGCCGACCTCGCGGTGGCGGCTGCGGAGACGAAGTTCCAGATCACCGAGACGCGACGCGGACTCGGCGGCGCCGGTCATTACGGCCAGGCCTGGTTTTACAGCGGCGACCGCTTCGCCAGCGAGATCGCGATTACGGGCCGCGTATTCACCGCCGAAGAGGCGTACGAGCACGGCCTCGTGAACTACTGCGTGCCACTCGACGAGATGATGCCGAAGGCGGAGGAGCTGGCCAATGAGATCCTCAAGAATCCGCCGCTCGCCGTTCGCGCGACGGTGCAGGCGCAGCGGTGGCTGCGGTCGGAAATGGTCCGCAACACCGCGCTCTACCAGCAGGGCCTCAAGCTGTACCTCAGCGACGACTTCCAGGAGGGCGCGACCGCGTTTATGGAGAAGCGCCCGCCGGAGTTTCAGGGGCGCTAGAACCTCAGCGCGGCCCCTCTCCCATTTCGGCGAGGGAGGTTTGCTTTCAGCGGTCAGCATTCAGGGTTAAGCTTCGGGCTGGTACGCCAGTCATCGAAGGAGCCCCGTGATGCTCGATTCTGTCGCCTCTGAACTCAAGCAGGACGCTGACGCGCTGCAGCCGCAGCTGGTCGAGCTGCGCCGCGATTTTCACATGCACCCGGAGCCTGCCTACCAGGAGGTGCGTACCGCCGGCATCGCAGCTGACCGTCTCCGCGCGCTCGGAATGCAGGTGACGACAGGCATCGGCGGGACCGGCGTCGTGGCGGTCCTCGAAGGTGTGGCGTCGGGCAAGACGGTGATGCTGCGGACCGATATGGACGGCGTGGAGCAGCAGGACGAGGCCCCCGGCCGCGAGTACGGCTCCCAGGTGCCCGGCATGAACCACAGCTGCGGCCACGACATCGACCTCGCGGTCTTCCTCGGTGCTGCATCGCTGCTGGCTTCGAGGCGCGAGAGTCTGAACGGCCGCGTCGCCTTCGTGGTGCAGCCGGCAGATGAGCCTCGCACCGGCGCCGCGGCGATGATCCGCGACGGCCTCTGGGACCTCGTCCAGCCCGACTACCTTCTCAGCCATCACATCGCGCCTGACCTCGATGCCGGCAAGATCGTGGCGCAGGGCGGCCACCTCTGGGCGAGCTCGGACCAGTGGACGATCCGGGTGCGCCGCGAGGACGCAGCGATGCCGCACGTCACGCTCGTCGCCGCGCGCCTTATCGATGCGCTCTACGACGCGGTCGAAACCGAGGCAGAGGGTGGAATCTTCCCGGTCAACTTCGCGGTCTTCGAGCTGAAAGGCTCACAGCCCCGGCGAGGCGAGGCCGAGGCGACGCTCGAGCTGCGTTGCGCGACGAACGACGCCGAGCTGCGGGAGCGCGTCCTCGCCCGTATTCGTGAGGTCTGCGAGACCATCGGCACGGCCCACGCTGCGACGGCGGAGATCGAGGTCGTCGAAGCAACGGCGCCGATCGTCAACGACGTCCACGTCGGCGCGGTTGCGGCGGAGGCAGTGCGTGAGATCGCGGGAGACGCGGCACTCGTCCAGGACTTCCGTCATGCCGTCCCCGATGACTTCAGCCTCATGTTGGAGCGCGCGCCGGGGGCAATGCTCCTTATTGGCACCCGCAACGAGGCAAAGGGTCTCACTGCGATGTGGCACACGC
>JBFWZE010000028.1:0-26650 GCA_050185685.1 Dehalococcoidia bacterium
GTCACCTGCGGGTCCCCATGCTCGGGCGCTACCTCGTCGAAGTACTGGAAGCCGACGAGCGCGGCGACTGCTGGGGCTGCCTCGGCCACTGAGATCGGCGCCCGCCACCTGCCGGCGTCTTCGATCCGCTGCAGGAGAGAGCAAACGTGAGCCGCCCGCAGTGCATCGCGGTGACGCAAGCTGGCCTCCACCTCGGCATCATTGACGGCGAGACTACGTAGACGCCGAATGACGGTACGCTCCCGCGTGTAGAAGCACATGAGGACCTTGCACAGATGCGCGAGCCCTTCGGCGGGGTCATCATAGGCGTCCACATCGCGCAGATAGGGACCCAGCCCTCGATCGCCAATGTCCTCGAAGAGTGCCTCGAGCAGGCCGCGACGGGACGTGAACTGGTAGTACACCGTCATGCGCGCGACACCGGCGCGGCGGGCGATCGCGTCGATGGACAGCCCGTCGAAAGCCTCGTCGCTCAGAATCTCGCGGGCCGCAGCGATGATCCGAGCCCGGGTCTGCTCGGCAGCGGCGACCCGGAGCCCAAGGTTATAGGCGCGTGGACTCATATCTCAGCGATTCTACAAGGCTCAGGTATAGAAGGAAGCGGAGACCAATCAGCCTTCCACGCTATTACGCTGCCGAGCTTGTCGTCAGCCGATGGTGCCTTTTGTCGAAGGGTTCACGTCGAGGTCTACAAGCAGGTCGGCGAGGTCGTCGGCGTGCTCCTCCTCCTTCGCGAGCAGGTCCTCCATCAGCCGCTTTGAGGTCTGGTCGGCATCGCCAAACCAGCGCGCGATCTCTGCGTACCACTGGACGACCACGCGCTCGGCGACGAGGTCTTCCTGGATCATCTCGATAAGGGAGTTGCCTTCGCTGTACTCGGCAACGCTGCGCTCGAGCATGCCCGCTGGGTTGAAGTTGGGCGCCCCGCCGAGCTGCGTGATCCGCACGGCGACCTGGTCGGCGTGAAGCTGTTCATCGTTGGCGTGCTGGAGGAACTCCTGCGCAATCGGCTCGGCGTGCAGTCCCTGTGCCATGTAGAAGTGACGCTTGTAGCGCAGGACACAGACGAGCTCTGAGGCCAGCACCTTGTTCAGGATGTCAACGGCCTGCGTGAGGTCGAGTGCGTAGCTCGCGGTGACTGCGCCGCGGTCCATGTCCTGGCGGGCCCGGCGCCGCAACTCTTCAATGTCTGCAAGAAACGGCCGGTTGTTGTTCATCTCTGGCTCTCCTTAGATGTGTCAAATTTACGCTAAATTCACATCAACCTTCGTTCCATTATCGAAGCGCTTCATTGACATGTAACCGTTGTTACATATATAAACGAAGAGTCGTTCACTTTTACTCCACCAGTTAATTGTGCACTATTCACGCCCGATGTTCAGGAGCAATTTGTGAATTCTTCTCCGAGCGCACTGGCTGTCGAAGCCCTGAACCTCGTCAAGACCTATCAGACCGATACCGTCGTCGTGCAGGCGCTTCGTGACGTGTCCCTGTCCGTCCCGAAGGGCGACATGGTGGCGATCATGGGGCCGTCCGGCTGCGGCAAGACGACGCTGCTGAACTGCGTCAGCGGCCTCGACTCGATCGATGGCGGAGTCGTGCGCGTCGATGGCGTCGACATCAATAGCCTTACGGACGACGAGCGAAGCGGCTACCGCGCCCGCAACATGGGCTTCGTGTTCCAGTTCTACAACCTGCTGCCCGTGCTCAGCGCGGTTGAGAACGTCGAAATGCCGCTGCTGATCAGCGGCTCGCCGGCGAAAGAGGCGCGGGAGCAGGCATTAGCCGCCCTCGAGCTCGTGAAGCTGGGCAACTGGTCGAACCACCGTCCTGCTCAGCTCTCGGGCGGTCAGAGGCAGCGCGTGACCATCGCCCGCGCCCTGGTCAATCGCCCTGCCATCGTCTGGGCCGATGAGCCCACCGGCGACCTCGACTCGAAGAACGCCGACGACATCATGGACCTCGTCGAAGGCCTCAACACCGAGAACGGCCAGACCTTCGTGATCGTGACGCACGACATCCACATCGCCGAGCGCTGCAACCGGATCATCAACATGCTGGACGGTCAGATTGTCGACCAGGTCGTCACTGAGCGCGGCCGAACGCACACAAACGCCCGCCAGCTCGCCGGCAACTAGAAGACCATGGACGAACTCTTCACCGTCCCGATGAATACGATCATGTACGTCCTGCTGGGACTCCTGGCAGTGTCGATGCTTGGTCTGCTCTACGTGTTTCTGACCAACCGGATCATGTTCAAGATGGGCCTGCGCAACATCCCCCGGCGCCGAGCCCAGACCACCCTGATCGTCATCGGCCTGATGCTGAGCACCCTGATCATCTCCGCGGCGTTTACCACCGGTGATACGGTCGACCGCAGCATGACCAGCCAGGTCTACGGCGTCCTGGGCAACCTTGACGAGATCGTCGAGCTGTCACCGGCCGGCGACGAAGACTTCGAAGACCCGACGCTGGCCGTGATCAGGGAGCAAAGCTTCCCCCAGGCGACCGGCGCCCAGATCGCGAACGCCCTCGGCAGCAGCGATGTCATCGAGTACGCCGTGCCAGCGTTTTCGAGCCTGGCGGTGGGCATCAACCCCGAAAAGCGACTCAGCACGCCCGAGTTCAACATCGTCGGGCTCGACCCGAGCTTCGCCGGCGACGTCACCGACATCCAGACCCTCGACGGGCGCCGCCTCAACGTGAGCGACCTCGCTCCGAACGAGCTCTACCTCAACGAAAGCGCCGCTGATGACATGGACGCGTCCGCCGGCTCTTCGATCCGTGTCTCGGTCGGCAATAACGACTCGACCTTCGTCGTGAAGGAGATCGTCAAGGACAAGCGATTCGCCGGCGCCGGCGGTATCTCTGTCCGCCGCGAGGGTGCCGTCGTCCCGCTGGCAACCGCCCAGCAGCTCTTCAACGCGCCTGGCCGCGTGACGATGGTCATGGTCTCGAACACGGGCGACGCGCGCGGCGGCTACAAGCACGCCGACCAGGCGAAAGACGACATTGAGGCAGCGATCGCCCCGATCAAAGGCAGCGACCCGGCTCTGGCGAACCTCGGCGTCACCGAGATCAAGAAGACGGGTGTCGACGTCTCGGAAATCGCGGCGAACTTCCTCACGACCATTTTCCTGGTCTTCGGACTTTTCTCGATTGCCGCCGGCATCCTGCTCATCTTCCTGATCTTCGTGATGCTGGCGGCTGAACGGAAGTCGGAGATGGGCATGGCGCGCGCGATCGGATCGCGGCGTAGCGACATCGTGCAGACCTTCCTCGCTGAGGGCATGGCGTACAACGTCCTGTCGGCGGCCGTCGGCTGCTTCTTCGGCGTCGTCGTCTCGGTGATCATCAGCCGGATCATGGCGTCGCTCTTCGCCACGCTCGATATCGACATCTCACCCCACGTCACCGCCCGCAGCCTGATCATCTCCTACTGCCTCGGTGTTGTTCTCACCTTCTTCACCGTCTTCTTCTCGTCGTGGCGAATCAGCAACATCAATATCGTTTCGGCGATCCGCGATATCCCGGAGGCGCCGCCGCAGAAGACGACCCTGGGCCAGCACGGCCTCCTCGCGGTCATTGCCAGCATCTTCTTCCGCCCTGCAGATCGGAACGGCTGGCTGCGGCGGTTTGTGGCCATGCTCCTGCTCGTGATCCTGGTCGGAGGCTCCGGCCTTGCCCCGTTCAACCTGCTGATCGCCGCGTCGGGCATCATTGCGATGTACGTCCGCTGGCCGCGCGGCGCGCACCCGGTCGCCGGGGTGTTCATCGTGATCTGGCGGGCGGTCTGGGCCTGGGTCCGCTGGGCCGGCGAGATCATCGGCATCTTCCAGTGGGGCCCGCTCTTCATCCTGCTCGGCCTGTTCATGACAGCGCAGGGCGCCTCGATGGGCGAGGAGGCTTTCTCTGCCTTCTTCCTCCTCACCGGCCTCTCGCTGCTGCCTCTGGGCATCGCCTTCGTTGCGCGCTCGCTGGGCGCTAACCCGCGCCTCGCTTACACCGCTGTTGGTCTCTTCCTGATCTACATCTGGGAGCTCGACAACCCTACCTACAAACTCGCCGAGCTGGTCCTCGGTGACTTGAAGTCGAACAGCCTGCTGACGCGAATTTTCGGCGAGGTCTCGGGCGACATCGAGATGTTCTTCCTCAGCGGCGTCATGGTGACGCTGGCCGCGACCTTCCTGGTCGTCTACAACGCCGACATTATCCTCGGGCCGCTGACCCGCCTCGGTAAGGGGCTTGGCGCCCTGCTGCCGACCCTGAAGATGGCGATTGCCTACCCGCTGGCGAACCGAAGCCGCACGGGCATGACGATGGCGATGTTCTGCCTCGTCATCTTTGCGCTGACGGTGATGTCCTCCCTCAGCCACAACTTCGCACGAGCAACTTTGAGCGACGCCTCCCAGGGCGGCTTCGACATCCAGGTCGAAGAGCACCCCCAGAGCCCGCTCGGCGACCTCGAGGCGACGTTGCGGTCCCTGAACTCGCCGGTGGTCGACGACATCGAGGCAGTCGGCACCACCTCCATCGCCACGCGTTTCCGTGCGGCCGCCTGCGAGCATCGCCCCGACAACAGCTGCCAGCAAACTCTTGTGGCCGAGGACGGCTTCGACGACTACGCGGTGGCGGGTGAGGATGACGCCTTCCTCGACACGGTGGATATCAAGCTTCAGGCCCGCGCCACGGGCTACGCGAACGCAGGCGCCGTCTGGGACGCACTGAAGTCGGAGCCGAACACCGCGATCATCGATATCAACGCGCTGAGCGCCCAGGGCTTCGGCCAGGGCTTCATCGAGCAGATTGACGGCACCGACGATACGTTCGAGCCGATCACGTTGACCTTGATGGACAAGATCACCGGCAAAAAGGCGGACGTCAAAGTCATCGGCGTTATTGACCAGAACACGAGCGCCCTCTTCGGCGGTATCCACGTCTCGGACGCCACCTTCACCTCTGTCTTCGGTCAGCCCGACGTCCACCGCTTCTACGTGAGTACGGTCTCGGGCACGGACAACAAGCAGGCGGCAGAGCAGATCGAGTCGGCGCTTCTGGAGACGGGTGCACAGGCGGAATCTCTGCACGAGATTCTGAAGGAGTTCACCGCGATCCAGATCGGGTTCTTCCGGTTGATCCAGGGCTTCATGGGCCTGGGCCTCGTGGTCGGCGTCGCTGCGGTGGGTGTTATCGCCTTCCGCACCGTCGTCGAGCGTCGCCAGCAGATCGGCATGCTGCGGGCGATCGGCTACACCCGAGGGATGGTCGGTCTCACCTTCCTGATTGAGTCGGCGTTTATCGCCGTCGTGGGTATCCTCAGCGGCGTCGTCTTCGCCTTGATCCTCGCCTGGCAGCTGATTACGCAGGAGTTCTCGACGGAGGGGCAGAGCGTCACGTTCTCGGTGCCGTGGCTGCAGCTGATCGTCATCGTCGGGCTCGCCTTCGTGTTCACGCTTATCATGACGGTGCTGCCGGCGCGTCAGGCGGCGAAAATTCCGATTGCCCAGGCGCTGCGGTACGAATAGCTGCGATCTTCGGGTATCCTGAGTAGGTTAAATTCGCGGCCGTCGAGCCGGTCCAGCCAATACCCCTGGGCCGCCGGCCTCCCCAAGTCCCGCTGAGGTCGTCCGTGAAAACCGAGATCTTTGAGTCTGATCCGTTCTCGCCGCGCAAGGCGTCTCTGCTTGTTTCGATGGACACGGAGTACCGCTTCGAGAAGGGCGATGAGATGGTCATCGACCTTGGTGGACGGACGACAAAGGTCCGCGTCATGGACGTTCGCGTGCACATCAGCGGTGGCGTCTTGAGCCGCGAAATACTCGCTCTGAAGGTGTAACTACTGGCGTTCGAATTGCCAACCGAGACGGCCGAACCGCAACGCGCTCGCCTTGACGCACTTCGGACGAGAAACCTAAGGTGGTTCAATGCCGCTTGTAACGAAACCATATCGCGAATGAAGCGACGTTTCGGCTCCCGCCTGCCGCTGCTTCTCGCACCCGCCGTCCTGCTTGTTGCCGCCTGTGGCGTCCCTATCTCCGCGGAGGAGATTACGGCGACTGCCGAGAGCCAGCGCACCTCTCAGCAGCTCAGCGCTATCGGAGACGCGGTCGTTTCGGCGAAGGCGTCTGAGGTGAGCGCTCCCGACATCAACCGCCTCTCCAGCACTCCGGCGCCCGTTTCCACCCTCGGCGGGCTCAGCACGCCGTCTCCCTCAGTCACGCCGAACGGCTCGGCCACACCTGCAGCCTCTGTTACCGGTACGCCTTCGCCTTCGACGACGCCCAACGCGAGCGCTCTCGCCGCGACTGAGACGACCGGTACGGCCACGCCTGAAGTTACCGGCACGCCGGGCACACCCACCGTGACGCCAACCGCTTCACCGCAGCCGACCGCAGGCGTGCCGACAAACGACTTCGGCGCCCAGGTCGTCAACCTGGTGAATGACTACCGGGTGGCGAACGGCCTTTCGCGCCTGAAGCCGGACCCGTACATCACCACGGCCAGCAACAATTACGCGAAGGACATGGCGGTAGGCAACTTCTTCGGCCACACCGGCAAGGACGGCTCGACCTCCGAGCAGCGCATCTACGCCGCGGGCTTCCCGGGCTGCTTCTGGGGCGAAGCGATTGCCGCCGGCCAGCCGTCGCCGCAGGAAGCGCTGACCGTCTGGAAGAACAGCCCGCCCCACAACAAGATCCTGCTGGACCCCCAGGCAGTCTCAATTGGCGCCGGTTACTACTACAACGGCGACTCGTACTACAAGAGCTACTGGGTGCTGATGACGGGCCGCCCCGAAGCGGGCTGCATCTTCCCGTAGCCAGGTAGCTGTCAGCCGCAAGTCGTCAGCTATCGGCGGTCAGCAGATAGCGAAAAGCCGTCAGCCTGCGATTGCCAACTTCATCTGTACCTACGAAGGCGCCTCCCCTCGCTCCTTATCGTTCTGACGCAGGAAGGATCTAACGTCTCAGTCTCAGCGCTGAAGAAGCGAGACGCCACCCGGCACCTCTGTCGCCGCGTTGTGCGGGCTTCTGAGGCGTGAGACTCTTCGTCCCTCAGCTATGACAAGAATTGGGCGGTATCGGTGCTATTGTCCTCCGCTGACCGCCGGGCAAAGAAAAGGACCGTCCTCGCCGGGACGGTCCTTTGTCGTGCGCTATGGCGCGCTGGGGGAGACTCGAACTCCCGACCTCTGCCTCCGCAGGGCAGCGCTCTATCCACTGAGCTACCAGCGCGGGTTGGTGCCGAAGGTGGGATTTGAACCCACACGAGCGTATGCTCACTACGCCCTGAACGTAGCGCGTCTGCCGTTCCGCCACTTCGGCGCACTGTTCTACAGTGTACATGCTCAATTCGCTTGGGTCAGCCCCGAAACGCCAGACTTGAATGCATTTGCCGCAATCATGCCGGCTTACTGCCCGAGTCAGGCCAATGCCCGGATGAGACAACCACCGCAGTCCGATTGACCGGACCGAAACGAGGAGTGATTCATGTCCGTCTTCCACCTTCGCGACTTTAATGACGTCCCCAACCGTCCTGGCCGCCGCGTCCGCGACCTCGCAGGAAGCATCCACGGCTTCGACAGCGTCTTCGTCACCGAGAACGAGGTGGACCACGGCAGCGCAATCCCGCTGCACACGCATCCTGTCGAGGAGGGCTGGATCGTCCTCGAGGGTGAGCTTTCGGTCCGCATCGGCGACAAGTGGGTGACAGTGCCCGCGGGCTCGGTGGCGCGCGTGCCTCCAGGCGTGGCGCACGCGGTGAAGAACGAGGCTGAGGCCACCGCAAAGGCGATCACGACGGCGCCGTGGAACCGCGATACGTTCCACGCTGAGGCGACTACTTACATCGATGAGGGATAGATTCGTTCCCGGTTACTCAGAGGTGAAATAGATTCTTTGAGATAACAGTTGTAATCTACGCCGAGAATCGCAGAAGGAGCGTAAACACACATGGGTAGGGAGCTCACACAGGACCCGTCGAGTCGCGGTCTCACCGAAGAGAACATCATCCACATCCCGGGGCTGCTGAGCCGCTGGGTCCAGCTCGCGAACGGCTCGCGGGCCCACTACGTGACCTCGGGCGAAACCGGCCCGGCGGTCATCCTCCTCCACGGCAGCATCGAAGGTTCGTCTGGCACCGCCGGCTGGCGGTTTATGGCGCCCTTCCTCGGCGCCAACGGCTTCCGCGTCTTCGCGCCGGACCGCCCTGGCTTCGGCCTCTCCGACGTCTCGCGCCCGGAGTACCTCGACCAGGGACCTCACGCGCAGGTTGAGTTCGTGAAGATGTTCGCGGACGCGCTCTGCATCGACAAGTTCCACCTCAGCGGCAACTCCGGCGGCTGTGCGATCTCGACGAACTTCGTCGTGACCTACCCGGAGCGCGTTCTCAGCGTCGCCTTCATCGCCGGCGGCCTCGGCGACATCGTCACGCCGGAACAGCGCGTCAACCCCACCGAGGGCAAGTTCACGCCGAAGCCGGACTACAAGCGCGACCCGTTCGATGGCTCCGAGAAGAGCATGCACGACCTCATGGCCGGCATCATCTACGAGGCGCAGGCTATCTGGCCCGAGCTCGTCGCGATGCGCACTCACGCTGCCCGTCTCCAGCGTGAGGCCCGCGGTCTGGACCTGAACAAGCCGATGGAAGCGGCCCGCATTGCCGGCGCCCGCGGCCAGAACGCGAACACCGAGCAGATCTACACCACGAAGAACCGGATCACGAAGCTGACGACCCCGATGATCTACATGTACGGCCTGCAGGACGTCCTCAGCCCGGTCGAGAACGGCTTCAATCAGGAAGACGCCGCGCCGAACATCCAGTTCTTCTACCCCAACCACTGCGGCCACCAGGGCCAGACCGACCAGCCGGACATGTTCAACCAGGTCTTCCTGGAGTTCTTCCGCGACGGCAAGGTCAGCGCCAAGACCGCAGAGTGGGCGAATGTCTCCCGCCGCCGCCCGATCAACCCGGACCGCGTCGAGGGGCCGCTGCCTGAGGCCGACGCGAACTGGCTGAACCAGTTCACGCGCGAGGCGATGGCTGCTTCCAAGTCCTGATAGCCTGTGGTGCCGGGCGACCTCCGGCATCACGCAGCATCCTCTTCGAAGGGGCGCCGAAAGGCGCCTCTTCTCGTTGCTGCAATCCGCCTGTATCGCGGAAGCATCTCCTACGGCTGTGTCTTAGCGCGAGAAGACCGACACTAGACGCATGTCGCGACTCTTCGTCCTGCTCGTCACCGTGCTGCTCACCACAAGCGCCTGCATCGAGATCACGGCGCCCGAGATCGTGGTCACCGCGGAACCTCAGGCGGAAGAGCTGCGTGGCGCGCGCTGGCAAAACGTTCCCGTCGAGTATTGCGTCGTGGAAAACGGCCGCGGCTTCGCCACCACGGCGGAGTTTCGTTCTCTCACCGCTCGAGCCTTCCAGACCTGGGGAATCGCAGCGATCGACCGCGGCGTTTGTAGCGGCGACATCACCCGGGCGAACGGCGTGAATGAGTTCGGCTGGGGGCGGGACGAAGAAGCGCAGGGCGGCAATGAAGAAGCCGGCTTCACACGCATCCTCTACCGCGAATGTGGCCGCAGCGGCTGCGCCAACGACGCCCGGAATCAGATCGTCGAGGCGGACATCGTGATTAACGACGCCCCGCCGGAGCGCTGGCAGAACTCGCGCTGCCTCTATTCAACCCTGCTGCACGAGACGGGCCACTTCCTGGGCCTGCCGCATCTCGACTCGCCCGCCCTGATGGCGCCGGCCAGTGCAGGTTGCCCGCAAGACCTCACCGAGGCCGATCGCCAGGCCCTCGAGCTTCTTTACCCCGGCGACTGACAGTCCATCTTCGGCGCCGCTGTTACGCGGATGCGGCATCTTCGCGCCGTTCCTGACAGAGTTTTCAGAGCGTCCGCATGAAGATCGACGGAGAAGCCCGGGAGGTATCTCTATGGACGAACGATTGACCCTTGAAGAAGTGATGAGCCTGGCAAGCAGCCAGGGAGGCCGCCGCGTTTCGTTGTACATGCCGGCGGAGCGGGCGGGACCGGAGACGCGGCAGAACCCGATCCGCTGGAAGAACCTCATCAAAGAGGCAGAGGGACAGCTTGTGGCGCTGACGGATCGTCCCGAGGACGCCCGGCGCATGCTCGACGAGGCTCGTGCACTCGAGGACGACAACGACTTCTGGCAGCACCAGGACGCGGGTCTCGCCGCATTCATCGATGAAGCCGGCATGCGCACCGTACGTCTGCCTCTCTCCGTGGGAAACCAGGCCGTCGTAGCGGACGAATTTCACGTCAAGCCGCTTCTGCCGCTGTTCTTCGAGAATGGGCCGTTCTACCTGCTCAAGCTTAGCCAGAATGCCGTCCGTCTCTACCAGGGACAGCGTTTCGCGTTGAATGAGCTTGACGTGCCGGACCTGCCCCGGAGTATCGACGACGCGCTGTGGGCCGACCAGATGAGCGGCCAGCAGCAATTCCACACCGTGAACACCGGCGTCTCGGGCCGCGGCGATGCAATCTTTCACGGCAACGGCGACGACGCGCAGTCCCGCCACAAGGAGGACCTGAAGCGCTTTTTCGACATGGTCGACCATGCGGTGACGCGCTTCCTGACCCCGAGCCGTGCACCGCTAGTCGTCGCGTCGGTCGAGTACCTGCAACCGATCTACCGCGAAGCAAACAGCTACGGAAACCTCCTCGACGATGGCGTGTCCGGTAGCCCTGAAGCGCTCAGCGAGGACGAGCTCGGCCGCCGCGCCTGGCAGATCGTCGAGGCCTATTACGACGAGGAGCAGCGCCAGGTCGCCGAGCGGTTCGGCAACCAGATCGGCACCGGCCTGGCTTCTGCCGACCTCGAGCAGATCGTCATGGCCGCGAGCGAAGGCCGCATCGATACGCTCTGGGTCTCGCGGGAGGACGACGTCTGGGGAGAGGTTGCCGATGATGGCGCCGTCCGCGCAGTGCACGAGGAGAAGCAGCCTGGCGATCGAGACCTCATCGACCTCG
Source organism: Dehalococcoidia bacterium (assembly GCA_050185685.1). GTDB lineage: Bacteria > Chloroflexota > Dehalococcoidia > DSTF01 > WHTK01 > WHTK01. Next base: position 11,001 of record JBFWZE010000028.1, read on the forward strand.
CTGCGACCAGGACGCTTGTGGCGAGCGGCCGCGTCTTCGCTGTCGAGCCGCACCGGGTGCCAAGCGGTACGGCGATGGCGGCAATTCTGCGTTACTGAGGGAAGAAATGGCAAAAGAAGCACTCACCTGCACGATCTGCGGCGCAGCGTTCATCGCGGAAGAACAGCTCGGCGAGCACCGCAGGCAGGTCCACGCAGACGAGGTCTACGTCTGCCCGACCTGCTTGCTGGAGTTTTCTACCGACAATGACCTCGCCCTTCACCAGCAGGCAGAGCACAGCACGATCGCGCCGGATGCGGTGCCGCGTCCCGAGTGCGGCCTCGCCTTCGCAACGGCGCCGATCCTGGAAGAGCACCTTGCCCGCGTCCACCCACACTTCCCGGGAATGACCAGAGGCGGGTGAGCGGATGTTCTTTGACTCACTCAGCGACCTGTTGAGGGTAGTCGTCGTCGGGGCGCTCGGCTACGCGTCGCTCATACTCTTCTTGCGCGTTTCCGGCAAGCGGACGCTGTCGAAGATGAACGCGTTCGACCTCGTTGTCACCGTGGCGCTCGGCTCAACGCTCGCGACGATGCTGCTGTCAAGTGAGGTCTCGCTCTTCGAAGGACTCGTGGCTCTCGCGCTGCTTATCGGGCTGCAGTACTCCATCGCCTGGCTCTCGACGCGCTCGTCAGCCTTTGCGGGCCTTATCCGTGCCGAGCCGTCGATGGTTGTCTACCGCGGTGAACTGCAGTCAGACGTCATGAACCGCGAGCGGGTGACCGAGGCTGACGTCGACGCGGCGCTCCGAAGTGCCGGCGTCTTGTCGATCGACGAGGTCTTCTGTGTGGTCCTGGAAACCGACGGCAGCTTCTCGGTGATCAAGCGTCAGCAATCCCTGCACACAGAGTCGCTGCTCGATAGCTTTGAGAGGCCTCAGGTTGGAGAGGTACGGGAGGACAGGAACGTCGCCTGAGCGCGGTTTACGCTAGACGACGCGCTCGACGAAGACTTCCATGATGCCGCCGCAGATCTTGTCTTCGCCTTCGACCGATTCGGTGAGGTCGACGGTCATCAGACGCGGCTTGCCGGTCTGGAGTACGTCCATCGCCGTCTGCCAGACCTCAGCCTCGCCGCAGCCGCCGCCGATCGTGCCGCAGAACGACCCGTCTTCGCGGACTGCCATCTTGGCGCCCGGCTTTCGTGGCGTGGAGCCCCGGCTGGCCGCGACGGTGGCGAGGACCAGCGGGCGGTTTTCCTTGAGGGCGCTTTCCAACTCTTTGAGGACTTCGTCTTGCATAGCACCACGATCATCCCGCGTACCAGAGAGGTTGTCAATCATTGACTATCGACGAAGTCGCCGTAGCGCTTTTGTCGCCCGCGGTAGTGTGCCCGCGAACATCTCCCCCGTACTCGTCGTCCTGAGATGTCAATGGCGCTGATGAAGCTGATGGCGCTGCATGCGCCTGCTACAGCGACGGACCCTTTGTGGGCGCGACGCAGGGGATTGTCGTCGAAGCGTTCGACCTGAGCGAGCCCGCTTCGGCGACGACCTGGAAGGTGTGCGTGGTCCGGTCTGGCACCTTGATGTTCGCCGTACGGGTCACGTTGCGTTCGTTGGTGCGGCCGGTCTCCTCGGTACGGGCGCCGTCGACGAGGAGGCGGATGCGCGTGATCTGGCCGCTGCCCGTGAGCTGGACCCTGTACGTCAGCGTGATCTCGGAACCGGTCTCGGCGAGGCGGCAGCTGCCCTCGATCGAGGCCTTGAGCTCGGCGTTGCTGGTGGCTGGAGCGTCTGCGCCCTTGGCGTCTCCACCGCTGCAGGCAAGCACCGTTGCCGCAAGACTCAGCGCCGCGGCGAGGACGAGCAGGCGTTCGCGAAGCCCTCGGGTCAGTTCGTCTTCCAGGTCGTCTTGCCGGCGGCGTCTTCGAGCGTCACACCGAGCTCGCCGAGACCGTTTCGGATGCGGTCGGCGAGCTGGTACTGCTTCGCCTCCCGCAGCTCTTTGCGCAGCTCGATCAGCAACTCGATGAATGGCGCCGCGGCGATCGACTCATTGCCGGCACCCATCAGACGCAGGCCGAGGAGGGCGGCGAGCTCGCGGAGGACGCTCTGAGCGCCGCCGATTGCGCGGCCGGCGTCACGGGCGCGGTTGATCTCGCGCGAGAGCTCGAAGAGGACGGAGAGGGCCTGCGCCGTGTTGAGGTCCTCTTCCATCGCCGCGACGAAGCGGTCGTGGAAGGCGGTCGCATCGAGGTGCTCACCGGCGCCTGTGTCCTCGAGGTTTGCGGCGTTGCGCAGGCGCTCAGCGGCCACCTTGCCCGCGGTCATGGCCTCTTCGCTGTAGGTGAGGGGGCTGCGGTAGCTGGAGCCGAGGATGAAGATGCGCAGCCCGTCCGGGCCGGCGAAGTCGATCGCCTGGCGCATCGTGATGAAGTTGCCGAGCGATTTGCTCATCTTCTCTTCGCCCATCTGAAGGAAGCCGTTGTGAACCCAGAAGCGGGCGAACGGCACCACGTCCGTGAACGCCTCGGTCTGGGCGATCTCGTTCTCGTGGTGCGGGAAGACGAGGTCGAGGCCGCCGCCGTGGATGTCGATCTGCTTACCGAGGTGATGCAGCGACATGGCCGAGCACTCGATGTGCCAGCCGGGACGGCCAGGGCCCCATGGGCTGTCCCAGGCGGGTTCGCCGGGCTTGGCGCCCTTCCAGAGGGTGAAGTCCATCGGGTTCTCTTTGCCCTCGAGCGGCTCGATGCGGGCGCCGGAGAGCATCGAGTCGAGCGTGCGCTTCGAGAGCTTGCCGTAGTCGTCTTTGCGCTCGACGCGGTAGTACACGTCGTGCGAGCCACCCTCGCGACCGGGTCCGGCGTAGGCGTAGCCATTCGCGACAAGGCCCTGGATCATCTCGACGATCTCGGAGACTTCCTGGGTCGCGCGCGGGTAGACGTGGGCGGGGAGGATGTTCAGTTCGGCGATGTCGCGTTCGAACTCGTTGATGTAGCGCTCGGCGATCTGGCCCATCGGCACACCCTCGCGCTCGGAGCGGGCGATCAGCTTGTCGTCGATGTCGGTGTAGTTCTGGACGTGCCTGACGTCGAAGCCCTTGAACTCGAGGTAGCGGCGCAGGGTATCGAAGATGACATAACTCATCGCGTGGCCGAGGTGGCTTTCGGAGTACGGCGTGATTCCGCAGACGTAGAGCAGGACCTCGTTGCCGTTCATCGGCGCGAACTCCTCGATCTGTCGGCTGAGCGTGTTGTACAGGCGCAAAGGAACCCTCCCCCGGGCAAGCTGCTTTCGGCTACGGGATGATTATGGCGTAGTTGCGCCTTGTGCGCCCGTCGCGGCGCGCCGATGCTCGTCGAGCTCTGCCTCAAGGGCGCCGACCAGGGCACGAAGCTCGTCTAGCTTCTGACTGATCTCCTCGATGCGGTCCCACTCCGGGTCGGGCAGACGGACGCGGGTGTCGTTCCCGGCGTCGTAGTAGGCGACGACCTTGCCCGGCACGCCGACGACCGTGGCGTAGGCAGGCACGTTGGTTACCACGACGGAGCCGGCGCCGATGCGCGCGTAGTCGCCGACCGTGATCGCGCCGATCAGCTTCGCGCCTGCGCCGACGGTCACGTTGTTGCCGAGCGTGGGGTGCCGCTTCTCGTGCTTCGTGCTGGTGCCGCCGAGCGTTACGCCCTGGGTGAGGCTGCAGTCGTCGCCGATCACCGCCGTCTCGCCGATGACGAGGCCCATGCCGTGGTCGATAAACAGCCCCTCGCCGATTTTCGCGCCGGGGTGGATCTCGATGCCGGTGAGGAAGCGCCCCATGTAGGCAACGACCTTCGGGAGGACGGGGACGCCGGCGTGATGGAGCGTGTTGGTGAGCCGGTGGATCTGGCGAGCGTGGAAGCCAGGGTAGCTGACGATCACCTCGATCGCGTTGCTGGCGGCCGGGTCGCGGTCGAGGGCTGCTTTGATATCGCGGCGAATGCTGGCGAGAACTGACATATGCGCTACCTCCGATGGTCCGTCGAGCGGGGCCGCGTCCACGGCCCGATGTTCCGGGTGCTCAAGCCCTGCGGTCAGGCCGGGCACCCTGGAGACAGACGCTCCTCGGAGGATTTTGTACAGCGGTCACGGCAATAACAGAGGTCAATATACCAGAGTGCCGCGAGGACAGTCTGTCAGTCGAAGCGTGTCGAGAGGTAGGCTGCCACGCGCCGAACGTACTCGTCCGGGTTGGTCTGGAAGCCCTGCGCATGGGTGACACCTGGGAGGCTCCACCACTGACTGCCCGCCGGCGCCGCCTCGTAAACGCGCCTGCCCTCTTCGGGCGGCACGCGCGTATCCGCCTCTCCGTGAATAATCAGCACCGGGTAGTCGAGCTTCGCGACATCGCGTTCCGGCTGCAGATTGTTGAGGTCGATGTCGTAGAGCAGGTCGGCGAAGAGGGTTGCCGGGGGCAGGAAGACCGGCACGAGGCCCTCCGGGATCGGTGTCTTGCGTGCGGTTTCTTTGACGATGCGGTCACGCACATCCGCGAATGGGCTGTCCGCGACCACTGCCGCGATGCCCGGCTCCAGTGCGGCAGCCATGATCGACGTCGCGGCGCCGTAGGAGCGTCCGATGAGGCCGACTTCACCCGGCTTCGCACCGCGGCTGAGCAGGAAGTCGTACGCGCCCAGGACGTCATAGCGCTCGAACTGCCCCGCCGAGACGTAGCTGCCATCAGAGGTGCCCTGCGCCCGAAGGTCGAACAGCAGGACGTTGTAGCCATCGCCACGCACGAGCCGCGACGCAAGGTCGAGAGCGTCGTTCCCCGTGCGCTGGTCGCCGATGCCGTGGACGAAGATCAGGAACGGCGCTCCGGGAGCGCCCTGCAGCAGCCAGCCTCGCAGCGTCAGGCTGCCGTCCCGAGGCGGGAAGCTCACGTCCTCGTAGGTCAGGCCGTATTCCTCCGGAGCCGCCTCGAAGGGATTACGTTCGGGCCGCGTCGCTCCGTAGACCATCGCCAGGGAGATTCCGAGGTAGAGCACGAGCACAACCAGGGCAAGTGCCGGGACGAGGACCTTGAGGCGAGTGCGTGTGAGCATGCTTCACGACTACGTGGGCTCGCGTATCGGGTCCGGGCTGCCCACGTTGTCAGTATGGACGCCGTTCTTTGTGACTCCATGAGCCGTTCGACATCCGAATGAGGTGCCGAAGCGCCTGAAGCAGAGGTTGCTATGCGCTCTCGATCAGGCAGACGGCCTGCGCGGCGATGCCCTCGGCGCGGCCCATCGAGCCGAGGCCGTCGGTGGTCGTCGCCTTGACGCTGACGCAGCGCGGGTTGATCGCGAGCGCCATCGCGATGCGGTCACGCATGGCGGCGACGTGCGGAGCGATGCGCGGCTTCTGCGCGACGACGGTGGAGTCGATGTTGACGATGCTGCAGCCCGATGCGGCCAGCAGCTTCGCGACGCCCTTCAGCAGGTCGATGCTATCGGCGCCTTTGAGGTCTTCGCGGCTGCTCGGGAAGTGGGTGCCGATGTCACCGAGGGCCGCGGCGCCGAGCAGGGCATCGATGATCGCGTGGATAAGCGCGTCGCCGTCTGAGTGGCCTGCGAGGCCGTCGGGATGATCGATGACGACGCCGCCCAGCACGAGCTTTTTGCCCGGCTCGAAGGGATGGACGTCGTAGCCCTGGCCAATTCGGATCATTGCCTCAGTCTACAGGTAGCGCCAACAAGAGCAGCGCCCTCACTCGTCTTCTTCGCCTACACCGGCCCGGTGCAAGAGCGCTTCGGCCACATGCAGGTCGTCTGGCGTCGTCACCTTGATGTTGCGGTGAGAGCCCGGCACGAGGCGCACCGGCTCGCCGAGGCGTTCGACGAGGGCGGCGTCGTCCGTCGCCTCCGTGTCTGACTGATCGTGGGCGCGGACGAGGAGATCGCGGCGGAAGGCCTGCGGCGTCTGGGCACGGTGGAGGTCATGGCGCTCCACTGTCTCGGTGATCAGACCGTCGCGGCCGCGCTTGATCGTGTCGCTAACCGGGATCGCGCAGATCGCGGCGCCCGACTCGATAGCGCCGCGCAGCACGTCCTCAATCATCACCTCGTTGATCACCGGCCGCGCGCCATCGTGGACCAGCACGTAGTCGACGTCGTGCAGTGCGTCGAGGCCGGCACGCACGGAGTCCTGGCGCCGCTCACCGCCGAAGACGACGCGGCTACCCGGCGAGAGCTGCGAGACGATGGCGCTCACGGCGTCGTAATTGGCGTTCGAGGCGACGACCACCACCTCGTCGACGTCGTTCGATGCGGCGAAGGCGGCAATCGAGAACGCGATAATCGGGCGGCCATCGAGCTCATGGAGGAGCTTGTCCAGGCCGCCCATGCGCCGGCTGCTGCCCGCCGCCAGAATGATCGCGCCCGTTCGGTAGTCTCGTCCGGTCATGCGCTACACCATATCGCTGAACAGACCGATGGAGAACGAGCCGCCGTAGGCCAGGAAGACGTCCTTCACGATCTTGCCGCCGAGGGTCGCGATGAAGAACTTGGCGGGGTGCATGCGGGCGGCCCCGGCGGCAGCGCCGACAAGGTCGAAGGTCGGGTTCGGGAAGGTGCAGAGCAGGAAGATCGTCAGCATGCCGCGGCGGTCCATCCAGCCCTCGAAGCGGCGGTAGAGCTTCTGGTTCTTGATCAGGTCTTGCCCCGCGAAGCCGACGACGTAGCCTGAGAACTCACCGATCGCATCGCCGAGGCCCGCTACGAGGCCGACCATCAGCGGCGCTGGGATGCCGAAGACGGGATCGAGCACAGCGCTGCTGCCGAAGATCGCAAGGTTGCTCGGGGTCGGCAACACGATCGTCGCCGAGCCGGCCATGGCGATCAGGAAGATGCCAAGGTAGCCCCACTGGCGCAGGCTGTCGAAGCTGACGTCGAAGACGAAGTAGGCCAGGACGTAGATGGTGAGGAACAGCCCGACGAGTGCGAAGAAGAGGTACTCGACCTTGAACCAGCCGCTCTTCTCAGAGGCAGCAAGGACCGCCTCAATGTCCTCTTCGATCACCTCCGCGGTGTCCTCAGCGGCATCGAGAGCGCGGCCCAGCAGGTCGGCGTCTTCACTCACGGTTCGAGTGTAGCTGGGCTTTCTTCAAGGCAACATTCGCAACCCTTGCTGGGCCTGCCGGCGCTGCAAAAGCTGCAATGGCGGCGCTGGCAGTAGATCGGGCAAGATCGTTGTCAGGAAGGGTAAGCTAGACCTATGAACCACGACATTCCGCGCAACATCATCCCGGCGGTCACTGAGACCACACCCCGCGGCGAGCGGACCTATGATATTTACTCGATGCTCCTCAAGGAGCGGATCATCTTCCTCGGCACGCCGATCTTTGACCAGGTCGCGAACAGCATCGTCGCCCAGCTCCTTCACCTCGAACGGGAGGACCCGGAGCGCGACATCTCGATATACATCAACAGCCCCGGCGGCGAAGTCCATGCCGGCCTCGCGATCATGGACGCAATGCACCTCAATCGCTGCGACGTCGCCACGTATTGCGTCGGCATCTGCGCTTCGATGGCGACGGTGCTGCTGAGCTCGGGCACGCCGGGCAAGCGCTATGCCATGCCGAACAGCACGATCCACATGCACCAGGCGATGGGCGGCGCGCAGGGCCAGGCTTCGGACATCGAGATCGAGGCGCGCGAGGCGATCCGAATCAACGACAAGCTGCGGCATATCCTCGCAACGAACACCGGGCAGGACGAAGAGCGCATTCGCCGCGACTTCGACCGCAACTTCTACCTGACGGCGCAGCAGGCCGTCGAGTACGGTGTCATCGACGAGATCCTGCACAACCCGACGGCGATCACGTAACTCGTAGCTCTCAGCTATGGCAACCAGCGTTCAGGGGCGGCCTTTCAGGGCCGCCTCTTCGCGTAGGGCGCCCTGGTGCACCGTCCTGAACGTCGATTCTTCAGCCGTCCGTGTCCACCGCAACTGCCTCCGGCCGCGCGACCGACGCCCGGACGCCGAGGTAGACGCCGATTAGAAGGATCACGCCACCGACCGCCTCGACGACGGAGGGCGGCTCGCCGAGGAGCGTCGTTGCAAGGATGCTGGCGCCGATCGGCTCGCCGAGGATCGCTATCGCGACAGTAACGGCAGGCAAATGGCCGAGAGAGCGGTTGAGGGCGGTGTGGCCGATGAGTTGCGGCCCCAGCGCGAGCAGCAGCAACAGCCCGTAGGTCTCGGTGCTATATCCGGTGAAGCTCTCGCCCGAAACCAGAGCCAGGAGGACGAGGATCACGGCGCCGCTGGGGTACGACACGCTAATGTACTCGCGCAGAGGTGCGCCTTCGGTGCGGGCAATGCGGCCGACCAGGATGTAGCCCGCCGCAAAGATCGCGCCGAGCAGAGCGAAGAGGTCGCCGGTCAGCGTGTCACCGCCGGCGCCGAAGTCCTCCGAGACCATGACGAGGGCACCGACGACGCCGATCGCGACGCCGATCCAGATCGCGCGCGGTATCGGCTCCTTGAGCACCGGCCCGCTGGCGATCGCCACCCACAGCGGCTGCGAGGCGACGAGCGTCACCGACGTGACAATCGACGTGTCCTTGACCGAGGCGATCCAGAACGAGAAGTGCAGGGCGATGAACACGCCGGCGAGCAGCCCGAGCTGCACGAGTCGTCCTCGGTCAAGCGGTACTCGTCGCTTCACGGCGGCAATCGCGAGCAGCGGGATCGAGGCGAAGGTGATTCGGTAGGCGGCAATCACCATCGCCGGCGCCTCCGTCTCGCGAATGATCACGGCGGCGGTGCTGACGGCGGCGACACCGACGGCGAGGATTGCGAAGTCGTACGCGCGCGGCTGCATGTAACCGGAATGCTACGGCAGAGCGCGAGCTGACGCCTGGAGAAGCCCAGATGGAACGCAGGTTTAGCGCCGATTTAGGAACTCTGTTTCGCTCTCTTTCGTACTCTGTAACGAATGCTGCGAATTATCCTCGCCCTGTCGATCTGTCTTGTTCTTTTCGCGCTCTCCTGCAGCGGCGCCTCCGACCAGCCTTTGTCGTCCCCTACGGCACCGGCCGGGACTGCGTCACCCAACGGCGTGTCGGCGACTCCCGCGAACGGCGACGGGACCGGGGCTCTGCCGCAGGTCCAGCTGCTGCGCGTGTTCGACAACGTCACGCTTAGCAGGACGACGGGCATGACGCAGGCTCCCGACGGCTCCTGGTGGGCGCTGGACCAGAGCGGCAAGGTAGTTCGTTTCGAAAACCGCGGTGATGCCCGCGCTGAGCAGGTCATCGACATCAGTGCGCGGCTGACCAGCGGCGGCGAGCAGGGCTTGCTCGGGCTCGCCTTTGCTCCAGACTTCGCGCGCAGCCGCGTCTTCTATCTGAACTACACGGCGTCAGGCCCTCTTCGCACAGTGATCGGCCGTTTCAAGGCAAACGACGCCGGCACTTCGGCGGACCCGGGGAGCGAGACAGTCGTCCTCGAGATTGCCGACTTCGCCTCGAACCATAACGGCGGTCAGATGGCCTTCGGCACGGACGGCTACCTCTACTTCTCGATCGGCGACGGCGGGGGCGGCAATGACCCCCAGGACAACGGTCAGAACCTCGGCGCGATGCTGGGCAAGATCCACCGAATCGACGTCTCGAAGCCATCCGGCGGCCTCCAGTACACGATCCCGCCGGACAATCCCTTCGTCGGTCAGAGCGGCGCCCGCGGCGAGATCTGGGCGTACGGCCTGCGCAACCCGTGGCGCTTCAGCTTCGACACCGCGACCGGGCAGATGTGGGCGGGTGACGTCGGCCAGAACGCGCGCGAAGAGGTCGATCTGATCACGAAGGGCGGCAACTACGGCTGGAAGATTATGGAGGGCTCGCAGTGTCGCGGTGGCGGTACGAATTGTGATCGCGCCGGTCTCACTCTTCCCGTCATCGACTACGCCACCGCGAACGGCCGCTGCTCCGTGACGGGCGGCTACGTCTACCGGGGCAGCGCGATCCCGGCTCTGCGCGGCGCGTACGTCTACGGCGACTACTGCAGCGGTGAAATCTGGGCGCTTCGCTACGACGGCTCGAAGGTCACGGAGCAAGGCCTGATCGCCGACCTCGGCACGCAGCTCAGCTCCTTCGCCCAGGACACCAACGGCGAGATCTACGCGCTCGGCTACGGCAGCAACGGCCAGATCTTCAAGCTGGCGCCGTAGCGTGCCCTCAGCCCAGGCGCGCGCCGAAACTGGGGTTGGAAGGGGCGTGGCCCCTCCCGGGGTCTGGGGTGTCCCCAGTTCTGTAGCTCCGGACGCGAGCCGCGAAGCGTGGCGCGGCGGCTGCGGAAGCGCCCGTCTATGACAAACGCAGCGCGAGCACGTCGGTGAAGAGGCGTCAACGGGGAGGGGAGCTTCCCTCTCCAGGCTGCGCGCGAGCGACCCGTAGTTGCTACGTCGGAGGTCGGGTAGCAGCGGTCGCACGGCATGAGCCGGACGAAAAGAGAGGCGACCATGTGGCCGCCTCTCGCTGATAGCTGAGTACTGAAAGTTGTTAGCTAGTCGCTGACCGCTGTCAGCGGCTTACCACCAAAGCTTCAGGTTCAGGTCGTCATCCTCCGGCAGGTCCTCGTAGTCGGTTGCCCAGAGGTTGCTGCTGAGGTACTTCCAGCCGCCGTCGGCGAAGAGCATGACGATGTTCGCCTTCTCGCCCCGTTCGGCGTACTTTGCGCCGGTGCGCTGAGCGGCTCGGAGGGCGGCGCCGGCGCTGATACCGGCGAAGATGCCCTCTTTCTCCATCAGCTCTTTCGTCCCGGCGAAGGAGTTCTGCGAGCCGATGACGATGCGGCCGTCGAGGACCGTCTCGTCGAAGACCGGCGGGATGAAGCCCTCGTCCATGCTGCGCAGACCCTGCACGCGGTCGCCCGGGTGGGGCGCCGCAGCGACGATCTTGACGCTCGGCTTGCGTTCCTTGAGGTAGCGGCCGGTGCCGGTGAGCGTGCCGCCCGTACCGAGGCCGGCGATGAAGACGTCGATCTCGGGGAGGTCGCGCAGGATCTCCGGTCCGGTGCCCTCGTAGTGGGCGCGCGGGTTCGCCTGGTTGCCGTACTGGTAGAGCATGACGAGGCTCGGGTCGGCTGCGGACAGCTCGTGCGCCATCGCGACCGAGCCGTTCGTGCCCAGCTCACCCGAGGAGTAGACGATCTCTGCCCCGTAGGCGCGCAGGAGGTTCGTGCGCTCTTCGCCGGCGTTGTCGGGCATCACGACACGCACCTTGTAGCCCTTCAGCTTGGCGACGAAGGCGAGCGAGACGCCGGTGTTACCGGAGGTCGGCTCGAGGATCGTGTCGCCGGGCTTGAGGGTGCCGTCCTTCTCCGCCGTCTCCACCATGAGGCGTGCGATGCGGTCCTTCACGCTGCCGGTGGGGTTCTGGCCCTCCAACTTGGCGAAGAAGCGCACGTCCGTCGACGGGCTGAGATGTGGCAGTTCAACCAGCGGCGTATTACCGATGGTGTCGAGGAGGTTGCGGTACAGCATGACGCGATAGGCTGCCGTGACCATCACGCGCCCCCGGCAAGAGCCGGCAATATCGAAACGACATCACCTTCCTTGACGGGGGTTTCAAGCGACTGCATGTAGCGGATGTCCTCGTCGTTGACGTAGATGTTCACAAAGCGGTGCAGCGAACCGTCCGCCATCGTGATCTGCTCACGGAACCCGGGGTGCTTCTCATTGATCTGCTGCAGCACCTCAGCGATCGTCCCGCCTTCGGTCTGGACCGTCTTGGCGCCGACTACCCGCTGAAGGACTGACGTTACTCGAACCTCGATTGCCACCAGTTACCCCTCGTTCCAGGCCGGCGCAGTGCCGCAAAACTCGTCGTAGTCAATAAGCGAGGTGACGGTCGGGTGCTCACCGCAGACCACGCAGTTCGGGTCCTTGCGGATGCGCACCGTGCGCGTCTCCATCGAAAGCGCGTCATAGAGCAGCAGGCGGCCGTTCAGGCTTTCGCCCACGCCCAGGATCAGCTTGAGGACCTCGGTGGCCTGAATCGAGCCGATCGTGCCGCAGAGAGCGCCGAGGACGCCGGCTTCGGCGCAGCTCGGGACCATCCCCGGCGGCGGCGGCGTCGGGTAGAGGCAGCGGTAGCAGCCCTTGCCCGGCAGGTAGGTCGTTGCCTGGCCGTCGAAGAGCAGGATGGAGCCGTCCACCAGAGGCTTCTCGAGGAAGACACAGGCGTCGTTCACCAGGTAGCGGGCGGCGAAGTTGTCCGCGCCGTTGACGATGATGTCGTAGTCCTTGATCACGTCCAACGCGTTCTCGCTGTGCAGCGGGTACTCGTGGGCGACGACGCGGACGTCAGGGTTGTAGGCGTTCAGGGTCTCGGTCGCCGAGATCACCTTCGGCTTACCGACGTCATCGTTCTGGTGCAGGATCTGGCGCTGCAGGTTCGAGAGGTCGACCACGTCGAAGTCGACGAGGCCGATCGTGCCGACACCGGCGAGCGCGAGGTAGAGCGCGATCGGCGAGCCGAGGCCGCCGGCGCCAACGATCAGTACCTTCGAGTCGAAGATCTTGCGCTGGCCGACGCTACCGACCTGGCCCATGATGATGTGCCGCGAGTAGCGAGTGACGCGTTCCGGCGTAAGGGCGTAGCGCGACGGGTCATCCTCTTCGGGCGCGCCGCCGGCGAGCGCCGGGATCACGGCGACCTGGTCGCCGTCGTTGAGCTGGGTTGAGGTACCGTCCAGGGTACTGATCTCCTTGTTGTTCACGTAGACGTTGATGTGCGCGGGGATCGCGCCGGTCTCGTCCGAACAGAGGTTGCGGAAGCCGGGGAACTGCTGGTCAAGGTTCGCGAGCACTTCGGCGATGTCACGGCCTTTGGCCTCGACGCTCGTCCGATTGCCGACGAAGCTCCTGAACGGTGTCGGAATATAGACGCTTACCATTGGAATACCCTCCCGCAACGGTTCAATCATGTTCGCACAAACCGGTGACTATCAAAAGTTGACGCTGAGATAGCGCTCGCCCGTGTCGGGCAGCACCGTCACGACGCGTTTGCCCGCGCCCAGGCGCTTCGCGACGATCAGCGCCGCGTGGACGTTGGCGCCGGCAGAGATGCCGACGAGCAGGCCCTCCGTGCGTGCCAGCCGCTTCGTCATCTCGATCGCATCCTCGTCTTTCACGCCGATCAGCTCGTCGTAGACATCCTTGTTGAGGACGCTGGGGACGAAGCTGGCGCCGATGCCCTGGATCGCGTGCAGCCCCGGCTTGCCACCGGCGAGGACCGGCGACCGCGTCGGCTCAACGGCGACGATGCTCACGCTCGGCAGCTCCTGCTTGAGGACCTCGCCGACGCCGGTGATCGTGCCGCCGGTGCCGACCCCCGCAACGAAGGCATCGAGGCGGCCATCGGTGTCGCGCAGAATCTCGCGGACCGTCGTGTGGCGGTGCACCTCCGGGTTGGACGGGTTGTTGAACTGCTGCGGCATGAAGTAGCCCTTGTTCTTCGCGATCATCTCTTCGGCCGCGAAGACGGCGCCGGTCATGCCCTCGATCGCCGGCGTCAAGACGAGCTGGGCGCCGTAGCGCTGCAGCAGCTTGCGCCGCTCCGGGCTCATGTCGTCCGGCATCGTCAAGATGAGCTTGTAGCCCTTCACGGCGGCGACCATCGCGAGGCCGATGCCGGTGTTGCCGGAGGTCGGCTCCACGATCGTGGCGCCGGGCTGGAGCACACCACGCTGCTCGGCGTCCTCGATCATCGCGAGGGCGATGCGGTCTTTGACGCTGCCGCCGGGGTTGTTGCCTTCGAGCTTGGCGACGATCTCAGCGCTGCCCTCAGGCACGACCCGGTTCAGCCGCACCATGGGGGTGTTGCCGATGAGGTCGAGGACGCTGGCGGCGATTCCGCTGCCGGTCTGTGTCTGCATGACGCTGCTCCTAGATTGCGTATCGAGCGACGACACCGCCGGCCCGTTCGCGCTCGGCGAGGTCGGCAATGGTGATGCCCTGGAGGATACGCGTGGTTTCCGCTTCGATCTCCTGCCAGACGGGCTTGAGACTACAGCTGGCGGTGCCGCGACAGCCGTTCGGGTCATCGAGGCAGGCGATCGGTGCGAGCGAGCCTTCGAGGGCGCCGATCGCGTCGCTCAGGCGCAGCTCGTGCGGGTCCTTGATCAGGGCATGACCGCCCTGGGGGCCGCGGACGCTGCGGATGAAGCCGGCGCGTCGCAGTGAGGTCAGGAGCTGGTCAAGGTATGGCTCCGGGATGCACTGACGGCTGGCGATGACCGCGCTCTGCACCGGCCCCTCGCCGTAGTGGTGGGCGAGCTCTACCAGCGCGCGAACGCCGTAGTCGCCCTTCATCGAAACCTTCATATCAGCCCTTTGTCTCTAAAGTTAAGTGGGTTCGTCAACAATTATAGCAGGGCTGTGCCGGGAGACAAGCCGGAGGCGCGGTATTTTTTACAGCATGTCGCATCCGGTCATGGGCTGAAGACGTTGCCCACCCAGAGCTACGCTATACGAAGTGCGGGCTAAAGGACGCTTGCAACGATCTCCGTAACGCCCACTGCCACGAAGAACAGCATGATCCATGGGGCGATCTTCAGCTGTGCCTCCGCATGTGCCCTGTTCTTGAACTGCCTTCGCACGCCTCTCTCATAACTGTCACGAAACACGAGCCAGCCGGCCAGGCATACGACGCCCACGATGATCGAAGATACGCCGAGGATCAGCACGACGTTACCCGGCCCGTGACGGCATCAGGTTGCCTGCCAGAGCACCGGCTTCGTGTTTGCGTTAGGCAGGCGGCCGGTGGCGTCGTAGACGAAGACGCGGTGCTTCGCGTCGGCGTCGATGAGGTCGTCCCAGGGGAGAGCAGTCACGCGAAGCTTGAGCCGCATCGTCGATGCCGTGGCGCCGGGCTCTCGCCAGCTCATGTAGACGAACTCGTCCCCGGCCGGGCCGCTTGCGTAGGGGCCGACGAAGCGCACTATGCCGGTAATGCGATTGCGCTTGGCGATGATGCCGGCTCGATAGCGGAGCTTGCCGCCCTCTTTTTTGGTGCCCAGCTGCAGGTTGCCGTCGCGGTCCTGCATGCCGAACTCGCAGGTGCCAAGGTTCGGCTGGGCGGCAGCCGCCACGCTCGGGTCGCAGAGGACGCGCAGGCTAACGGCGACGGCGTCACAATCGGCGTGGTCACGGGTGCGTTCGAACGCCTTCCATGCTTCGTTGAGGCCGGGGATCTTTACGGTAGTCATCGCTGACAGCCTAGCAGCAAGCGGTCCTCAAACCACCAGCCTGTAGTCGGTCGCCAGGCTTTCGAGGTGGTGCATAACGTGGCCCGCCATCAGGAAGAGCAAGGCGCGCGTGCTCACCGGCTGGTCGTTCACCGTCCCGCTGCGGGCGAGCTCGAAGTCGTCGAGCGCCTCGAAGCAGAGCAGGTTCGCCCGCCGCTGCAGCTCGAACTCCTCCATCAGCCCCTCGAGGCTGCGGGCGTTGATGTCGGTGCCCGCGACGTAGGCGTCCTGGTCGAAGCCCGGCAGCGGCGTCGTGTCACCGCGGGCGATACGCAGGCAGCGGTAGGCAAAGACGCGCTCGGTGTCGGCGATGTGGCCGATGACCTCCTTGATGCTCCACTCGTCGTGCCGCGGCCGCTTGCTCGCCTCGCTGTCCCAGGTGTTCTGCAGCAT
>JBFWZE010000029.1:0-9999 GCA_050185685.1 Dehalococcoidia bacterium
CCGTCAAAACGAAAAGGCCGCAAGATTCAGTCCGCGGCCTCGTCCTCGATGTAGAGCACCTCGCCAACGCTGGCGCCTAGCCCCTACTCCTCCACAAACGTCTGCGGAGGCAGGAACGTATCCGTCTCGTACGAGTGCGTCACCGCTGCAACGTGCATCGACGTGTGCGCCACCACTGACCCCAGCGGATTCACCGACACCAGCGCCGGCAACGAAATCACGACGTTTCCGATTTCGGGGTTACGCAGCTCCGAGCCGCGGAACTGGTCGTAACCCAGGTGGTACGTCGCCGTGATCACCATCGTCAGAAGCAGAGCGAGCGCCGCGAAGTTAGCCCGCCGCTTCACGCCGGATACGTCGCGCTGTAGCAGCGAGTAGGCAACCATCGCCGGGAACGCAGTCAACAGGACCGCGTCGACGATGCCGTAAGCCGCGCCGCGCCAGAGAATCTCGAAGCCGAAGTAGGCGCCATCCGGATGCGGCGTCGAGTCGTTCCGCGCCAGGACGTTCCAGACCACGAACGCCGTCGACACCGCGCCAACGACGAGGCTCAGCTGCCAGTTCTGACGCAAGAACTGTTCTACCTCGAACCCCGTCGCACTGACGTACGCCGTGACCGCGCCGAGTGCGACGCCGAAGTACACGAGGTAATAGAGGTCATGCTGCACGTCCAAAACCGATGTCAGCACGTACGGCACCAGGTAGGCGACGAAGGCAATCACAACGAACCAGGCGATCTGGTCGCCCTTCGATGTCGCCTGCTGCTTCTCCAGCATCTGCCGGCTAACCCAACGGTGACCGATGCTCGCGATGAACGCCATGTCTGCCCCCAAATCTCACTCGTAGAGTTCCAGTCTCTCGTTCCTGGTCGTTCGCTGGCAGGGCCACAGGTCATCGGCGTCGGGGACAAACGGCCCGTTCTCCGGCCAGGCTGCTAACCCGCCATAGCTGACGATCAATTAGGTCATTTCGACATAGTTTCAGAACGTCGCGAACTGCTAAGATCGAGGCCACACCATCACGAAGGATCTCGCCGTTGCCCCTCTTCTTTAAGCGCGCTGCCCCTCAGGTCCAGGTCGAAGAGAAGACCGAAGTCGCCGTCAACCGAACCAAGAAGAGCTGGTTCGGCAAGATCACCGGCATCCTCGACAGAGGCAAGATCGACGAAGAGCTCTGGGAAGAGCTCGAAGAAGTCCTTCTCGGCGCCGACGTCGGCGTCCGCACCACCGACAAGGTGCTGACCGCCGTTCGCCAGCGCGTCGACAAGGAGCGCGTCAGGGACTCCCACGACGTCCGCGCCATCCTCAAGGATGAGCTGATGGTCATCCTCGAGTCCGTGCCTCTCACCGGCAAGCTCTGGGGCGACGATGTCGAAGTCGCACCGAAGCCCGGTGTGATCCTCGTAGTCGGCGTCAACGGCACCGGCAAGACGACCAGCATCGCCAAGCTCGCCCACATGTACCGCCAGGAGGGCGAGAGCGTCGTCGTCGCCGCCGGAGATACCTTCCGCGCCGCCGCGATCGACCAGCTCAAGACGTGGGCGACCCGTGTCGGCGCCCAGGTCGTGGCCCACCAGGAAGGGTCAGACCCCGGCGCCGTCGCCTACGACGCCGTCGACGCCGCCCACAGCCGCGGTGCCGGTATCGCGATCATCGACACCGCCGGCCGCCTGCACACCAAGTTCAACCTCATGGAAGAGCTGCGAAAGGTCCGCCGCGTCATCGAGCGTCGCGACCCCACCGCGCCGCACGAGGTGCTCCTTGTCCTCGATGCCACCACCGGTCAGAACGCCCTCATCCAGGCAAAGGCGTTCTCCGAGGCAGTCGAAGTCACCGCCATCGCTCTCACCAAGCTCGACGGCACCTCGAAGGGCGGCATTGTCTTTGCGATCAGCGATGAGCTGGGCCTGCCCGTTCGGTTCGTCGGCTCCGGCGAGGGTGAGGACGACCTCAGTCCATTCGATCCGGAGGCCTTCGTCGACGCGCTGTTCGAATAACCAGGCTGCCTTGGGAGGTCCCCGCCTCGTTCCAGGGCCCGGCATGGCGCCGCGGTCCGGTTCTGGATGTCCCACTCACCTGAGCCCGAGCGACCGCGGCCATGCTCGCTGAGACCTTTCGATGGTGGCTCGCGGTCGAAGCCATCGGCCTGATCGCCCTGCCGATCGTCTTCGTGCTCTTCCAGCGTCTGCCGGGACGCGGCATCGCCTTTGCCAAGCCCGTCGGCCTGCTGCTCCTCGGCTACTGCTTCTGGCTCGCGCTCAGCCTGCACCTGCTGCCGAACCGCCCCGGGAGCATTGTCTGGGCCGGGCTGCCGCTGATCCTGATCTCGCTCTACCTCCTGCGGCGTAACCACCGCCAGATGCTGGCCTACGCCGAGTCGAACCTCGGCTACATCGTCGCTGCCGAGCTCGTCTTTTTCGTCGGGTTCTTCGCCGCCGCCCACATCAAATCGTTCTTGCCGGAAATCGGCGGCACCGAGAAGCCGATGGACTTCCTCTTCCTCAACGCCGCCAGCCGCAGTCGCTTCTATCCGCCGGACGACCCCTGGCTGGCCGGCTCCGGCGTCAGCTACTACTACTTCGGCTACGTGATCAACGCGATGGTCGGGAAGATGGCGGCGCTGCAGACCTCCGTCGCCTTCAACCTCGCCCTTGCGAGCACGATCGCGATGGGCGCAACCGCCGCGTTCGGCCTCGGTTACGAGCTCGCCCGTCTCGTCCGAAGCATGACTTTCAAAGCGGGCATTGCCGTGAGCGCCGGCGCCATTTTGTTGCTCTCCGTCGTCGGCAACCTCGAGGGCGTCATCGAGTTCGGCATCGCCAACGACGTCGTCAGCCCGGGCATCAACGACACCGTCCAGGTCAACGACCTCGAGACCGCCGGCGTGAGCAACGATTGCCTTGTGCCGCTGCCGGGAAGCTGCCTCGTCTCCTACCCCAGCGACCAGTCGAGCTTCTGGTGGTGGTGGCGCTCGACTCGAATCTCACCCGACGGCAACTCGATCACCGAGTTCCCGTTTTTCAGCTTCATCCTTGGCGACCTCCATCCCCACGTGATGGCGATCCCTTTCGTCCTCACCGTCTTCGCCCTCGGGCTGAGCTTCTGGGCGTCCGGCCGCCGTCTCGACTTCGAGACCTGGACGCGCAACCCGGCGCTGCTGCTCGCCGCAGCGGTGCTTCTGGGCGGCCTCGGCTTCCTCAACACCTGGGACCTGCCCACCTTCGGCTTCCTGGTCATCGCCCTCGTACTCGCCCGCAACTACCTCAGCGCCCGTCGGCCGGCGCCCACGCCCCCAATAGCCGTCGCGCCAACCGAGCGGGACACGACCGGCGGCGGCGACCTCTGGGCGAATACACCCATCGACGATCCGGAGGACGTGGCCACAACACTACCCGGCGACGGCTGGGAAAAGCCGGCGAAACCCTGGGTTGGTAACGCTGCCAACCGCCGTGAGCTCTCGCTACCGCCGTGGCTGCAGGCGACCGCCGGCTTCGTCGTACCGCTGGTGGTGCTGGCGGCGCTGCTCTACCTGCCCTTCTACGTCAGCTTCAGCAGCCAGGCCTCCGGCTTCGACACCGTGGTGAACGGCGCGACCCGACCGCTGCACAGCGCCCTCTTCTGGGGCATCCTCGCCGTCGTCAACCTGCCGCTGCCCTTCATCCTGATCACTCGCGGCGGTTTCGTCCGGCGCAGGGGGGACCTGCCGCTCGCGCTCGGCATCCCGGCGCTCCTGCTTGCGGTGTGGGCCCTGCTCACCCTCGTCAACGACGGCGGCTCCGGCCTAATCGACGCGATCGTCGCGCGCGGCTACAACTGGCTGACCTATCTCTTCTTCGCCACCGGCCTCGGCGCCGCCCTCCTCGCCCTGCGCCGTCAGCTCGAGCCGCACATGCCCGTGCACGAGAGTTGGGACCTCACGGAGGGAACCGAAAGCGACGATGCAGCGTCAGAAGAGCGTGGCTCCTTCATCGACGACGCTCCCGCCCTCGTCCCGGTGCTGATCGTCATGGCGACCGGGCTGCTGCTCATCCTCGGCGCCGAGCTCTTCTTCGTGAAGGACGTCTTCGGCAGCCGCCTCAATACCGTTTTCAAGCTCTCCTATCAGGCCTGGCTGCTGCTCGCCATCAGCGGCGCCTACAGCCTCTGGTGGCTCGTAAGCCGCTGGCAGCCGCAGCTCGGCGGCGGTATCGCCCTCTATCGCAGCGCCTGGGCGACAGTCGCGGTCCTCGTCATCGCCGGCGGTCTCGTCTACCCCCTCAGCGCCACGCTTTCGCGCACAGACGGCTTCGACAAGCCCAACCGGACCCTTGATGGCCTCCAGGCTGCGCGCGCCGCCTCGCCCGAGGACTACGCGGCAATCGGCTGGCTGAGTGATCGCGCCGGGAAGGACGAGCGAATAGTGGAAGGCACAGGCGGGCAGTACTCGGCCTCCGGCCGTGTCGCCTCCGCCACCGGCATCCCCACCGTCGTGGGCTGGGTCGGTCATGAGGTGCAATGGGGCCGCGACGGCGACATGCTCGCGCGCCGCCAGGAAGACGTCGATGCGATGTACACGACTGACTCCCTGGAAGAGGCGTTGCGAATCCTGCAACAATATCGGGTGACGTATGTCTTTGTTGGAAGCGTGGAGCGCGCCAAGTACCCGCCTACCGGCCTCGAGAAGTTCGATGGCGGCCTTCCCGTTGCGGTCCGTTTCGGCGAGACCGCCATCTACCGCGTCCCCCGCAGCGCACCGGAGGCATCGAATGCCGCCGTACCGTAGCGAGGTGACCTGTGGCTGAGTCCACCTACGGACGCGACCGCGAGTGGTCCCAGGCCCGCTCGAACATCGACACCGTACTCACCTGGGTGACGGCAAACCGCGAGCTTGTGGCGTTAGTCGCCCTGATGGCGATTGCCCTCGCGCTGCGCCTCTTCGATGTCGGCGACAAGGCCCTCCACCACGACGAGAGCCTGCACGCCCAGTACACCTATCAGCTCTTCAACGGCCAGGGATACAGGCACGACCCCCTGATGCACGGGCCGTTCCTCTTCCACGCCGGCGCCGCGATGTTCTTCCTCTTCGGCGACAGCGACTTCACCGGCCGAATGCTGCCGGCGATTTTCGGCACCATCCTCGTCGGGATGCCGTTTTTCCTTCGAAAGCAGATCGGCTGGACCGCCGTCCTGATCGCCGCCGTGCTTATCACGGTGTCGCCGACCCTGCTCTACGTCAGCCGCTTCTTCCGCCACGACCCCTACGTCATCGTCTTCTTCTTCGCGACGGTGATCTGCATGTGGCGCTACCTCGACGAGCACAGGGCGCGCTACCTCTACCTCTTCGGTCTCTTTCTCGGCCTCGCCTTCGCGACGATGGAGATCACCTACATCTACGTCGCGATCCTCCTGATCTACGTCGACCTCATGCTCGCGATCGAGCTCGCACAGCCCCGCAAGAACGAATACTCCGCGGCCGACTGGTTCAGCCGCGGCCTCTTGCTGCTCGCCTACGCGTTTGTCGCCGTTCTGCTGCTAGTCGACGTCGTTGCCGGGCTTGGCCTGCACACGGAGATGCGCTTCCTGGGGCTGATGGGCGGTGTCATTCTCGCGACCAGCGCCTTCGTCATCTGGACGATGTCTTCGCAGGACGCGACGAAAGACGGCCGCGACGAGTACGCCTGGGCGCTGGCCCTTGCGCCGTTTGCCTGGCTGATCGCGGCACTCTGGCCTCTGCTCGGTAAGCGCCCCTTCGGCCGCGACCGCCTGCCGCCGATCGGCGACGTGATGATCGTCCTCGGTACGCTTTCGCTCACCCAGTTTGGTCCCGCGGTCGAAAAGCTGAGCTTCATCGGCGACCGCGGCTACAACGTTCCCGAGGAACGGCCGCTGCGGAACATCACCCTCGTCGTCCTCCTTGTCGGCGCCTCGTACGTGGGCCTCCTCTGGCGGCCGAAGGTCTGGGCGATCGTCGCCCTCTGCTTCTTCGTGCCCTACATTCTGCTGTTCACCACCTTCTTCACGAACATGAACGGCTTCTTCTCCGGCATCTGGGGCTCGCTGGACTACTGGCTGGCGCAGCAGGACGTCGAGCGCGGCAACCAGCCGAAGTACTACTACCTGCTGCTGACGCCGCTCTACGAGTTCCTGCCGATGCTGATTGCGCTGCCGGGCCTCGTCTGGATGTCGGTGAAGGGCAACTCGCTGATCCGCTTCTTCGCGTTCTGGCTGGTCGGCATCTTCCTCGGCGTCACGATCGCCGGCGAGAAGATGCCCTGGCTCGAGATCCACATCGCGCTGCCGCTCTGCCTCTGCGCCGCCATCGTCCTCGCGCGGCTCGTCGATGGTTTCCGCATGAACCCCAGGCGCTGGCAGACCGCCGCCGCCGTGGCAGTGGGTGTCGCTGCCGCCACCCTCCTCATCGTCGAGGGCCGCTCGACTACCACGACGCTCGCCGGCCTCGCAGTCGGCGCCGCAGCGGTTGGCTGGGCGATCGGCTCGGCGCTGAAGGATGGCCGGCAGGGCTTCGCGAGGGGGACGCTGGTCATCTTCTTCGCAATCGGCCTCACGCTGACGATTCGCGCCAGCCTGATCGTCTCCTTCAAGAACTTCGATACGCCGGTCGAAATGCTGGTCTACACCCAGTCCTCGCATGAGATCCCGGAGCTCTCAGCCCGCATCGACACGATCGCGAAGGAGAGCGGCCTTGGCTACAACCTGCCGATCGTCCTCGATCAGACTGACGGCTATGCCTGGCCGTGGGCGTGGTACCTGCGTCACTACAAGGACGTCGCGTACGTCACCGACATTGCCAACTTCCAGCCGAAGCCCGGCTCCATCCTCCTCGTCCACGCCAACAATGTCGCTGCGGTCGATGGCGTCGGCTACACGCAGGTGCCCTTCAAGCACCGCTGGTGGTTCGACGAAACCTATCGCGGCCTGACCTTCGGCAAAGTTCTCGACATCGCCACGAGCTGGAGCCGCCTCGAGTCCCTCGGCGAATTCTGGCTCTACCGCCGCCCTGCCCTCGGCAACACCGGCTCGACCGACGCTGTCGCCTACTTCCCCGAGAGCCTCGCCGAGTTCGACAAGTCGACGCCGGTGCAGCCCCCGCCCGACCCCTCAGTTCTCGCGGACGGACGCATCGTCCTCGGACGCACCGGCTCCGGCCAGGGCGAGATGCTCCAGGCTGCCGATGTCGTGGTGGACCCCTCCGGCACGATCTGGATCGCCGACGCACGCGCTAACCGGATCAGCAAGTACGACGCGAAGGGCAACTTCCTCGGCACCTTCGGCCGCGGCGGCATCGACGCCGGCGCCTTCAACCAGCCCTGGTCGCTGGCAATCGATGCCAATGGCAACCTCTACGTCGCCGACACCTGGAACCATCGCATCCAGAAGTTCGACGCCGAGGGCAAGTTCGTGAAGCAATGGGGCGTCGTCACCAACAGCGCTCAGCCCGACCTGCTCGACCTCTACGGCCCGCGCGACATCGTTATCGACGTCGACGGCACCCTTTGGGTCAGCGACACCGGCCATAAGCGGATCATCAACTACAGCCTCGATGGCGAACCCCTTGGCGCAATCGGCACCGAAGGCAGCGCCCTCGGCCAGTTCTCCGAGCCCGTCGGCCTCGCGGTTGATTCGCAGGGACGCCTGCTCGTCGCCGACACCTGGAACGCCCGCATCCAGGCGATCACCAACGCCGGCCAGATCACCTCGTTCCCGGCGCCGTGGACCAGCCAGGGCATTAACGACAAGCCCTACCTCGCTGTCCTCACCGACGGCCGCATCGTCGCCACCGACCCGGCAAAGGGCACGCTGCTTCTCTACAACGCCGACGGCACGTCACTCGGCACCTGGACCCCGGCAGCGGGTGGCCGGCCCACCGGCGTCAACGCCCTCCCCGACGGGGGCTTCGTCTTCACCGACGGCCAGAACAACCAGGCCCAGATCGTCCCAGCTTCGGCAATAGCGAGTCTCTTCAAGCGCTAGTCTGCTGCTGCACAGGCGTCGTAGCGAGCGGCTTTGCTTCTGCCGGTGCTGGTTGGAGGCTTTGCTCCTGCCACCCTTGAAGAGCGATGTCGCGTATATCCGGGGTTGGAGGGGGACGCGCCCCTCCCGGGGTCTGGAGTGTCCCCAGATCAAAGGTAGATCGCGAGCAGCGAAGCGTTGCGACGCGTCTGCTGGCCGCCCGTCTATCACAGACATCGGATCCGCCGCCCGGCGCCCCTCTTCGACCCTTCCGAAAGATCGTCTTCTGCACCCCCGTAAGTCGGGGTTGGAAGGGGCCGTGGCCCCTCCCGGGGTCTGGGGTGTCCCCAGATCTTCAAAGGTAGATCGCGAGCAGCGAAGCGTTGCGCCGCGTCTGCTGGCCGCCCGTCTATAACAACCCCAGCACGCTCCCGGCGATGTCGACGCTCAGATGCAAGAGGTCACTTCAAAACCAACGCGCGAGCCCCTAGCCGCAGCGCGTAAATCCACAGCTCCGGCACACCAGGCACCCCTCGGAAAAGACGAGCTGGCTGCCGCAGTCGGCGCAGATCAGCCCCGTCGCCACCTCCGGGAAGGGCAGCGCCGGGCTCGGCGGCACGTACCCTCGGGTGTGAGCGCGCCGCCCTCGGCCGCGGGGACGTGCGCCCGCAGACGGCAGAGACGTCTCAGCCAGCGCTCGCCCTTCGTCCGCCTCAGGCCGTCCGGCGTCCGTTTGCGCTTTTGGGCTGCGGTCCCCGTTCCGCTCGGTGCCCGCGGCTCCCGCTTCCTCCGCGAGAAACTTCAGCTCCAGCCATCGGAAGATGTAGTCCACCAGGCTGCTCGCCTGCGGGATCGCGGGGTTCGACGTGAAACCCGCCGGCTCGAAGTGGACGCCGCGGAACTTGTCGACAAGCGTACGAAGGTTCACGCCGTACTGCAGCGAGTACGAAGTCAGCATCGCCACCGAGTCCATCAGGCCCCGGATTGTCGACCCCTCCTTCGAGATCGTCACAAAGATCTCGCCCGGGGTGCCGTCGTCGAAGAGGCCGACCGTGACGTAGCCTTCCTGCTCGCCGACGCGGAACTTGTGCGTGATCGACTGGCGTTCGTCCGGCAGCCGGCGGCGATGCAGTGGCTCGCCGTCCGGCGACAACGCCGCGTGGACGGGGAACACGGCGCCCGGCACCGGCGGTTCTTCGTCCAGCGCCTCGAGCGCTTCGCCGTCCGCGACGTACGAAAGCACCTGCCCGGTGCGCGAGCCATCGCGGTAAATCGTGATGCCTTTACAACCCTCGCGGTAGGCCAGCATGTAGGCCTCGGCCACCTGCTCGGGAGTCGCCGCATTCGGGAAGTTGATCGTCTTGCTCACCGCGTTGTCGGTGTGGCGCTGGAACGCCGCCTGCATCTGCACGTGCGCGACCGGCGCTATGTCATGCGACGTGACGAACACGCGCTTCACGTCCTCCGGCACCTCGTCGCGCGCCTGCAGGTGGCCGCCCTTCGCGAGGTAGTCGACCAGCTCGTCCGAGTAGAAGCCGCGCTTGCGGGCGACGTTGGCGAAGACCGGGTTGACCTCGTTCAGCCGCACCGGCTCCGTGGGGTTCTTCGGGGCGAGGTAGTGTTGCCGCGTGAAGGCGAGCGAGAACGCGGGCTCGATGCCGCCGGAGCAGCTGGCAATGATGCTCAGCGTCCCCGTCGGCGCCACCGTCGTCCGCGTCGAGTTGCGCAGCGGCTCGTTTGCGCCCCCGGGACCGTAGGTCGAGCCCTCCCAGGCCGGGAAGACGCTGCGTTCCGCCGCCAGCGCCGCCGATGCGCGGTCGGCGTGCTCGCGGATGAAGCCCATCATGCGGTCGGCCAGCGCCAGCGCCTCGTCGGAGTCGTAGGGCACCCCGAGGCGGTAGAGCAGGTCCGCCCAGCCCATGACGCCGAGGCCGATCTTGCGCGTCTGCTTCGTCATCGCCTCGATCTCGGGCACCGGGTAGGCGTTCATGTCGATGACGTTGTCGAGGAAGCGCACTGCCGTCGCGATCGTCTCGGCGAGGTCGTCCCA
>JBFWZE010000029.1:10099-15004 GCA_050185685.1 Dehalococcoidia bacterium
TGCTTCACGGTCTCGAAGATTCCGACCATCGAGTCCTCGACCGGCAGCACGAAGCACGCCGAAAGCTGCTGCAGCGGCCGGCCCGCGTTGCCCAGCGTCGGTGAGTTCGGCAGGAACCGCAGCGAGGTCATCAGCTCGTAGAAACGCTGCGCCCAGGCGGTTTCGTCTGCCGGCTTGTAGGCACGCTCTGCCTCGGCAATGTTCACTGCGACGCGCTGGAAGAGGTCTTCGGGCGCCTCGATCACGTTGCCGTTGACGTCCTTGACGAGGTACCGGCGCTCGAGAACGACGCGGGCGTTGTCGCCGAGTTCGATTGCATGTCTTGTTGGTTGTGCAGTCATAAGGGCACGAATTATACCACTTCTAAATCATTTGTTCTATTTAGCCCGCGTGAACACTAGAGACTTCTGTAATGCATTTCCTCGTTCACTCGCATTTCTTTCCGATTACGATCTGGGGAGAATCCCCTCGCAATGGGGCCTGCTATCGAAACGCAACTTGAGCATAGTCCCCGCGCCCGCAGCCGGCTTGATGCGCTGGTCAGCGCGTTTCCACTCGCGATCATTGGCCTCAATCCAGACGGCCGGGTTGCCGAGTGGAATACTGCCGCTACCCAGATGTTCGGTTGGTCGTCGGCCGAAGTCATCGGCCAGCCCTTGCCGACCGTGCCTCCCGATCGCCTCGATGAGTTTCAGCGGCTCTTCGATCTCGCCTTCAGGCCGTCGATGGTGGCCGGCTTCTCCCTGAACGAAACCCAGTGGCTCAAACGCACCGGCGAACGTCTGGACATGGCGCTCTGGACCTCGCCCCTCCGTAGCCGCGAAGGCCTCACGACGGGTCTGCTTGTCGTTGCCTCGGACATCAGCGGCCGCAAGCGCGTCGAGAAAGTGCTGCAGCAGGCCTTCCGCGACGCTGAAGAAGGACGTGCCCTCCTCGACACCGTGATCAGCGAGGCGCCGGTCGGCATCGCCCTCTTCGACCCCGAATACCGCTTCATCCACGTCAACGCCGCCCTCGCGGAAATGAGCGGCTTCAGCGTCGATGCCCACAAGGGCGTCCACGGCAGCATTCTTCTCCCCGATCTCTGGTCGAGCATGGAGCCGGCGC
Organism: Dehalococcoidia bacterium; assembly: GCA_050185685.1. GTDB lineage: Bacteria > Chloroflexota > Dehalococcoidia > DSTF01 > WHTK01 > WHTK01. Next base: position 11,207 of record JBFWZE010000029.1, read on the forward strand.
TCAGGGCAATTCTTGAGGGCTCCAAGGAGAAGGTCAGCATCCAGTTCAACGGCCAGACGGCCGCAGCACCCGGCATCACCCGCACCTGGATCCATAGCTTTTATCCCGTTCGCGTGATGTCCGGCCAGATCACCGGCGCCGGTGTCATCGTCGAAGAGATCACCCTGCAGCGGCGCGCCACCGTCCTTGTCGACGGTCAGAAGCTCGCGCTTGAGCTGATGGCCCAGAACGCCTCGCTTGGTGAGGTGCTCGGCGTGCTGACCAGCATTGTCGAAGAGCAGAGCTCCGGCCGTTGCAAGTGCTCAATCCTGCTCCTGGAAGAGGGCGTTCGCCTGCGGGACGGCGCGTCGCCCAGCCTCGGCGAGGACTACCGCCAGGCGGTCGACGGCCTGAAGGTCGGCGCAGAGGCGACGACGTCGGGCCGCGCTGCCCACCTCGGCGTACCCGTGTTCACCCTCGACATCGAACGAGACCCGTACTGGGAGCGCGATCGTGACATCGCCCGCGAGCTGGGCTTCAAGGCAGCCTGGGCGATGCCGATCTTCGACCGCAGAGGCCGGGTAATCGGCACCTTCAGCACCTACTTCCGCGAGACGCGCGAGCCGACAGCCGACGAACGGCGCACGGTCGAGATCCTCTGCCGCACTGCCGCCGTTGCGATCGAGCAGACGCGCGCGGCCGAGGCGCTACGTGAGAGCGAGCAGCGGTTCCGCGTCATGGCCAACGGCGCACCCGTCATGATCTGGGTGACCGACGCGAGCGGCGCCTGTACCTACCTCAACTCGCTCTGGCACCGCTTCACCGGCCAGCTGCCGGAGGACGGCTATGGCGATGGCTGGCTCAAGAGCGTCCACCCGGACGATTCCGGCGAGCTGCTGCGTCTGCTCAAGGAAGCACGGGATGCCCACCGGCCGTTCCGCCATGACTATCGCATACGCCGCAGCGACGGTGAGTACTGCTGGGTCATCGACGCGGCGTCGCCCCGCTTCTCAGAGTCCGGCGAGTTCATGGGCTTCATCGGCTCGATCATCGATATCAGCGACCGCAAGCTCATGGAAGAGGAGCTGCTGCGCTCCACTGAGCAGCTCAAGATCGCGAACGCGGCGAAGGACGAGTTCCTCGGCCTCGTCTCACACGAGCTGCGCACACCGATTACCGTGATCCTCGGCCAGAGCGATCTCCTCAACCGCAAGGCCGACTTCTTCGACGCCACGACGCGGGGCGAGATGGTGTCAGACATCTACCGCGAGTCGCTGCGCCTCTACCAGATCATCGAAAATCTCCTCGCGCTCGCCCGCCTCGAGCAGGGCCAGCAGGCAGAGCTCGAGCCCGTCATTATCGATCGTCTGCTTGCGAGGATCGTGGAGAGCTTCCGCAAGACCGAGCCTCTGCGCACCTTCGTCCTCGATACCACGGACGTGTCGCTGGCAATCGGCTCCAACCTCTACATCGAGCAGATCATGCGCAACCTGATCTCCAACGCAACGAAGTACAGCCCGGCCGCCGAGCCGATTACGATCAGCGCCCGTGACGCCGATGGACGTGTCGTCCTGTCTGTACGCGACCGCGGCCCCGGCATCGCCCCTGCCGAGTTCGAACGCGTCTTCGCCCCGTTCTACCGCAGCAACGACGCGAACTTCTTCGCCCAGGGCTTCGGCATCGGCCTCGCAGTCTGCAAACGTCTCGCCGGCGCAATGAACGCCTCGATCTGGGTCGAGCTCGCCCCCGAAGGCGGCAGCATCTTCTCCCTCAGCCTCGATCGCGCCGAAGAATAGCAGTTACGAGGCAGCCACGAGCGACCCGTGGAGATAACGTAGCCGGGGCCTCCCGGCCTCGGCGGCCATCCTCAAGGTCGTCTCAAGCCTTGACCGCGTTCGCTCCCATGTAGCGCCGCATATCCCGCGAAGTCGGAGCCCCTCTCGACTCATTCGAGCACGCCCCAACACTCACATCCCGGCGCAGGAGGGACCTCCCCCGAAGACACGACGCCATAGAGCCGTCCGCGCCTCAGCCGATGACGCCGTTCGCCCCTACGCAGCACCACTGCTAGGCTCCCAACGTGAGCACTCCTCCCGCGACCGCCACCGCGGCGCCAATCGGCCGGCGCATCTTCGCCTTCCTCATCGACGCCACGATGCAGACCGTACTTCTCCTCGTCATGGCGGCGATCTTCAGCGACCTCCGCTTCTCCGACCGCGCCATCGTCGCCGGCCTGCTCATCGTCAGCTCCAGCTACAGCATTGGCTTCGTCGGTATGACCAGTTCGACGCCCGGGAAGATGGCGATGGGCATGTGGGTCAGCGACAGCGCCGGCAAGCGCGTCCTGCCCGACCGCGCCATCCTCCGCTACCTCGTCATCGCCCTGCCGAACCTCGTCCTACTCGGCCTCCTGCGTGACCAGGAGCGTCTCAGCATCTACGCCTGGCTCGTTGTGACCGCCCTCGTCCTGGCGGCCAACTCACTGCTCGCTGTGCGCGGCGAAGGCAACCGCCTCATCCACGACCGAATTGCCGGGACGAACGTCATTCAAGGCCGCCCACCAGACCTCGATGCCTGACTGCTGAAAGCTGACTGCTCGCACCGGCGCTGAAACGGCGCCCGGAGGGGACGGGCGCCGTTTCGAAGAGCAGTGTCGGCGGCGACGGGGCAGTAACCGCCGACGGAAGTCGTCTACATCGAGGTTGCTCTCATTGCGGCCGGCGACGATGCAGGCGCGGCGGCGCGAGCCCGGCCGAAGGCGGTGTCGATCAGATCGCCGTCCTCAACCAGAGCGTTCAATCGCCGTCCTCCTGTAAGGAGAGTTCCCGCCTCGGAGGCGCTCCACTCAGCTGCCCCCGAGACGTGAATCGTTACTCGCGAGGCGCTCCTCGCCAGGTCCTGTTGCTCACTGCAGCCCTCCCGCGCTCGGCATGGAAGGCTTGTCCTCAAAGGACATCCGGTAGGCAGCGCCGCCGGGAAGCCCGGGGACGTTGAGCCGGAAGCGAATGATGTTGTCCGTCACGTAGATCTCGGAGCCGTCCTCCATCTCGAGACGCATGCGGCCGCGTTGCCGCGACAGCGTCGGCGTGTCGATCACCGGACGCATCGTGATCGTGCCGCGGACGTCGTCCACCTGGCAGTGACCCTCAGCGACCAGCTCGTGCTCCGTGTTGTACAACTTGCCGAAACCTTCTCGGACCAAGACCACTCCTTGTGGGACTTACCGTTGTTGCCGGCGCGATGGCCGTGACCGGATCTCGATGGGTGATGCGTTTGTTCCTTCCAGCGCTGCCGGCGGGAGCAGCGGCGGCTGCGCCGCGCCGCTGCGGCGCGCTGGCCGCCGGGGCGTCGTCGCCAGGCGCTGAAACTCGTCTTGCAGCTCCTCGAGGGAGAGGAAGTCGCGGTAGTGCGATGCGAAGCGCACGTACGCGACGTGGTTCAGCTCCCGCAGCCGCTCCATGACCATATCGCCGACGTCGTTCGTCGAAATCTCGACGGCGCCATCCGCGTGCAGGGTCGACTCGATGTCGTTGACGATTGCGTCGATGTCGGCGGAGCTTACCGGTAGCTTCGCGCAAGAGCGGCGGATGCCGGCGCGGACCTTCTCGCGTGAGAATTCCTCGCGCCGTCCGTCTTTCTTGACGACCATGATCGGCGCAATCTGCACGCGCTCGTAGGTCGTGAAGCGGCGGCCGCAGTCGAGGCACTCCCGCCGGCGGCGAATGCCCTCGTCCGACTCGCGCGAGTCGGTGACCTTGGTGTCGGCGTAGTTGCAGAAGGGACAGCGCATGACAGCCTGCTAGCGGCCTGACGGCCCTG
>JBFWZE010000029.1:15104-22888 GCA_050185685.1 Dehalococcoidia bacterium
ACGTACTCGCACTCACCGCCGTGGGCCGGCGCTTTCGCCGCGTACTCGCGTGCCGCCTCGACCATCGATGGGGAGATGTCCATGCCGGTCACGCGGGCGAAATGCGCCGCCAGCGGCCGCGTCACCCGGCCGATGCCGCAGCCGAAGTCCAGCGCCCGGTCGCGGCCGATGTCGGGGGCGACTCTGTCGAGGTAGGTCATTAGCTCGGCGATTTCGCGGTCACCCGTGGCGAAGAATTCGTCGACCTTCCAGCCGCCGCCGCGCTTCGCCGGGTCGCTGAGGATCGCCCATAGCGGGTCATTCTGGGCCAGTTTCTCCCAGGTGCTGTCGGTGCCGCCGAGGCCTTTTGTTGTCACGCGCTGATTATCGCGCAACCGTTGCTTACAAAGAGCCTGCGAGAGATTTCAGATGATCCCGGCGGCGCCCGGTTCCCGGCTCAGGAGGCCGCGCTCAAGGGCCACCGTGAGATCGAGCGTCTTGTAGCCGACGGTCTGGAAGAAGATCACCGCCCGGTCCGACTCCTGGCGCAGCACCCGCCCGAGACCCCAGAGCGAATGGCGCACGGTCACGTCCGCCGGTGCCTCTGCGCCTTCCGCGACCGCCTCGCCGCCGCGCTCGCAGTTGTCGCAGTTGCCGCACGGCCCCGCCTTCTCACCGAAGTAGGCGAGTAGCAGGCTTCGGCGGCAGCCGTCTTCCTCCGCGTAGCCCCGCATCATCTCGACGCGCGACTCGTTCACCCGCTGCCACTGCTCCTGCAGCGACTCGACCGCTTCGAGGCCTGCCTGCGGCGAACGCCAGCGCAGCGGCCGGTACGTGCCCTTCTTGCTGCGCCGGAGCATGCCCGCGTCGACGAGGCCGTTGAGCACACGCAGGACTTTGCGTGGTCCCAGCCCGCTCTTCTCCGCGATCTCCGCCCGAGACAACCCTTCGCTCACCGTTGAAAACGCCCGCAGCACCGCCGAGATGTCGGCGTCACTGAGCTGCCCCGCCGCGAAGAAGCGCTGAATGCCCAGGTCGGCCGGGAGGTAGAACAACACCGCCTTCGCCGGCTGACCGTCGCGGCCCGCGCGCCCGATCTCCTGCGCGTATGAGTCCAATGAGTCGCTGACGTCGCTGTGGAAGACGAAGCGCACGTTGCTCTTGTCGATGCCCATCCCGAACGCCTTCGTCGCGACGACGACGTCGACATCGCCCTCCATGAAACGCGTCTGTACCTCGTTTCGCGGACGTGAGGGGAGGCCGGCGTGGTAGTAGACGGCGTTGACGCCCGCCTCTTGCAGCGCTTCCGCCAGCGTCTCCGCGTTCGCCCTCGTTGCGGCGTAGACGATGCCGGGCTTCTGCTCTGCCGCCACGGCCTCGATTAGCTCGTTCTGCTTGCGCCGCGCATCGTCGAAGCGCCGCACCTCGAGGTGGATGTTCGGCCGGTCGAGGTTCTGGGTGACGATGCGGGCGTTCCGCATCGCCAGGCGCTCCGTGATCTCTTCCTGTACCGGCGTCGACGCGGTTGCGGTCAGCGCCAGCACGACGGGGTGACCGAGCTGCTCGACGAGCTCGCCGAGCGCGAGGTAGTCGGGTCGGAAGTCGTGGCCCCAGGAGCTGATGCAGTGCGCCTCATCGACGACCAGGAGTGACGGCTTCGTCTCGATCAAGCGCTCGGCGACGTCCTCGTTCGCCAGCTGCTCCGGGGCGAGGAAGAGAAACTCGACCTCACCGCGCGCCGCCGCTTCCAGCGCTTCGACGCGGGCGGTCAGCGAGACGGTCGAGTTCAGCAGGGCCGGGCTGCCGGTGTCGGTGCGCTCAAGCTTGCCCGCCTGGTCTCGCTGCAGCGCCAGCAACGGCGAGAAGACCACCGTCGGGCCCTCCAGCAGGTGGCCGGCGATCTGGTAAATCGCTGATTTGCCGGCGCCGGTCGGCATGATCGCCAGCGTGTCGCGCCCCTCGAGGATCGACTCGATCGCTTCTTCCTGTGCCTCGCTCAGGTCGTCGATTCCGAGCGTCAGGCTGGCGATCTCGTCTAGGTGGCTTCGGTGCTTCGATCTCGAGTTACTGCGCATGGTTCAAATGTAGCAGGAGCAGCCATTCAGGCGAGAGTGAAGCGCCGTCGCATGCGCCTCTCACTCGTGCTTCGTTCGACGAATAAAGCTGCACCTGAATGTAGTCGTAAGGACTGGCTGCCCCGAGCGCAAGTTCCTGAAACCAGAGATGCCCCAAGCTACGGGTGGAGGAACGACGATGGAGTCAGGAACCACTATTCACAACAACTGCCGGCACCACTGGGTCATCGAGACGCCGAACGGTCCGCTCAGCCACGGGACCTGCAAGGTATGCGGCCTTGTGCGTGACTTCTACAATAACCCCGAGGACGCTCGTGTAGGCGAGCATCCCGCCGTCGCCGCAGCAGCAGCCTGAGATCGATAGCAATCCCCGCATGATGGCCGGGACCCCGGGAGGGCGTAGCGATGTCCAGTGTCATGGTCGTAGAGGATGATCGCGCGCTTCGAACCCTGATGAATGCCATCCTGCGCACGTCCGGCCACCGAGTGATCATGGCCGAGAACGCCCAGACTGCCCTCGATCAGCTCGGCGGCGAAGAGGAGCTTATCCTCCTCGACCTCGGCTTGCCCGACCTCGACGGCTCGACCTTCCTCGCCGAAGCGGTGGAGCGCGGCTACCGCGGCAAGGTCATCGTCGTCTCCGGTGCTTTCGACGGCCGTGAGCTCGCCCACCTCATGGGCGCCGAGGGCTATCTCCCAAAGCCCTTCACACCAGAGCAGCTCGAAGCCGCCATCGCTGAGACGCTGGGGAGCCGATAGTCCTTCTCCCTGCTCTGGCGCTTGAGCAAACTCCAGGGTCTAACGCTTATTAACGCGCCACCCTCTCCCCGCTCGGGACAGGGGCTCGCGAAGCGGGAGGGAGCGGAGCGAGCCGGGGTGAGGGCCCCTCCCCTGACACCATCTGTCAGTTGTCACTCTCGGGCCGTCGCAAGTACAATGTCGTACACGTGTTCGAATAGTGGCAGGGCGTCAGCGATGGCTATCGCACCGGTGTCGACTCCACTCGACGCCTTTCATCCCGTAATCCAGACCTGGTTCCACCAGCGCTTCGCCGCGCCCACCGACGCGCAGGCCGCCGGCTGGCCCGTGATCATGCGCGGCGGCGACGTCCTGATCGCCGCGCCCACCGGCTCCGGCAAGACCCTTGCGGCCTTCCTCGCCGGCATCGACTCCCTCTTGCGCCAGGCTGAGGCGGGGACGCTGACGAACGAGACCCAGATCGTCTACGTCTCGCCCCTCAAGGCCCTCGGCAACGACATCCAGCGCAACCTCGAAGCGCCGCTCGCCGAGATCTGCGCGATCGCCGCCGAAGCAGGCATCGCGATCGGCAGCCAGAGCATCGGCAACGCCGCCGAGAACGAAGCGATGGAGGCTGAGGGTGAAAAGCCGAAGCTCGTCCGCCGCGCCGCCGGACCCGTAATTCGCACCGCCGTCCGCACCGGGGACACGCCCGCGAAGGACCGCGCCCAGCTTGTGAAGACGCCGGCCCACATCCTGATCACGACGCCGGAGTCGCTCTATCTCATGGTCACCGCCGCCCGCAGCCGCGAGACCCTGCGCCACGTCCGCACTGTCATCGTCGACGAGATCCACGCGCTCGCCCGGGACAAGCGCGGCAGCCACCTCTCGCTCACCCTCGCCCGCCTCGACCACCTCGCAGAGCAGCGTCCCAGCCGCATCGGCCTCTCGGCGACCCAGAAGCCGATCGAAGAGATCGCGGCGTTCCTCTGCGGCATGGAACCGGCAGCAGCGGGCTCCGACGAAAACCAAAAACTGCGAAACGCAGATTCGGAAATTCCCGAAAATGGGGACAAAAATCAGCTCGCTGCCACCGTCTATCCCGTTCCCTGCACCCTCGTCGACCTCGGTCACCAGCGCGATATCGACCTCCACGTCGAAGTACCGCCGTCCGACCTCGAGGCCGTCATGCCGAAGGAGCAGTGGGCCGACATCTACGACCGCGTCGCCGGCCTGATCCGCGCCCACCGCACGACCCTCGTCTTCGTGAACACCCGCCGCATGTCGGAGCGCATCGCCCACAACCTGCGCGAGCGCCTCGGCGAGGACGCGGTGATGAGCCACCACGGCAGCCTCTCGCGTGACCGTCGCCTCCGCGTCGAGCAGCGCCTCAAGAACGGCGAGCTCAAGGCCCTCGTCGCCACCGCCTCGCTCGAGCTTGGCATCGACATTGGCAGCATCGACCTCGTCTGCCAGATCGGCTCACCTCGCAGCGTCGCCGTCTTCCTGCAGCGCGTCGGCCGCTCCGGTCACGCCCTCGGTCTGCGGCCGCAGGGGCGTCTCTTCCCGACTACCCGCGACGAGCTCATCGAGTGCGCTGCCCTCGTCCGCGCCGTGCGGGCCGGCCGCCTCGATCGCATCGTCCAACCGCAGGCGCCGCTCGATATTCTCGCCCAGCAGATCGTCGCCGAGGTCGCCTGCGAAGACTGGACCGAAGACGGCCTCTTCGACCTCGCCCGCCGCGCCTACCCGTACCGAAACCTGACCCGCGAAGACTTCGACGAGGTCATCGAGATGATGAGCGAGGGCATCGGCGAAGGCGCCGGGCGCGCACCGCCGCAGCTCCACCGCGACCGCATCAACCACATGCTCCACGCCCGCCGCGGCTCCCGCATGACCGCCATCCTCAACGGCGGCGCGATCCCGGAGATGGCCGACTATCGCGTCGTCGCCGACCCCGATGACACCGTCGTCGGCACCGTGGGCGAGGACTGGGCGATCGAGAGCATGTCCGGCGACATCTTCCTGCTTGGCACTCACTCCTGGCGGATAAAGCGCGTCGCTGCCGGCGAAGTGCGGGTCGAAGACGCCCAGGGTGCGCCGCCGACGATCCCGTTCTGGGTCGGCGAAGCACCCGGCCGCACGATAGAGCTCTCCCAGGAGGTAGGACGCCTGCGCCGCGACGTCGAAGCCGGCCTCGACGAAGTCGATGGTCTCAGCACCCGGCTGCGGGACGAATGCGGTCTCGAGGAGCTCGGCGCCATTCAGATCGTCGAGTACCTGCGTGCCACGCGCGACGCCCTCGGCCTCGTCCCGACCGATACCGATGTCGTCTTCGAGCGCTTCTTCGATGAGTCAGGCGGCATGCAGCTTGTGGTCCACGCGCCGTTCGGCGGCCGCATCAATCGCGCCTGGGGCCTCACCCTGCGCAAGCGCTTCTGCGTCCGCTTCGACTTCGAGCTTCAGGCCGCCGCCAGCGATGACTCCGTCGTCCTCTCCCTCGGCCCGCAGCACAGCTTCCCGCTCGAAGAGGCCTTCGACTACGTCACGCCGCGCAACGCCGAGCCCTCGCTGCGTCAGGCGGTGCTCTACGCTCCCGTGTTCCCCGTGCGCTGGCGTTGGGACGCCGGCCGCGCCCTCGCCGTGCCGCGCTTCAGCGGCGCCCGCAAAGTGCCGCCGCAGATTCAGCGCATGCGGGCAGACGACCTCCTTGCCTCGGTGTTCCCGGCTCAGGTCGGTTGCCAGGAAAACGTCTCCGGGCCGCTCGAAATCCCGGACCATCCGCTGGTCCGCCAGACGGTGCAGGACTGCCTGCGTGAGGCGAACGACATCGATGGCCTCGTCGCCGTCCTCGAGAAAGTCGAGAGGGGCGAGATCCGCCTCCACGCCGTCGACACCCTCGAGCCGTCGCCGATGGCCCACGAGATCATCAGCGGCAAACCCTACACCTATCTCGACGACGCACCCCTCGAGGAGCGCCGCACCCGCGCCGTCACCCTGCGCCGCGCCCTGCCTGAGAGCGCCCGCGAGCTCGGTGCCCTCGACAACGACGCAATCGACCGCGTCCGTGAAGAGGCCTGGCCGCAGCCTCGCGACACCGAAGAGACCCACGACGCCCTGATGAGCCTGGTCGTCGCGCCGCATGACGTCGTCCACCCCTGGGAGACCTGGGTAGATGAGCTGCACCTGACCGGCCGCGCCGGCTGGGTCGTCCTGCCCGACTCGCTGCTCTACTTCGCCGCCGAGAACCTGCGCCTCGTTCAGGCCCTCTACCCGGACTCCGCGATCGAGCTGACCCGCATGCCTCCCGAGGAAGCCCTCGTACGCATTGAGGACCGTGACGACGCCCGCATGAAGCTGCTGCGCGGCTGGACGGAGGCGTATGGCCCCGTCTTCCCGCCCGCCCTCGGCGCCCGCCTCGGCTTCAGCGGTGAGGACATCGAGCGCGGCCTGCGCATGCTCGAAGCGAACGGCTTCGTCCTTCGCGGCCGCTTCACCCCCGGCGTCGAGGGCGACGAGTACTGCGACCGTCGCCTGCTATCACGCATCCACCGCTATACCCTTGACCGGCTGCGGCGGGAGATTGACCCCGTCTCTGCCCAGGACTACATGCGCTTCCTCCTGCGCTGGCAGCACCTCGCCCCCGACACGAAGCTGCAGGGCAAGCAGGGCGTCCGCCAGGCAATCGCCCGCCTCGAGGGCTTCGAAGCCGCCGCGGGCTCCTGGGAGCGCGAGCTGCTGGCGCCGCGGATCAGCGACTACAAATCGAGCTGGCTGGACGAGCTCTGTCTCGCCGGCGATGTCGCCTGGGCGCGTCTCACCCCTCGCAAGTCGACCGGCAGTGGCACCGGCGCGACGACCAGCCGCGTGATGCCCGTTTCGATCACGCTGCGGGGCGACCTGCCCGCCCTGCTCGCGGGCGTCCGCGGCGGTGAAGCTTCGCCATCGCCACGAACGGGCGCCGCGGCCGAGATCCACGACCTGCTGAAGCAGCGCGGCGCCCTGTTCTTCGACGAGATCGTCAATACGACGCGCCGCCTGCGCTCAGACGTCGAGCGCGGCCTGCGCGAGCTCGTCGCATGGGGGCTCGTCACCGCCGACGGCTTCCAGGGCCTGCGCCAGCTCCTTGGCAAGACCGCCCACAGCGGCCGCGGTGCCCGCAGCAAGGGGGCCTCGGTCTACAGCACCGGCGGCGTCTTCACCGGCGCCGGTCCGGCCGGCCGCTGGGCCCTCGTCTACGCCCCGGTCGTCGACGGCGCCGACCAGGACGACCTCGCCGAGTCGGTGGCGAAGACGCTGCTCCAGCGCTACGGCGTCATCTTCCGCGACCTCTACCTGCGCGAGAGCTTCACAACCCCCTGGCGGGACGTCCTGCGCGCCCTCCGGCGCCTCGAAGCGCGCGGCGTCGTCCGCGGCGGGCGCTTCGTCTCCGGCTTCCAGGGTGAGCAGTACGCCTCGCCCGAAGCAGTGGACTCGCTGCGATGGGTCCGCCGCCACGAACGGACCGGCGAGCGCGTGACCGTCAGCGCCCTCGACCCAGTGAACCTCGCCGGCGTCGTGATCCCGGGCGCGAAGATCGCCGCCCAGCCCGGTAACTACATCGTCTACATCGACGGCCTGCCCCAGGAGCTGCCCGAGGTCGCCGTGCAAAAGACGCCCGTGCCCTCGAAGCTCACGCCGAACGTGCGTGCTCGCAGCGGGTAGTTTGGCGTTCAAGGCGTCTCCCCTCTCCAAAGTCAGAGAGGGGCCGGGGTGAGCTTCCGGTAGACCCAAATCCGGCCCGGCGGTATATTGCTAGGCGTACACAGATCAACCGTTTCGTCCCGGAGGACGAGGAGGAGCCAGCGTGGTCAAGGAGATCATCGACGAGCGGCAGCTGAGCGGCATCATGTTCAAGCCGAACACGAAGTCGATGGCTGAACAGCACGTTCTCGCCGTCCAGAACATCGCTGAGGAGCTCTTCCCGTTCCCGACGCCGGAGTTCCCGCACCT
>JBFWZE010000029.1:22988-25899 GCA_050185685.1 Dehalococcoidia bacterium
TACTTCCGCCTGCGCCCCCACGCAGAGCTGTCCGACATTCTCCTCAACTTTGAGAACCGCATGGTCGACATCTACGACGAAGACTCGCAGGACGTGCCGCACATCCTGAGCGAGATTCGCAAGGTCTGCGGGCAGCTGGACGAAGAGCTCGCCGGCTACTACGACTGGGCACGCGAGGCCTGCGAGATCCTCGAGCTGAGCTTCGAGGAAAACGACGCCAAGTCCGCCCAGCGCGCAGAACGGTTCTGGCAGCCCAACATCCGCGCCATGGAAAAGATGATGCAGGAAGGCTGAGAGCCGCCCTGCTCTTTCGACCCGAAACCCCGGACGACCACGACGCAGTCCGCGCCGTGGTCGTTTCTGCGTTTCCCACCGATCTCGAAGCCCGCATCGTCGACGACCTCCGCGCTGGCGGCTACGTTACGCTCTCCCTCGTCGCCGAGGACGAAGGCACCATTGTCGGCAGCGCCGTCTTCAGCCTGATGACTGTCGAGGGCCCTGACGCTCAGTTAAGGGCGGTCGGCCTCGGTCCGCTCGCTGTGGCGCCATCGCACCAGAAGCTAGGCGCCGGCTCCGCCCTCGTTCGCAGCGGCATCGACCAGCTTCGCCAGGCCGGCTTCGACGTGATCGCCTTGCTCGGCAGCACGGAATACTACCCGCGCTTCGGCTTTCGCACTGCCCGCGACCTCAACCTCCATGCCGCCGACCCGAGCATCCCGGCCAGCCACTTCCAGGCGCTCATGCTCCGCGGCGATCCGCCCGCAGAAGCGACCTGGCTCCGCTACGCCCCGTCCTTCTTCATCGAGTGACTCCAACGGGCCTGCCAGTCGCGAAGCGGTAACCGTTCTCTCCCTCGCCCCGCTGGGAGAGGGTGAGTTGCGAAGCAACTCGGGTGAGGGCGTGGCTTCGTGCCCACCGTTGCAGTGACTCAAACTCGACGCCTATTCGGACGCAAACTACACTGGCTCCATGAGCACGGAAGAACAGGCGCCGGCTATCGACCGCCACATGACGGTCTCCGGCTTCGTCTACCACGAGGGCCGCGTCGCGCTCCACTGGCATCGCAAGCTCCAGATGTGGCTGCCCGCCGGTGGTCACATCGAGCCCGGCGAAGACCCCCTCGAGGCGGCAGTGCGCGAGGTGAACGAGGAGTTCGCGGTCGAGGTCGAGTTGCTCGCGCCGTCAGCCCGCGTCCAGTTCGACGGCGGCCCCCGCCAGATCGAGCCGCCGTACACAATCCTCGAATGCTGGGTATCTCCCGACCACTGCCACGTCGATAACGTCTACTTCTTCCGCCTCGTGAGCGGCTACCCCGGGGTGTCGCACGACGCGGACTACCAGATTCACTGGCTGGACGCGGAAGCGATCACCCGCGGCTACGCCGCCATCGAGGGCCGTGAAGTACCATTTGCGCCCGATGTTCTGGCCCTTTCCCTCGAGACGATCCGGCAGGGCGACCGCCTTGCCCTGACAGCAGCGCCGCAGCAGCGCTAGACCGGAAGAACGATGATCGACCCCCGACAAGCCCGGGCTAACCCGGACCGCCTAAAAGAAATCGTTCGCCTGCGCAAGGTGGACCCGGCGAAGGCAGACGTCGACCGCTGGCTCCAGCTCGACGAGCGCCGCCGCGCCCTCCAGACCGAGATCGACAACCTCAACGCAGAGAAGAAGAAGATCGCCGACCTCGGCCGCAGCGACCCGAACGCGGCGCGCACCCTCGGCCAGGAGCTGCGCGAAAAGACCCGTGTCCTCGAGAGCGAGAGCGATGCGGTCAACGCCGAGTGGACCGCGATCATGGAGTGGTTCCCCAACTTCATCGACCCGGAGATGCCGGAGGGCCGCGGCGAAGAAGACAACGTCGAAGAAGTCGCCTGGGTCCCCGGCAGCGGCTACTTGCCGCCGGAGCAGCTCGGTACCGGCAACCACTCAGCCCAATTCATGCCGCAATCGCCCCTCCACGCCGAGGGCGAGTCTTTCACGCCGATGCACTACAGCGAGCTCGGTGAGAAGCTGGGCGGTGTCGACACGCTGCAGGCCGGCAAGGTCTCAGGCTCGCGCTTCGCCTACATCACCGGCGACATCGCGCTCATGCAGATGGCGATCCAGCGGCTGCTCAGCGAGGAGCTGATCCGCCGCGGCTACCAGCTGCTGATCCCGCCCCTCCTCGTCCGTGAGCGCGCCCTCTTCGGCACCTCGCACTTCCCGGAAGGCCGCGACCAGGTCTACGAGATCAAGACCGACTACGTCGAAGACCCCGCGTCGTCGCTCTTCCTCGTCGGCTCGTCGGAGCCGGCGAACTTCAGCTTCTTCATGGACCGCACACTCAGCGCCGATCAGCTGCCCTACAAGGTCTTCGCGATCACGCCCTGCTTCCGTTCCGAGGCCGGCTCCTGGGGCAAGGACACGAAGGGCATCAAACGCGTTCACCAGTTCGACAAAATCGAGATGAACGCGGTGACCACCGAAGACCAGTCGACCGAGGTCTACGCCGAGTTCCGCGAGATAAATGAGTGGCTCCTGCATCAGCTCGAGCTGCCGTATCGCATCGTCGACAAATGCACCGGCGACGCGGGCTACCTCGCGACCTACCGCCAGCGCGACGTCGAGGTCTGGATGAGCGGCTCCGTCGAGTACATGGAAGTAATGACAGACACGAACACGACGGACTACCAGGCTCGTCGCCTCAACATCCGCTACCGCCCCGCCGAAGGTGGTCCGCGCTTCGCCCACACCGTCAACGACACCGGCGTCGCCCTGGGCCGCATGCTGATTGCAATTCTCGACAACTACCAGCAGGCTGACGGCTCCGTGAAGGTTCCAGCGGTACTGCAGGCCTTTGTCGGCAAGGACCGCCTGCGCCCGGCCTGAGGTTTCTCCCGCCGCTCACGGAGAGCCGCGACCTCGCGTGTTC
>JBFWZE010000030.1:0-25886 GCA_050185685.1 Dehalococcoidia bacterium
CCGCTGACGAAGCGGGCGGCGAAGCCGGCAGAGCGCGCAATCGCATTGAAGAGCACCGTCAGGTCGCGGCAGGAGCCGGCGCGGCGCTCCAGGGTCTCCTCCGGCGGCCGCGGGTCACCCTCAGCGCGGAAGACCTGTCGGCAGGTGCTATGAATCGCCGTGACCAGCGCCATCGGAAAGGGCTGCGCTTCTTCGCCGACGCCCACAGCGATCTTGCTGGCGAGCGCCTGCACCGATTCGGCCAGGGGCTCTGTGAAGCGGTATTGCAGCAGCGCCTCGTCCTGCTCCGGGCTGTAGCTCAACGGCAGGCGGTGCTCGGCGAGCCAGATGAAATCGAACGGGTTCGCGCGCAGGGTTTCGACGACCGCGTAGGTCTCGAGCTGCAGGACGTCGGTGGGTCCTTTGAACCAGGCGAGCAACTCATGGTTGCCCTCGGTGCCGATGTTGCTGGTCAGGCCGCTCGGCTCGGGGCTGATGTGGATGCTGAACTCGGCCAGCTGCTGGGCGGCGTCCGATCGCGGCTTGAGGCGCAAGACCTGCGGTCCCAGGTAGACCTCGGTGCTGTAGCGATAGGCGGTGTGATGCCGGACGGCGATTCTCACCTAGAGCAACGCGCGTTCGGCCTGCGCTTCAGGCACCGGTGGTTCTTCGATCGTCGCGAAGAAGCGGTCGAGCCAGAGGGACGGCAGGTTGTTCACCGAGTTGCGCAGCCGCTCGTGCCAGCCGTCGGAGATCTCCGACAGCTCCTCCTTCTCGAAACGGCGTTCGACAAGACGGCCGTCCTCGAAGAGCATCACAACGTCGATTGGGAAGTCGACGTCGGCGGCGCTGATCCGCGTCGAGTCGAAGGCAAGACAGCCCACTTTGAGGGCGAACTGCATCGAGTCGTCGAACTTCAGTGTGCGGTCGAGGACGGGCTTCCCGTAGCCGCTGGCGCCGATGATGTGGTACGGCGTGCCGTGGCCAATCTCGACCCAGTTCGCCTCGGGGTAGATCAGGTAGAGGCGGTGCTCGTCGTCGTTCATCATCTTGCCGCCCATCAGGCAGAAGATGTTGAACTTGAGGCCGCTCTCCTCCAGTGCCCGCTTGTCTTCCGCCGCGACACGGCGGATCTCGCTGGCGAAGGCGTTGACGACCTTGAAGAAGCGGTCCATAGGCTGGCTCTGGTCTTCGAGGCTCTCCTCGAAATAGGCGACGGCCTTGTCACGCACGGAGCGCAGGCCGGAGGTCATCAGGAAGAAATGGTGACCCTCGTGCTGGTAAACGGCGATCTTCCGGCCAGAGATGTTCTCATTGCCGGAGATCACTCTCGTATCCGCGATCCCGACCAGCCCATCTTTGACTTTGATCCCCAGACAAAAGGTCACTCGATAGTCCTCCGTTCGTTCTGCCCAGTCCCTGAGACTGTAGCGCAAAAAAGGTGCCTGATATTGCTTCGCCCGTCGCGTTGAGCTGGGACTGAAAGTTGTCGAGGAACTCGTGCAGTCCTCGCCTGATGATTTCGGTAATCGAAGAATAGGCAAGCTCCGAGCGCAGCTGCCCCAGTCGCCGCTCCGCAGGGTTGCTGAAGGTGCCGGGACGTGTGCCCGAAACAGCGTGCAGAGACTGCTCCGCGCTCAGCAGACAGTAGAGGATCGCGCGGGGAAACTCGGTGTCGAGGAGGAGGAAGTCGATGACGTTCGCGGGCGTGATCGTGCCGTGGCGGCGCCGGTACATCTCCAGCGCTGTCGCCGAACGTAGCAGGATTGACCACTGCATCTCGTCGATCGCACCGCCGACGTCATCCGCCGAAGGCAGCAGGAGGAAGTACTTCACGTCGAGGAGGCGTGACGTATTGTCGGCGCGCTCGATCATGCGGCCGAGCTCCATGAAGTTCCACGCCTCGCCGTGCGACATCGTGTTGTCGGCGACACCGTCGATCAGATGGCTGAAGCGCTTGATGTCGGCGAAGAAGCTGTACGAATCGGTCATCGCCCGGTGCTCGGCGCCCGGGCCGCTGACGAGCAGGTAGAAGGCATTGACCTGCTCCCAGACCTCGGAGGAGATGACCTCGCGTACGGAGCGGGCGTTCTCACGCGCGCTCATGACACACGAGACGATCGAGTTCGGGTTCGTGCGGTCGAGGGTGAGGAAGCGGACGACGTTCTCACGCCCGGCCGAATCGTAGCGCTCTTTGAACGCAGTGACGTCGCCGGTGATCGCAATCAGCGGCTCCCACTGCTCTGAGAACGTGATCGGCGCGTCGAGGCTCATCTGCAAGCTGACATCGATGAAACGGGCAGTATTCTCGGCACGCTCGATGTAGCGCGCCATCCAGTACAGGGAGTCGGCTACACGGCTCAACATGTCAGGTTGCCGATTCGCCGTTCGCGAGGACCCAGGTGTCCTTGCTGCCGCCGCCCTGCGAGGAATTCACAACAAGCGAGCCCTTCCGGAGTGCCACCCGCGTCAGGCCGCCGGGAAGCACGTAAATCTCTTTCCCGAAGAGAATATACGGGCGCAGGTCGATGTGGCGGCCTTCGAAGTGGTCGCCGACCACCACCGGGGCGCGCGAAAGGGCGAGCGTCGGCTGGGCGATGTAGTTGCGTGGGTTGGTGCGGACACGGTCGGCAAAGTCGGCAAGCTCTGCCTGCGTCGCTGCCGGGCCAACGAGGAGGCCGTAGCCGCCGGACTCGTTCGCCGGCTTGATCACGAGCTCGGCCATGTGCTCCAGGACGTAGGCGAGGTCGGACTCTCGCCAGCAGAGGTAGGTCGGCACGCCCGGCAGGATCGGGTCCTCGCCGAGGTAGTACTTGATGATCTCCGGCACATAGGCATAGATCACCTTGTCGTCCGCGATGCCGGTGCCGGGCGCGTTGGCCAGGGCGACGTTGCCGCGCTGATAGGCGCGCATCAGCCCCGGCACTCCCAGCAGCGAGTCGGGCTTGAAGGTGTCCGGGTCGAGGAAGTCGTCGTCGATCCGGCGATAGATGACGTCGACACGCTCGAGGCCTTTCGTCGTGCGCATGTAGACCACGTCGTCGATGACGATCAGGTCGCGCCCTTCGACGAGGTCGATGCCCATCTGCTGCGCCAGGTAGGAGTGCTCGAAGTAGGCCGAGTTGTAGACGCCCGGTGAGAGCACGGCGGCGCGGGTCATCTCCGGACGCGGCGATATCCAGCGCAGCGTCTCGAGCAGCTTGCTCGGGTAGTCGTCGACCGATCGCACGAGGCTGGAGCGAAAGAGATCCGGGAAGGTGCGCTTCATGAGGCGGCGGTTCTCCAGCACGTAGGAGACGCCGGATGGGCAGCGCATGTTGTCTTCGAGGACGTAGATTTCGCCGTCGCGGTCGCGTACGAGGTCGGTGCCGGTGATGTGACACCAGATGTCGCCGGGCGGCTTCATGCCGATGCAGGCAGCGCGAAAATTCGCGGCGCCCTCGATCAGCTCGATCGGGACGACGCCGTCGTGGAGGATCTTCTGGTCGTGGTAAACGTCGTTGAGGAAGAGGTTGAGCGCGTAAATTCGCTGCGTGAGGCCCCGCTCGATACGGTCCCACTCGTGGGCGTTGACGACGCGCGGCAGGATGTCGAAGGGCAGAACGCGCTCGACACCGCCGCTGTCGCCGTACACGTTGAAGGTGATGCCGAGGTTGATCAGGGCGGCGTTGGCCGTTTCCTGCAGGCGGCCGAACTCGCCGTCCGGCAGCATCTCGATCGTCCGTAAGAGGATCTCGGCCTCGCGCCGAGGCAGGCCCGGCTGGTCAAAGAGCTCGTCGTACCAGCCTTCCGTGTCGTAGCCATGGAACAGCATCTGACGCCTCACCATTCTCAGTGCCCCGCGAAGCGCTCTTCGTGCCTTCAGGCTAGGTTTGAGCGGTTACCGATTTGTTACTCGACCATGAACACCGTGTTACACGTGAGTCTCGGATCATCAATGTACCGCGATCTGGCGGATCGAGTAATGTCAGGCAGTTATTGGAGCACAGCCAAGGAGAAGTTCGATGCCGGGAAGAGCAGAGGGAAAAGTAGCAGTCGTCGTAGGCGCTGGGCAGACACCCGGCGCGACGATCGGGAACGGCCGCGCGACGGCGATGGTGCTGGCGCGTGAGGGCGCGAAGGTGATCGTCGCGGACCTCCGCCTCGACTCCGCGCAGGACACCGTCGATATGATCAAGTCGGAGGGCAATGAGGCGACGGCCGTCGAAGTCGACGTGACGAAGGAGGAGATGGTCGAGAAGATGATCGCCTTCGCCGTCGCGACGTACGGCGGCATCGACATCCTGCACAACAACGTCGGCGGCAGCCTCTCCCTCGGCGACGCGCCCGCGACCGAGATGTCGGTCGAGGCCTGGGACCGCGTCTTCAACATCAACCTTCGCGGCATGTGGCTGGCCTGCAAGCACGCGATGCCGTACCTGCGCGACTCCGGCCGCGGCTCGATCGTCAACATCTCGTCGATGGCGGCAGTGCACGAGTACCCGCGCGTTGGCTACAAGACGACCAAAGCAGCGGTGATTGCCCTGACGGAGCACCTGGCTTCGACCAACGCGAAGTACAACGTACGCGCGAACTCGATCATGCCCGGCAAGATCAACACGCCGATGGCGATCGAGCCCCGCGTCGCCCAGGGTGTGCCGCGGGAACAGGTCGTTGCGCAGCGCGACAAGATGATCCCCCTCGGCGGCAAGATGGGCGAGGCCTGGGACGTTGCGTACGCAGCGCTCTTCCTGCACTCGGACGAGGCGAAGTTCATCTCCGGCATCCACCTTCCCGTCGACGGCGGTGAGGCGCTGATGGGCGGCGCGGGCTAGGGGGCAAACACCCCAGACGAACGCAAAGAGCCCGGACGTGAATCCGGGCTCTTCTTTCCGTCCTGCCGTTCGACTTGTCAGCGACGGGACAGCCCGGCACGATACGGCGGATGAAGCACGACCGCAGCATCACAGTGACCGCCATGAGCCGTCCCCACGTCTTCCGGCAGATGCTCGAATCGCTCGTGAGGAACGACCTCGATGGTTGGAGCGTCGTCATCCGCGTCGAGCCGAGCGAGCGCTCACACGAGTTCGCGCCGATTGCGGCAGAGCTGCTCGCCGGCATCGACTACGATCTGCAGGTCAACGCGGAGGTGCGCGGCATCACCTTCAACCCGCTGCTGACGATCGAAGAGGCGTTCGCGGACGGATCGGGGCTGAACCTCTACCTCGAGGAAGACCTGCTGGTCTCGCCGGATGCGACTGCGCTGGCGCGGTGGTACCAGCGGGAGCATCGGCCGGCGTGGCTCTGCCTGAACCTCCTCGCGGGTCCCTGCGGCTCTGCGGGATATCTGTCGAACCGCGAGCATCCTGACCTGCTCTTCGAGACGCGCACCTTCAACTCGATCGGCTTCGTGATGCGTCGCGAGGAGTGGGAGGCGCACGCACGCGCGGCATGGCTTAGCGGCCGGCCGCAGGGCAGGGCGAGCGTCCACGCGACCTGGCGGTTCAACTGGGGCTGGGACTGGGCGCTCTACGGGCTCCTGGCGTCGGACACGGGCCTCCGCTCCGTTCAGCCGGCTCTGGCGCGAGCCACCCACAACGGCCGCGACGGCGGCACGTACGCCTCGCCGGCCTTTCACGACGCCGCGTTCGGCAAGCTGCCGCTAAACGAGCAGGCCGACGTCGCCTATCAGCTCTGTCCGATGCTCGACCTGCCGCAGGACGTACGCGCCCACGTCTTCCTGCAGGACGAGATCACGACGATGCGCATGCAGATGGAGCAGGTCGCCCTCGGCGAGGAGCCGTCGTCGTCGACGACGATCACCGTGGAGCGCCGCATTCGACCGCCGGCGCCGCCGCAGGCTCGTACCGGGTTCTGGCAGCGCCTTCGCGGGGGCTAGACACCAAACCCTTAGGCGGATCAGGAGAGCGCCACGCCGGTAGTCTCGGTGAGCTGCGCCACGAGCCGCTCCTGGAAGGCTGGGTCGGCGGCTGCGGCGGCCGGCGCCTGACGCTGGCGGTGATACCAGTAGCCGCCGCTCACCTTCGCTCCCGGCTCGTTGCTGGCCGCGAGCCAGGTCTGCGTCAGATGTCCCTGCTCCAGATCATCCGGAGCACCGGCGCCTCCCATCCGCGTTGGCACCCAGCCGGGATCGACGGCGTTGCTCAATACCTCCGGCCAACGTCGGGCAATCGCCAGCGCAAGCGCTGTGACGTGGAGCTTGCTGTCCGAATAGGCACGCATCGCGCTCCAGCGCCGCTCCCGCCAATCCAGGTCGTCCAGCGAAGTGTCGCCGCCGCGGTGCATGCCGCTGCTGAGGTAGATCAGCCGGCGGGGGCGCTCGATCAGCGCGGTCAGCAGATACGGCGCCAGGGTATTCACGGCGAACGTGACGGCATGGCCTTCAGGCGTGCTGCCGCGTTCCGGCGTGTCGTAGACCGCGGCGTTGTGGATGACCGAGTCCATCCGGCCGATGCGGTTGACCTGCTCGGCGACAGCGCGGGTCTCAGCCTCGCTTCTCAGGTCGCCCACCACGACGCCGAGGGAACGCCGTGCGAGGGCAGTCACTGCCGCAGCCCGCTCCCGGGAACGGGCGTGAAACAGGACCTCATGCCCCTCGTCCAGAAGTGCTTCTGCCGCGGCGAGGCCGAGGCCCTGAGTGCTGCCGGTGATGAAGACGCGACTCACGGCCGCCCTCGCGAATGCTGGTTAGTAGCTCAAACCGCGCTCGTCGAAGACCTGCTTGGCGACGCGACCGGCATTTACGCCGCAGGGCCAGCCCGCGTAGAGCGCCATGTGCGTGATCATCTCGGCGATCTCCGTCGTTGTGACGCCGTTGTCCAGGGCGCGGCCGATGTGCCCACGCAGCTCTTCGGTGCGGTAGAGGGCGGTGAGGGCCGTGATCGTGATAAGGCTGCGGTCGCGCTTCGAAAGCTCAGTGCGTTCCCAGATGTCGCCGAAGAGCATCTCGTCGCGCAGCTGGCGAAGCTTCGGGGCGACTGCGTATCCATCGATCGGGCCGGGCTGGTTGGTCATTTCGTATCTCCTTCGTCTCGTAAGCGGGTAGCTCGCACATTCAACGCGATTCGGCGCGGGCACGCCAGCCCGCAGCTGCGAACGGCACACCGCGGCGTCAAAGCGAGGATCACGGCCCAGACCACGACGGCCTGTGCAAGGCGCATCGCTCGGCGTTCGTTCAATGAAAGCAGTTGTAATCGCCGAAGGGATGGTTGTGGGTTTCCGAAACGTGGTGGCGCCTATCGTCGAGAAAACGGCAGACCAGGAGGCACCATGGAATCGAACAACACCAATGACTCGGTCAGCGAGAGCATCAGCGTCGGTGTGCCGCAGGAGAAGGCGTTCTACGCCTTCGCGCAGCAGATGACCAGCTGGTGGCCGCGCCGCTACACCTGGTCCGGCGATAACCTGAACCACATCGTCCTCGACCCCGAGCAGGGCGCTGCATGGTACGAGGTCAGCGAGTCCGGCGAGCGGCAATCGGAGTGGGGCAAGCTGCTCACCTGGGAGCCACCGCACCGCCTCGTGCTCTCCTGGATGGTCGGTGCGAAGCGGGTGCCGGAGACCGATCCGTCCCACGCCAGCGAAGTCGAGGTCACGTTCACTGCGGAAGGCGAGCATTCCACGCGGGTCGAGGTCAATCACCGCGGCTTCGCCAGTCACGGCGAGGCGTGGGAGGCATACCGCGACGGGATGCAGAGCCCCGAAGGCTGGCAGACGATCCTCAGCGCGTACGCCGATTACCTGCAGCAGCAAGAGCGTCAGTACGAGGACATGGAGCAGCACCGTCTCGCGAGTTGAAGCGAAAAAGCATAGGTGGATTGCTAGTACTGGTGTTCTAACTGTCGTATAGTCGAGGGCGTGAATGCCACGATTGCTGCCCCGCTTCCCGCCCTCGAAACGACGCCACCCCGGATCGCTGAGATTCTCCGGCAGTACTGGGGCTTCGACACGCTGCGCCCGCTCCAGCTTGATGCGATCAACGCGTCGCTGAGCAAGCGCGATTCCCTCGTCGTCATGCCCACGGGCGGCGGCAAGTCGCTCTGCTACCAGGTGCCGCCCCTCGTGGCGAACCGCACCGACATCGTCGTCTCACCGCTGATTTCGCTGATGAAGGACCAGGTCGACGCCCTTAACGGCAACGGCTACCCGGCAGCGGCTCTTCACAGCGGCCTCAGTCTCGAAGAGCGGCGCCAGGTGATGTCGCGGATGGCGACGGGCGACTACCGCCTGCTCTTCGTCGCGCCGGAGCGGCTGCTGACGCAGTCCTTTCTCGAGATCGCCGAACGGCTCAACGTGCGCTCCTTCGCGATCGATGAGGCCCACTGCATCAGCCAGTGGGGGCACGACTTCCGGCCGGAGTACAGCAAGCTCGCGGTCCTCAAGAGGCGTTTCCCGCAGGCGAGCATTCACGCGTACACAGCGACGGCGACGCCCCGGGTGCAGCAGGACATCGTGCGCAACCTCGGACTGCAGAACGCGAAGGTGATCCTCGGCGGCTTCGACCGCCCCAACCTCACGTACCGGATCATCCCGCTGAGCGACCAGATGTCGCAGATCATGCAGGTAATCAACCGCCACAAGGACGAGGCGGTCATCGTCTACTGCATCAGCCGCAAAGAAGCAGAGTTCATCGCCGAGGGGCTCGCAAATGCCGGGGTGAAGGCGGCCCCGTATCACGCGGGCATGGACAATGCCTCGCGCGCGCGTACGCAGGAGGCCTTCGCCGCCGAGCGCCTCGATGTCGTCGTCGCAACGGTTGCGTTCGGTATGGGAATCGACCGCAGCAACGTGCGCTGCGTCATCCACGCCGGCTTGCCGAAGTCGATTGAGGCGTATCAGCAAGAGACAGGGCGCGCCGGTCGTGACGGCCTCGAAGCCGAGTGTGTGCTCCTTCACTCGGGCCGCGACGTGCAGCGCTGGGAGTTTCTGATCCAGCGGTCCTCTGAGGAAGCGCAGCAGGCAGCCCAGACGCCGCAGGAAGCGCACCACGCCGCGGAGGTCG
This sequence comes from Dehalococcoidia bacterium, assembly GCA_050185685.1. Lineage (GTDB taxonomy): Bacteria > Chloroflexota > Dehalococcoidia > DSTF01 > WHTK01 > WHTK01. Next base: position 8,981 of record JBFWZE010000030.1, read on the forward strand.
CGGTCGCGAACCTCGAGTTGGTGCGGCAGATGCAGCGCTTCGCTACGTCATACGACTGCCGCCACGCCTCGCTTGTGCGCTACTTCGGGCAGGAGTACGACGTCGAGAACTGCGGCGCCTGCGACATCTGCATCGACACGCCGGAAGAAGTACAGGACGGCACCCACATCGCCAGGCAAATCCTCACGGCTGTGCGCGACCTCCGCAGCAGCTTTGGCGCCGCCCACGTCGTCGATGTCCTCCTCGGCAGCAAGGGCGCGAAAATTCAGCGTCTCGGCCACGACCAGCTCGAGCCGTATGGTTCGCTGCGCATCTTCCATAAGGACAGCCTGCGCGACTTTGTCGGCCAGTGCGTGAACCAGGGGCTGCTGCAGCGCACTCCCGGCGACATGCCGGTCCTGCGCCTGACGCCGAGGGGTCAGCAGGTGCTCGCGGGCCAGGCAGAGGTGAAGCTCACGACGCGCGGCGACACCCAGGCGCTCCCGCGGGCAGCAGCAGCGATCAGCTTCGACTACGACCACAGTCTCTTCGACCACCTGCGAGAGCTGCGCAAGACGATTGCGGCGGAGCAGGACATTGCCGCGTTCGTCGTCTTCAGCGACGTGACCCTGCGCGAGCTCGCGGCGGTGCGGCCGTCGACGGTCGACGCGTTTCGCACGATCCGCGGTGTTGGTGACCGCAAAGCCGCGGACTACGGGCAGCGCTTCGTGGCGGCGATCAGGGACTACTGCGAGGCGAAGGGACTGTCGACCGACCAGCGCGTCGTCGTGTCGGCGCCGCCGCGCCTGATCGGTACCGTCGCCGGCAACGCGATCCGGGAGCGGGCGTTCGACCTGTTCGACCAGGGTACGTCCGTCGCCGACGCCAGTGTTGAGCTCGGCCGGACCGCAGCAACCGTCCTCGGCTACCTCGAGGAATACATCACCAACCGCAAGCCGGCGACGATCGAGGCGTGGGTCAGAGCCGCGGACTACGTCCGCATCGAGAAGGCGGCGCGTCAGACACCCGGAACCCTGCTGCGCCCGGTCTTTGACGCGCTCAACGGCACGGCCAGCTACGACGACATCCGCCTCGTCATGCGCCACGCCGGGCTGCGCTAAAGACCAGTCGACGCTCCGGCCTGAATGCCGGGGCTACGCCGAGAGCTCTATTCACACATTGCATATGGGGCGCCGGGACGAACACCGCCCCGACGCCCGATTGCGCAGGCGGCTACTGCAACCGCGTCAACCGCCACCCAATGCCCGCGCCTGAAACCGATTCGCTCGCCAGCAGGGGCACCGGAATGACCTGGCCGCCCGCGCTGTAAATCACCTTGCCGACCTCCTGGCCCTGCTTCACCGACTCGAGCGCGGGGCCGGCTTCGACCGTCCGCGCGACTTTGAGCCCGGGCCACACGACGAGTGAGGCGTCGGAAGCTGCGACCGCGGCCGCGTTCTCGTCCCACTTCGTCCGCACGACCGCGAGCTGTTCGTCCTTCGTGACCACGGCGAGGCGCTGCAGGCTGGCGCTGGCGGTCGCAATCAGGGCGTTCGAGCTGTTGAAGGCGTCGGCGAGGGTGTCCTGGCCGAGGACCGCACCGTAGATCCGCACCGGCGCGCCGTCGACGACGCGGTCCGCGGCAAACATGAAGCAGCCGCCCGCGTCCTCTGTCCAGCCCGTCTTGATGCCCGCAAGACTCATGCGCTCCAGCTCCGAGTTCACATTGAAGAGGACGCCGACGTTGGGGAGGATCGCCTGCTTCTTGACGACGATGTCAGCGATCACCGGGTTCGCCATCGCTGCTTCGGCGAGGCGGGCCTGGTCGGGCGCGGTGCTGCGGGTCTCGGCGCTGACGCCACTGGGTTCGGCGTAGTGGGTCTTCGTCATGCCGAGGGCCGCCGCTTCCTGGTTCATGCGCTCGACGAAGGCTTCAACCGAGCCGCTATTCCAGGCCGCCAGCATGAACGCGAAGTTGTTGCCGGAGGGAATGAGCAGACCCTGCATGAGCTCGGCCTGCGTGAAGGTCTGGCCTTCCTTCACCGCGATCACGGATTCGCCGTTGCGTTCCTGCGCGCGGTAGAGCTCGACGTCGGAGGCCTGGACCTGGATATCGGGGCCCTTCTCGCCGGGTGTTAGGGGATGGTCTTTGAGAATGACGTATGCAGTCATCACCTTTGCGAGGCTTGCGATCGGCTGCGACCGCTCATCACGCACGGCGCCCATCTGGCCGACGCCTGCGATGGCGACCGCCGCACTGCCTTTGGCGGGCCAGGGCAGCGCGAGTGACGCTTCGTCGCCACCCTGCGCCTCGGCCGGGACGGCGGCGTCGGTGGTCTCCTTGAGGGCGAGGTCGGGGATGTCCCGGTTTAACTGGACATAACTGCCACCAATAAGGAGGGCAACGAGTCCGACTACGAAAAGGATGAGGTATTTCGGCCGCAGATACTTCTTCATTTGGCCGCATAGTAGCGAGCGAATTAGGCGGCGGAGATAGCGCCGATAAAGTGAAGTATTGCAGAGCTGCAACAGTGATTCATGGTAGTAACGAGGACTGGTTATCAGTCTTAAGTTGTGCTTAAAGAGTAGGGAAAAGTAAGCAGAACCATGCTTCATAGCCACGCCGATTCGGTGCGGACGCCGGACGCATTCGGCTCGTCTTGGCGCAGACGCAGAGGGCTGCGGCCTCGGGGGCAGTGTCACGCGGTACCGGCGAAGCAGCGACGAACGGGTAACGTGGACGCACGCACGGCGTCGCAGAAAGCGACGGTGCCCCGAGTCGCTGCGAGCGGGAAGTGGTGAAACGGAAAGCGGTCTGGTGGTGCCCCCACGGGGATTCGAACCCCGGTCTCAACCTTGAAAGGGTTGCGTCCTAGTCCCCTAGACGATAGGGGCGGCGACCAGAAGTAGCGTACCATCTGTTTCCGCTTGGTGACAGGGCTCCGTTCACGGGTCTCCGATGCTGCTATACTCTTCGAGCCGGAGTCTGCAGTGGCGGGCGAGACTCGGGCTTAAGGTGTTATGGCTCGAACTTCTGCAAAGCCCCGCCCCACCGCGCGTCCGCGCGGCGTCGTCCGCGCTCCCGGCAAAGCTGTCGGGAAGAAGCGGCAAGCCCCCAACTCGGTCGATACCTTCGTCGCGTGGCTGACTCGTGTCGAAACCGTGGGGCTGTTCCTCATCTCCCTCGGCTTCGTGGCGCTGCTGTCGCTCCTCGACCTCGTGAAGTCGCCGGGCATCCTCGACGGCCCTGTCGAGGCGATCGGTCTGCACATCTTCACACTGATATGGGTGGTCGTGACGGTGGGCGTTATCGTCTGGCAGCGGCAAGTCGACCTCTTCTGGCGCTTCCCGCGCTACGTCGTGGCCGTGCTGCCGGCGCTGCTGTTCACGGCCGGCCTTCTCAGCCTTTTTTCGCCGGATTGGGAGTTCAGCACGGTGTCGCTCGCCGAGGTCACCGCCGGCGGCGACCTTGGTGCTGCGCTGTTCGGTGACCCGCTCGGCATCCTCCTCTGGCTGGCGAGCGGCTTTGCCTTTGTCGCTCTCGTCTGGCCACGCGGTGTCGCCGATGTCGCCAGCCGCACGCCCGGTGCGATGGCGACGGTCTGGAGCTGGCAGCTTCACGTGAAGGCCTGGCACGGGTTGATGGCGATCGTCGACTTCGCGTTCCCGACGAAGGCGCCGATGGACGAGCGCGCCACGACGATGCCGCCTGCCTGGCTGCCGCCGGAGGAAGATGACGACGAGGAGGACGAGGAGCTGCTGCCGATCGCCGAAGAGCCGCCGCACGTCCAGGTCTTCGAGGCGCCGCTACGCCAGGTGCCGTTGCCTCTAGAACCGGGCGAAGACGCCGACGAGGAAACCCTCGTCCAGCCGACTCGAGCCTTTACCCCGTGGTCGACGCCGCCGATCGACCTGCTCGTCGCCGCACCGCCCGCGGATGAGACCGCGCGTCCGGACAACGCCCTGCGCTCCAGCCTGATCGTCGAGACTCTCGCCAGCTTCGGCGTCGATGCCCGCGTTTCGGCCTTCCACGAAGGTCCGGTCGTCACCCAGTTCGACATCGAGCCGGGTTGGGAGGTCAAGTACAAGACAATCATCGAGAAAGACCGCGACGGCAAGACGATCTTCGACAAGGACGGCAAGCCCAAGACGCGGCAGGAGGAAGTCTCCCGGACCCGCGTCCGCGTCCAGCAGATCACCAGCCTCGCGAACGACCTTGCCCTCGCGCTTGCTGCGCCGTCGCTGCGTATCGAGGCGCCGGTGCCGGGTCGCTCCGTCGTCGGCATCGAGGTGCCCAACACCGCTGCCTCCGTCGTGACGATGCGCAGCGTGATTGAGACGCCGACCTATCAGCGCCTCGCCGCCAAGACGAAGCTGGCGCTGCCGCTGGGCAAGAGCGTCTCAGGTGAGCCGGTAGTCGCGGACCTGGCGAAGATGCCACACCTGCTGATCGCGGGTGCGACCGGCGCCGGCAAGAGTGTCTGCATCAACTCGATCATTTCGAGCATCCTCATGCAGGCGAAGCCGGAGGAAGTGCGCTTCGTCATGGTCGACCCCAAGCGCGTCGAGCTGGTCGGCTTCGCAATGATCCCGCACCTCGCCTTCTCCGAGATCATCGTCGACATGGAGAAGGTCGTCGGCACGCTGGGCGCCGTCATCCATGAGATGGAGGACCGCTACAAGAAGTTCGCCGCCCTCGCCGTCCGCAACATCGAGTCCTACAACAAGAACCCCAAGGTCACCGAGCAGATGCCCTTCTGGGTGGTGATCATCGACGAGCTCGCCGACCTGATGATGGTGGCGCCGTTCGAGGTCGAGCGTCAGCTCTGCCGCCTCGCGCAGCTCGCTCGTGCCACCGGCATCCACCTTGTCGTGGCGACACAGCGGCCCTCAGTTGACGTCATCACCGGTCTGATAAAGGCGAACTTCCCCACCCGCATCGCCTTCGCCGTCAGCTCGCAGGTCGACTCCCGCACGATTCTCGACACGGTCGGCGCCGAACGGCTGCTGGGCCGCGGCGACATGCTCTACATGCCCACCGACGCCTCCAAGCCGAAGCGCGTCCAGGGCGTCTATCTGACCGACCCCGAGATCGACAAGATCACGGCGTACTGGGAGAAGCAGCGCGCTCAGCACTCGACGCCGATGTTCGACCACCTCCTCGAAGAGGCACAGTCGGCGATCGAAGAGGCCGAGGACGCCGATCCGATGTACGAGCGCGCCAAGGCTCTTGCCGAGGAACACACCCGCATCTCGACCTCGATGCTGCAGCGGCGCCTGCGTATCGGCTACCCGAGGGCGGCGCGGATCATGGACCGTCTCGAGGAAGAGGGCATCGTCGGCGGCCAGGCGCCCTTCAGCCCGACCGGCACCGGCATGACTTCCCGCGAGGTGATCGGCGACGACGACCGCCTCGACTTCGGCATCCATTCGGACCCAGAGGTCGAGGAGCTGCGCTAGGTCGTCTTCATGATCTGGCCCATGGGGTCCGGCCCTTCAACCTCCGTGGACACCTCTTCGACTGCATCGACGTAGAAGCGCTTGATGGCGTACAGCAGCCAGCTGACCGGGCCCGGGAAGCAGATAACAACGATGCTGATCACGAAGCCGGGGACCTCGAATGATGGGTCCTCGAAGCCGTCTACGACATTCGGTTCGCCGTCAAATCGGCGAGTGTAGTTGTCCGAGTTACCAATCTGAGCCGCCGAAAGCAACGCAAAGCCTGCAAGCAGCAGGCACGCTGCGGCTCCAACCACGACCTGCGGCGACCGGACGTGATACGGCCGGGAAGTGCGCTCTCGAAGCCGAGGGACGCAATACAACGTTCCCACGAGGATGAAACCTGCGACGAAGGTCGCGCCAAAGGTCGGTAGCCAGTCCTGGCTGGTGACCTCAGCCGCGGCGCCCCATGCGAACACACCGGCGATCGCCAGGACCACGCTGGCGACAAGCAGCGTGACCAGGGGCGCCATAAGGTGCGTCGGCGACAGGTTCATGCCGCCAAGTATAGGACGAATAATACGGTGACGAGGTGATGCGCTAGTCTAGGCGGCGGCCTCGGCGGTTCGCGGCTCCTTTAGCGTGAAGAAGAGGAAGACGCCGACACCCAGCATGAGGACGGACGAGACGATGAAGCCGTACTCGTAGCCGAAAGCACCGAAGAGGGCGCCGCCGCCGGGGCCGATGAACAACGCGACGGCCTGGGCGCTGGCTGCGATGCCGAAAGCGGTACCTCGTCGAGCGCGGCTCACGTTCGCCGCGATTAGCGTGTTCGTTACCGGGACCATCGCCGAGACCAGGAAGGCCATCATCAGGAAGCCGACGGCGAAGAGCACCACCGACGGTGCAAAGCCCATCGCCAGCAGCGAGACCGCGACGGCGATGAACGACACGCCCAGCATGATGCCGATTCGTCCCGGTTTGAAGACGCTCGGGCCGATGAACATGACGCTGATCGCGCTGACGGCGCCGCCGAGGCTGAAGAGGATGCCCGAGATGGACTTGACATTGTCGGTGTGCGTCATCGACTTGAGGTCGAGCGGCGTCACGAAGCGCACAAGCTGGTTAATCGCGAACAGGACGAGGTAGAGCAGCACCGCGAGGCCGAACTGGAAGGTCCACTTGAAGGGCTCCAGCTTCGTCTTCTCGCCCTTCGCGTTGCGCGTGACTTCGACGACGTCGCGCGGGACGAAGAGCTGGACGGCAACGCCGCTGACGATCGGCAGGATTCCGGCGATCAGGATGACCTCGCGGAAGCCCAGGAAGAAGCCGAGGGCAGCGCCCATCATCGGACCGATTGTCGTGCCGATGTACTGACCGGCGTTGAGCTTGCTCAGGCTCGAGTTGAGCTCGTGGTCGGGGACGGTGACGCTGATCAGTGCCGCCGCCGGCCCAACCTGCCCGGCAAATACGCCCTGCAGGCCGCAGGCGAAGGTGAGCTGCCACGGTGCCTGCACGACGGCCGCCACGATGAACGTCAGGCCTGAGAAGTAGAGGGAGCGCAGGAGCATCATCTTGCGCCCGTATCGGTCTGACAGCATGCCCCAGAGCGGGCTGGTCAGCAGCCTCGCAGCGCCCTGCGTTGAGGTGCCGATGAACACCCAGAACAGGGCGTTCGCGTCGGACGTCGCGCCGAGCTCGAGGACGTAGAGAGCGAGGAAGGGCCACCAGACGTTGAACGCCATGCTCGTGATGCCGCACGCGCCTGAGATCAGGAGCGTGGACATCTTCGAGCTAACGACAGGGCGTTGCCTGGCGGCGGTTGCCGTAGCGGTCACGAGGTCGGGAGAGTAGTCACGCGTCTCTCTTGCACATCAGGACTTGCGCGGGCGAACCAGAAGCTGCCTCGGAGACGAGGCCTCATCTATTGGACGAAGGGAGTTACCCGGCTTGCCGTCTATAGTAGCCGGGCGATTCCGTTAGCGACAGGCTTACGATCGCTTCATATCCGCGAAATGGGGAAAACAGCATCTTGTGACGGCCGTCGCGGCGCTTCCTAGAGCTTGCTCAGGCGCACCGCGGTGCCGTACGCGCAGATCTCGGTCCAGTTCGTCCCCAGTTCGGAGGCGTCGAACCGCATCGCGATGATGCCGTTTGCGCCCTTTGCCCTCGCCTCGTCGACGAGACGCGCGATCGCCTGCTGCCGGCTGTCCGCGAGCTGGGTCGTCATGCCCTTGAGCTCGCCGCCGAGCAGTGACTGCAGGCCGGCTCCGACCTGGGAGAAGAGGTTACGGGAGCGCACCGTCAGGCCGAACACCTCGCCGTAGACCTCTTCGATTCGGTAGCCCGGCACGTCGTTCATCGTCACGATCAGCATCTCTTGCACGCGCGTTGTCTCCTTCTGCGTCCGTCTAGGACAAGTATCGGTGATGCGATGGGGGAAGGCGATGATGCGGGTAGCTACCGAAATCTAAGAGGGCGAACGGCCGCACGTGTGTGCCAACAAGAAATGCCAGAGCTTCAGTCCTCGAGGCGGTTGGAGAAGGCCTTGGCTGGCGTAAAGCGAATGATGACGCGTTCGCCGCGGTTGGGGAGGGCACGGGCAGGCTGGGCCGGTGTGCCTGCGGGACGAGCCAACTGGAGCCGCTGGTCGCGCAGTGCTTGCGCCTCGGCGCCGCGGACGATGCTGGCGGTGCCGTAGACCGTGACTGCCTTCGGACCGTCCGTAACGATGAGCGAGACCTCGGGCCGCTTGTTCGCGTTCTTGTACTTGGCCGACTGGTCGCCGGTGCTGATAACGACGTCGTTCCCGTCGTAGTTGTAGGCGATGATCGAGACCTGGGGCGCACCGCTGCGCCGCGAGGTCGCCAGCACGCCGAGGCGGTGGCTCTTGAGGAACTCGCTCTGCAGGTCGTTCAGTGTAGTTGTCATAATCTTGAACCCTTGTCTCTAGACGTCGATGATCACCTTGAGGGTGTTGTTTTTGCGCTCGGCGAAGGTGCGGAAGGCGTCCTCCGTCTGCTCGAACGGGAAGCGGTCGGTGACCATGTACTTGAGATCGAGGCGGCCGCGCACCATGAGGTCGACTGCTGCCTGCACGTTCTCGACGACGTCGTTCGAGCGGCGGCTGTTCGTGACGATGATGTTGGGCAGCTTGTTGTACATGTTGAACCAGTCGAACGGCACCGACTCCTCGACGTGAGGCATGCCGAAGACGTTGATCATGCCCTGCTTACGGACGACACGGATCGAGTCGTTGACGGTCTCGGTGACGCCTGAGGCATCGATGACGAGGTCGGCGAGCTGGCCCTTCGTGAACTCGGTTACGGCCTCGAGGGAGTCGACCTTCGTCGGATTGAAGACGTTGTCGGCGCCGCGGGTCTTCGCGACCTCGAGGCGGTGGTCGATGACGTCGGAGACGATGACCTGGGAGGCGCCGGCCTTCACGAGCAGCTCGGTGAAGATGAGGCCAATCGGGCCCTGGCCGAGGACGACGACCTTCTTCCCAAAGACGGGGCCGAGCTGCTGCAGGGCGAAGATCACCGTACCCGCCGGCTGGCAAAGCACCGCCAGCGACGGGTCGACATCCTCCGGGATTGGGATGAGCAGATGCTGAGGCACGGCGGAGTACTCGAAAAGGCCGCCGGAGTAGGCGAGCGAGATCACGTACTGCCCGGGCTTGTAGAGGTCGGAGTAGCTCTCTTCGATGTAACCGGCGCATTCGTGGCATGGGAAGCCGGCGGGTCGCGGGTACTCTTCTTCGGGGAACACTTTGTCGTAGGTCAGGAGGTCGCTGCCGCAGATCGACAGTTCGTTGAACTTTACGAGGACCTCTCCCTGCTTCGGCTCCGGCGCCGGGACGTCGAGCGTCTCGAACCGGTGCGGCCCTACGATGCGTGCAGCCTTCATGAAACCTCCGGGATTGGAAGCCGGGAGCACCCGGACGCCGCTAAAGCGGCACGTCTTGTGGCTCTCGGGCTCGTGATATCGATGTCTGACTCGCCCGCATTATAGGGAGTGACGAGCCCGATCGAACTCGCGTTGACCGTTCTTGACGAGCGCCGACGGGATCCCCTCGCCCCGCCGGGAGAGGGTTAGGGTGAGGACGGGCTCTTCAGTTGGGTCTACCGTCACCATGGCGATGACACCCTGAGGCCGTAGGTTCGCCCTACGAGTGCCTCAGGGCGAACGGCCGGGTGCTGCGCCAGCCCTGCTGCGAACGCTATCGAGATCTGCCCGGCGGTAAGGGCGAAGGCTCCGCCGGCTAGAACTTCTCCGGGTAGATGCACTCCGCGAGGTCTTCCAGCGCCTCGACGACTCGCGGGCCGGGGCGGCTGATGATGTCGGCGTCGATGGCGCAAATTCGGTCGTTCCGGACGGCGTCGATCACGCTCCAGCCGGGGCGCTGCTTCACGGTGGCGGCGGTGATGCCGGCCTCCTCGTCCGCGAGGACGATGACCTGGGGGTTGCGCTGGATGATCACCTCGGCGGAGAGCTGCGGATAGTCGCCGTCCGATGCCGTGACGATGTTCGCGGCCCTGAGCTGCTTGTAGAAGTCGCCGACGAAGCTGCCTGGACCGACGCTGAAGTACATCGTGTCGAGCTCGTGGTAGACCCGCGGCCCCGACCCGCTGCCGACCTTCTTCACGATCGCGTCCTGCTTTTCCCGCATGGACTTCACGAGGTCGGTGGCCTTTTCGCTCCTGCCGGTGACACGACCCATCAGCTCGATGTCGTCGTAAACGCCGGCGATGTTGGTGGGAACGTCGAGGAAGAGCACCGGCACCTGGATGCGGCGCAGCGCCTCGACAAAGCCGGGTGGGTTGTAGTTGGTGAAAACGAGGTCTGGCCGTTGCGCGACGATTGCCTCGATGTCGGGCATGAACGCGTCGAGTGCGGGCTTCGAGCTACTTCCAGAGGGGCAGTTCTCGAACTTCTCGACCGCGACAAGCTGCGGCCCGGCGCCGAGGGCGCAGAGCGTCTCCGTCGCCGCCGATGAGAGAGAGACGATGCGCTGAGGAGCGGCGTTGAGGGTGATGCTCGTCCCATCGCTCGATTGCAGCGTCATCGGGAAGGAGGGCGAGGCGCTTTCGGCAGTGCCCGCAGCGTCCTCCTTCGAGTCGCCACAGGCGGTGACGAACAGCGTAAGCAGGACAAACGCGAGGGCGATGCGGCGGGCCATGGTGCTGCTCCTTCACGTCGAGGGAGAAGCAGCAACGGCGTCAACAAAAACGCCCCGGCGCCTCACGGACCCGGAGCGGCAAGACGCGCGAGGGCGAAAGCCGTCCAAGCCCTTCCTCGAAGGCTCCTGAACATGCTCTCGGGCTGGCGACCTGGCTCATGCCCCTGTCAGGGAGCATCTACAGTTGCGGGACAGCGCCGGACTTTGACCGGCTTCGCATTTAATAGCTCATTCACTCGAAGCTGCGCAGCAGATTTGAGGGAGCGAGCGTTGCACCACGAGAGGTAGCTCTATCTGGTTGTCCTTGGATTCTGACAGCCGGGGACAAATGTAACAAGGCCTTCGTCTGACGGCTCCCGAATCGGCCGTCCTTGCGCATATGCTGAACCCGTTCAGCAAAGGAGCCCGAACCGTGCAATCCAGCCTGCCCGATCGCGTCAACGTCATCATCCTCAACCGCCAGGGAAACGCCCTCATCGAGCGCATCAAGAGCATCGACCCCGACCGTCTCAACGTCACCAACGTCTGGCCGGACTTCTACGACGAGCTGGCCTCGGAGTGGTCGTTCCGGATGATGGAGCGCCTCGGCGGCCCGAAGCCTGAAGAACCAGCGCGGTCACCGGAAGAGCTGGCGGCCGTCATGCGTGAGGCGCACTGCGCGCTGGTCGGCCTGCCGTACCCGCACCGCATTCGCGACCGCGTGCCGAACCTGCGCTGGGCCCACTTCGGCTTCGCGGGCGTGTCGAACCTGGCAGGCAGCGAGTTCTGGGACGCGCCGTTCATGGTGACCAGCGGGCGCGGCTACTCCGGCGCCCGTCCGATCGCCGAGAGCGTCATCGCCGCGTCCCTGATGCACGCCCGACGTCTCGACCTCGCGGTGCTAAACACGAATGGGTCGTTCGATCCCACGCTATCGCCGGCGGTCATGAACATCGAGGGCAAGACGATGGGCATCATCGGCCTCGGCGGCATCGGCGCCAATGTTGCGAAGATGGCGCGAGGTATCGGCATGCGCGTGATTGCGACGCGCAAGTCGGCCGAGACGGTGCAGCAGGACGTCGACGGCGTAGATGAGCTCTACCCGGTCTCGAAGACCTACGACGTCCTCGCACAGTCGGACTACATCGCCGTCTGCTCGATGCTCACGCCGGAGACGGAGGGCATGTTCAACGACGAGGCGTTTGCGGCTACGAAGGATGGAGCGTATTTCATCAACGTCGCCCGCGGCGAGCTCGTCCTCGAGCAGCCGCTGATCGACGCGCTGAAGTCCGGCAAGCTGAGCGGCGCCTACCTCGACACCTGGCCTGACGACATGGCGCGCCTGCCGGACCCCGAGCTGCTGACGATGCCCGGCGTCACGATCACGCCCCATGTCTCACAGCAGGCAGAGACCAACCAGAACTTCGGCACCGAAGTCTTCATGACGAACCTCGCCCGCCTGCTCAAGGGCGAGCCGCTGGAGAACGTCGTCGATTGGGCGCGGGGGTACTAGACGGCCAGGACGAGTAATGAGGCCGTTGTTTGACCGCGCCGCAAGGGATGCCTCACCCCGAATCGCTTCGCTCTCTCCCGTTTTGCGGGCCTTCTCCCAGAGGGCGAAGGAATGCCCATGGCGCGCAGTCATGACCCACCGAGGGTTGTTCCCTGAACGCCTTGTCTCCACATAAGCTACGGCTGTTCAGCGAAAGGAACCGCCGTGGAAGCGAACCTGCCCGATAAGATCAACGTCATGATCGCGATGCGCGTGGACGAGGCCTACAAGGCCCGCGTACGCGCCGTGGCTCCCGGCCGCATCGAGGTTTTCGACGCCTGGGGTGACCTCATTCCTGAGATGCGCGAGGAGTGGCCGGAGCGCATGATGGCCCGCAACGCCAGTGAGCCGGTTGAGATCACGCGCACACCGGAGGAGCGGGAGGCGATGATCGCCGCTGCCGACGTCGTGCTCTGCGGCGTTCCGTTCCCGCGCCACCTGCCTCACCGCGCGACGAACCTGAAGTGGGCTCATTTCACCTTCGCCGGCACTTCAAATCTCGGGCGCCGCGGGCAGTGGTGGAACACCCCCTTTGCCGTGACCAGCTCTCGCGGCTACACCGGGGCCCGTCCGATCGCGGAGAGTGTCGTGGCTGCGGCGATGATGTTCGCGCGCCGTCTCGACCTCGCTGCCGTGAATAGCAACCCGGACTTCGACGCGAAGGTGCAGCCGCCGGTGCTCAGCATCGAGGGCAAGACCATCGGCATCATCGGGCTTGGCGGCATCGGCGCATTTGTCGCCCAGATGTGCAAAGGCCTGGGCATGCGCGTCGTGGCGACGCGGCGCTCAGCGACCGAGGTGCAGCAGGACGTGGATGGCGTCGACGTGCTCTATCCGGTTGAGAAGACCCACGACATGCTCGCGGAGAGCGACTTCATCGCCGTCTGTGCGATGTGGACGCCCGAGACCCAGGGCATGTTCAACGAGGCCGCCTTCGATGCGTGCAAGCCCGGCGCCTTCTTCCTCAATGTCGCCCGCGGTGAGCTGGTCGAGGACGCCGCCCTGATTGCAGCGCTGAAGTCGGGCCGCCTCGCCGGCGCCTACCTGGACGTCTGGCCGAACGACTTCGCGACCCTGCCGGACCCCGAGCTGCTGGCCAACCCGAACGTGGTAATTACGCCCCACATTTCCGGCCAGGCAGACACGTCCCACAACTTCGGCGCCGAGGTTTTTCTCGACAACCTGCAGCGCTTCGTCAACGGCGAGCCGCTGCTCAACCAGATCGATTTCGAACGAGGTTACTGATCGTGCCCACTCTCCCACAGAAGATCCATGTCGGAGTCGCCGCCCGCGTTTCGTCTGAGTACCTCGACCAGGTCCGGACGCTGGACCCCGAACGCATCGAGGTGACCTACCTGCAGCCTCACCTGCTCGAGCTGCTGAAGGGAGAGTGGCCCGCGCGGACAGTCGAGCGGTTCCTCGGCGGCATGATCGAGGAGCCCCTGCCCGCCGAGGAGCTTGACGCGCTCCTGGGACGGACGCACGTCCTCATGCTCGGCAACCCGTTCCCGAAGCGCGTGGTCGGCCGCATGCCTGAGCTGATCTGGGGCCACTTCAACTTCGCCGGCGTCTCGAACCTGATGGGCAGCGACTGGTACGGCGCGGAAGGGCCGATGATCACGAGTTCCCGCGGCTACATCAGCCCGCGCCCGATCGCCGAGAGCGTGATCGCCGCGACGATGATGTTCGCCCGCCGCCTCGACCTTGCCGCCCGGAACACGAAGCCCGGCTTCGACATGAGCCTCGACCCGCCGGCGCTCAACGTGTTCGGCAAGACGATGGGGATCATCGGCATGGGCGGCATCGGCCGAGAGGTCGCCACGATGGCGAAAGGCCTCGGCATGCGTGTCGTTGCTACTCGGGGTACGGTGACGGAGGTCCAGCACGACGTCGACGGCGTCGACACGGTGTACCCGCCGTCCGGCCTGCACGAGGCGCTGGCGCAATCCGACTTCATCGCCGTCTGCGCGATGTGGACGCCGCATACAGAGGGCATGCTCGACGAGGCGGCCTTCGCGGCAGTGAAGCAGGGCGCCTTCTTCCTTAACATCGCCCGCGACGGCCTCGTCGTGGAGCCGGCGCTGATCGCAGCGCTCGAGTCGGGCCGCCTCGCCGGCGCCTACCTCGACGTCTGGGCAAACGACCGCACCAGCCCGCCGGCCCAGGCGCTGCTCGACAACCCCAACGTCGTCTGTACGCCGCACATCTCTCACCGCGGCGACGTCGCCCAGAACCTCGGCCTGCAGGTCTTCCTCAACAACCTCGCGCGGCTCCTCAAGGGTGAGCCGCTGGAGAACGTCATCGACTGGAGCCGCGGCTACTGAGGCTCTGGTGGTCCCTATCAAAGAGACGGGAGACCATTCTTCTCCATCCTGACGAAGGAAGGATCTCCCTGCGAATGACGGGCCACCATCCGTGGTCTCGTCATCCAGCATCAATCGATATGAGGTCGCATGGTCTCTTTGGACGAAGGCGCGTGCCAGACGCCGCTGCTCCTTTCGTCTGGTCGAGGCCGTTATCCGAAGGGAGATCCTTCCTTCGTCAGGATGGTGAGACTGCGACGCCTCGAACGAGGTCGAATGATGGAGTCAGGACAAGGTGATGTGACCCCGATATCCGCATGGAGATCCCTCCTCTGTCGGGATGGAGAATGCTGGAACGCTAAAGGTGAACGACTGACACCTGCCGCTGAACGGCAGCGCTCCAAGATCCGTCGATTGGTTGGACGCTCCCTATAGGCTGCTGTAATATGTCGCCAAGGCAGCGAACGCTCCACGCCGCTCCACGCGGCGCTTTTCACATCACCAAAAGGGACACCGCTTTGGAGTCGAGGACTTTGCGGCTCGCCATTCCCAATGGCAGCCTCCAGCAGTCGACCGTCGATCTATTTACGAAGGCCGGCTACAACATGACCGTCGCCAGTCGCTCCTACTACCCGAGCGTCGACGACCCGGAGATCGAGTGCATGCTCGTGCGGCCGCAGGAGCAGCCGCGCTACATCCAGGACGGCCTGATCGACGTCGGCGTGACCGGCTATGACTGGATTGTCGAGACGAAGGCCGATGTGGTCGAAGTCATGGACATGGTTTACTCGAAGGTCTCGAAGCGGCCCACCCGCTGGGTTCTCGTCGTCCCCGACGCCTCGCCGGTGCATCACGTTCGTGACCTCGAGGGCAAGCGCATCGCCACCGAGCTGGTGAACATCGTCAAGGACTACCTCGACCGTCACGGTGTACAGGCGCGCGTCGAGTACTCCTACGGCGCGACCGAAGTGAAGCCGCCGCTTCTCGCCGACGCGATCGTCGATGCTACCGAGACGGGCAGCTCGCTTCGGGCGAACAACCTGCGCATCGTCGACACCGTGATCGAAAGCACGCCGCGCGTCGTCTGCAGCAAGGCGGCCTGGGAAGACCCCTGGAAGCGCCAGAAGATCGAAGACATCGCCCTGATGCTGCGCGGCGCTATCGCCTCTGAGGGCAAGGTTGGCCTCAAGATGAACGTCCGCCGCGATCAGCTCGACGAGGTCCTGCCGATCCTGCCGGCGCTCGACAAGCCGACCGTCGCGTCTCTCTCCGACCCGGAGTGGGTGGCAGTCGACACCATCGTCGATGAGAACCTGATGCGCGAGATCGTGCCGCGGCTGAAGAAGGCCGGCGCCCACGGCATCGTTGAGTACCCGCTCAACAAGATCATCGACTAGGCGCTCTGCATGACTCTTCGCATCGCCTACGGCGCCGAAGAAGCGCGCCGCACGATTCTCAAGCGCCAGACCGCCAGCGAGCCTGAGCTGGGCGAAGCGGGTAAGGCCCTGACGCGCACCGTCTTCGGCGAAGACCTCTCTGCCGCCGCTGCGGTCCAGCGGATTATCCGCGACGTCCGCAATGAGGGTGACGCGGCGGTCCGCCGCTACTGCGAGGCCTTCGACGGCGGCGCCAACGACCCATTCGAGATCCCTGCGTCGGAAATTGACGCCGCCTGGCATTCGATCGAGCCGGAGCTGCGGGAAGCGCTGGAGTTCGCCGCCGGCCGTGTGCGCCGGTACCACGAAGGGCAGCTGAAACGCGTCCTCGCGTCGTACATCGACGATGGCCTCGGCGTTCAGGTGCGCCCGATCGAGACTGTAGGTCTCTACGCGCCCGGCACCGTGGCGGTCTACCCGTCTTCGGTGATTCACACGATCGTCCCGGCGAAGGTTGCCGGGGTGAAGTCTGCCGTCCTGGTCAGCCCCGCTGCGCGCGACGGCAAGATCCCCGCGATCAAGCTCGCCGCTGCGGCGATCTCCGGCGCCGACCGTGTCTTTGCTGCGTCGGGCGCCCAGGCAGTCGCGGCGCTGGCGTACGGCACCGAGAGCTTCCCGAGGGTCGACAAGATCTGCGGCCCCGGCAACATCTTCGTGACGCTGGCGAAGCGCGCCGTCTTCGGCGATGTCGGCATCGACTCCCTGTACGGGCCGACCGAAACGGTGGTCGTTGCGGACGAAACCGCCGACCCCGGCCTCTGCGCCGTCGACCTCATTGCCCAGGCGGAGCACGACGAGATCGCATCGCCCATCTTCATCACCAGCTCTCAGCAGCTTCTCGACAAGGTAGCAGTGGAGCTCGAAACGCGGCTCGCCACTCTGCCCCGCGGCGAAACGGCCCGAGCGGCCTTCGCCAACCGCGGCGGCGCCGTCCTGGCGTCCTCGATTGAAGAGGCCGTGGAGCTGGCGAGCGAGTATGGCCCAGAGCACATGTGCATCCTGGCGAAGGACGCCCGCAGGCTGATGCCGCTCGTGA
>JBFWZE010000031.1:0-20951 GCA_050185685.1 Dehalococcoidia bacterium
TGGCAGATGACGCGCAGCCCCTCGCGCTACACACAGCTCGCTCTGCTTGTCGTCATGGCGGCGGCGGTCGGCACCTTCGCCGCAACCTATGGAGCAACCACCGAGCGCAGCCAGGAAGAGCGCGCGCGCTTCGACGCCGGCGTGGATCTCCGCGTCGAGCGCCTCGGCCGCCTGAACAACTACGACACCGAACGGATCACGCAGGACCTCGGTTCGATTCCGGGCGTCACTGAAGCGTCGGCCGTATACCGGGGCAAGGCAGGTCTCGGTCCGCTGGCAACCGGCGGCAATGAGGTCACTGTCCTGGGCGTCGACCCGGAGGCAACGACGAACCAGGTCTGGTTCCGCGACGACTTTTCCGGCGATGACTTGTCGACGTTGATGCAGCGCCTCGCAGGCTCCCAGGTTGCGACAGGGCGCATCGATCTCGGCAACGCGCAGGCGGTGTCGCTCTGGCTCAATCCGACGACATCGCGGCCGAGTGCCACGGCCTGGCTGCGGACCGTCGACGCCGGCGGCTTCTGGCGTCTCGACGAGATAACGCGCCTCGACTTCAGCGGCTACCAGAAGTTCACCGTCAACTTCGGAGAGGATGTAAAGAACATCCAGTACCCGCTGCAGCTGGTCGGCATCGTCATGACCCAGGGCTCAGCGCAGGACCTCTCGCGCGGCGACCTGCTGATCGATGACATCGCCTCGATCGACGCCTCGGGCCGTGAAACCGTGGTAGAGGACTTCGAGGGCGGCTTTGCGTGGGACATCCTGCGGACCCCGACCCGAAGTCGCGACACCGTCAGCCGCGGCACGGGCTCGGGCATGGCCCACCGCGGCCAGGGAGCAGGGCGCTACTCCTTCCTCGCCGGGCAGAGCACGCCGGTCCGCGGGATCTTCGTTAGCAACGCTCAGATCCCTCTTGCCGCGATCGCAAGCAAGTCATTCCTTGCTGCAAATGGCCTGTCCGTCGGTAAAGAGGCCGAGGTTGTCTTCGGCAACGTGCTTCTGCCTGTCAGCATCCAGGGCACCGTCGATTACTTCCCGACGATGGCGGATGACTCGAGCGGCTTCTTGATCATCAACGCCGCGGTCCTTGAGGAGTTCGGCCAGCTGTCGATGCAGGCAAGCGGCATCCATCCGACGGAGGCTTGGCTCACCGTCTCCGGCGACGCGGAGCAGCGCGCTGCCGTTTACGACGACCTCTCCGAGCGCTTCACGATCAACGATGGCGATGTCGTCGATGTCGAGGAGCTGCTGAACAGCGTTGCGAACGACCCGATCGTGCGGGCGGGGGGCAGCGGCGTCCTCCTGATCGCGTTGATTGCCGCCTTCGCGATCCTTGCCCTCGGCTTCGGCCTCACGCTGTACCTCGGCGGCCAGTCGCGCAGCCTCGAAGTCTCGGTGCTGCGGGCGGTCGGCCTCGCGCCGCGTCAGGTGTTCCTGATGATCTGTCTCGAGTACCTGCTGGTGGCGGCAATCGGCCTCGTGGTCGGGACGATCGCGGGACTGCGCATCTCCGAGACGATGCTCGACTTCCTCAACGTCACCGAAACCGGCAGCAGGTTGCTGCCGCCGTTCGCGCTCTCAACGCGGTGGGACACGGTGGCTATCGCTGTGGCTGCGACCGCGGTGGCGTTCATGGTAGGCATCATGGCGCTGGCGGGTTACTTCCTGCGTCTGCCCGTCAGCCGCGTGCTGCGGATGACCCGCTAGGGCGACGCGATAACGAGGACGGCATCCACCTGGTCGCTGCCGGGCGTTTGACGCAGGATGACCGTGGCGCCGGTCCGCAGGGCATCGCGGGTTGCCGCTTCGATACGATGCACCGACGCGGGATTGGTTAGCCGCAGCGAGGTCTTCGTGCCATCTGCGGCTTCGATGACGACGTCCTGGCCGGAGATCGATGCGACTTTGCCTGAGAGCGTCGTTTGTCCCGGGAGGCCGGCCGTCTCGCCGAAGCCACTAAAGCCGCCCTTCGTCAGCCCGGCAGGCGCCAGGGTTGCCGCGTAGGCTGGGCTCGAGGCGTCGAAGGCGTAGCCCGGCTCGGGGTCAGCCTTGAGCATTCGACCGGCAACAAAGCCGGCCGCGACCACGGCGATGGCGGCAACGATCAGGACGGCGAGTCGCGGTTCGAGCTTCATCGCGCCTGGAGCAGCGGCTGAGGAATCAGCGTCAGCCCGACGATCGTGAACATGGACTGGGTATTGGGAATCGTGCCTGCGTTGAGCCATTCACCGACGGCTATTGTCGATGCGGTGGTCGGCCGCAGCACCTCGACAGCAGCATCGTTCTTCAGCGTGAATTGCCGCGGACCGGACTCTGTCACCAGCGTGATCGTGTTTCCGCTGACGGACTGCACAGAGCCGCGTACGCCGGCGATCTGCGAGTCTTCCAACGCAGTGTCGCGGTTTGGCCCCTCGCCCTCCGTGACAAAGCCCGCGGCGAGGGCCACTGCAAACAGGACAATACCGCCGAACACCGGCAACGTCAGACGGCGCAGGCGTTCGCTCATTGTGATAGGGGTGGCTTAGTCGCCGAGGGAGGTCGGGTAGCCGAGGCCGATGACCTCTTCGACGTAGTGGGCACGCCACTCAGGCTCCGGGATGCGGAGGTTGTGCTCTCGGAACCAGCGATGGTAGCTGAGGTACTCCTCCTCGAGGCGTCCCCGCCACGAGGTCTCTTCCTCAAAGACCTCCGGCGCCACGTCTTCGAGCCGGGAAGCGATGTCCTCCGGCGGGACGTCGAGGTCTTCCTGCCAGTAGTCGGCGATGTAGTCGAGGCACTCTTCGAGGTCCTTGCGGCAGTCCTCCATGAGCAGCGTCATCATGCCTTCCTGGTCGACGGGACGCGCGCGCAGGCGCAGCTCCCGCGCGCAGGCGGCGCAGAGAAAAACGAGCTTCCGGGACTCACAGTCTTCTTTGTGGGTGCAGTTGGCGCAGCGGGGAGCGTACTCTGCGCTCCAGGTTGCCCGGGAGTATCCGGCAACGAGTTGATCGGTCATGACGCTGCAACGGGGACAGGTCGTCTGGTCGGAGAAGATGTCCTCGATCGCCTTGACCCAATCAAATTGCATGTGTAACTCCCTCGGTGGTTGGGTAGGATATCCCGTTCATCATAGCCTGTGCCGGAGTGCTGTCAAACTCGCTGGCAGGGCCGCAGAGCTTTGTACAAACTGGCTACGTTGTATAAACAGATCGAATTGAAATGTTACTTAATACAGAGAATTCTCTTCAGACTCCCTTGACGGCTTAGTCCGCTACGACGAATATACAGACAAGACATCGACCGGTTGGCAAATGGATTTGCCCGATGTCGTATCCCGAAAAGCCGCAAGGACTGCGGATGCCGCCTCGGCGGTAATGCTCAAGGAGGAGCAAATGACTCAGATGGACTGGGGCTGGCCCTAACCAGCAACGGGGAGGTACGAAAGTACCTCCCCACTTTTTTTGCTATGCCGCCAGCCGCGGCATGTGCATCTCTTCTCTCTCCTTCACCCACGTGTCATAGATATCGAGGAACGCCTCGACCACAAGCGGGTCGAATTGGCTTCCGTTGTACTTGAGAATCTCGTTCATCGAGTCGAGCGTCGACAGCGCCTTGCGATAGGGGCGGTCTGAAGTCATCGAGTCGAAGGTGTCGCAGACGGCGAAGATGCGCGCGCCGAGCGGCACTTCCTCGTGGCTGAGGCCGCGCGGATAGCCCTTGCCATCCCAGCGCTCGTGGTGGCTGTAGACGATCTCGGCGGCGCCAGCGAGGAACTTCACCTGCCGCAGCATGTTGAAGCCGATCTCCGGATGCTGACGCATCAGCGTCCACTCGTCTTCGGTCAGCTTGCCGGGCTTGAGCAAGATGTTGTCGCTGACGCCGATCTTGCCAACGTCGTGGAGCAGCGAGCCGCGCTGCATGTCCAGCCACTCCTGCGAGCCTTCCTTGACGCCCAGTTCACCGGCGATGTCCATCATGTAGCGGGAAACGCGGATCGAGTGGCCCTTTGTCTCCTGGTCGCGGGCGTCCAGCGCGTTGACCAGCGCTTCGAGGGTGCCGTCATAGCTGTCCCGCAGCTCGTCGCGTGCTTCCTGGATCTGGATGTTCGCAGCTCGAAGCGCGGTGTTCTGCTCGCTGAGCTTCTGGACGTTGTCCTCTGTCTTGTCGACGTATTGCTTCATGACGAGGCGCATCATGAACGCCGGCGTGACGAAGGCCAGAATGCCAATGATCCCGAGCGACGTGTAGGACGCAGCTAGAGCGCCGCCGACGATGCCCATGCCGAGGTAGTGCGGCAGTAGCCAGGAGCTCTTCCGCCACATCGACGTCAGCGAGTCCTTCCCGGCGAGCATGTAGGGCACGCTCAGCAGGAAGGCATTGGCGAAGAAGTTCACCAGCACAGCGAATACGATGCCGGCGCCGACTTCCAGAGAGAACTGCGAGGGGTCCGTCGGGGCGAGCGCGTGGTAACCCAGTGCGGTAGCGCAGTTCACGATCGTGAAGAGCGCTGCGTTGGGGATCGTGTGGTTGTTGAACCGCCGGCGTCCAATCGCGGGCAGGAGTGCTGCCAGCGGTCCAAGGATCACGGCGCCCGGCGGCCCGAAGATCACGACGATGGCGACCGTGATCACGAAGCCGACTGAGAGGACGCTGTCGCCGTAGAGGTTGATTGGCATCATGCCGGCCGCGATGTTGAGCGCTACCAGTAGAGCAAAGACGGTGATGTTGCCTTCGAACTGGGGCGCCTGCCAGGCGAGGAGGCCGGTGGCAACAACGGTCAGAAGGGCGAAGTAGGCGTTCGATGCGTTCAGCGTGGGCAGGTTTCGGCGCACAGGGGGACTCTTGCCCAGTAACCTTGGGCCGCTGTCATTCATTGACAAGTCGGTGGCCGTTCCTAGCCTTCGTAGCATCGTCGTCCTGTTAAGTATCGACATCGCCCATTTGCTTCTGAATGTGCATCAGGCCGCCGTTTCCAGCTCCCGTTTCAGGTGCAGGCGCAGGCTGCCAATGATCCGTTTGTGCAGCTGGCACACGCGCGATTCTGAGAGCCCCATCGCCTTCCCGATCTCGTGGAAAGGGAGGTTTCGGCCGTAGCGCAGTTGCACGATCTCGCGGTCGCGCTCAGAGAGGGCGCCGATCGCGAGATTGAGAAGCTGCAGGTCGGCCTGGCGGTCGGTCTGGGCGGCAGGGTCTGAGAGCTCGTCGTTGTCGGAGGCTTCCCAGGGCGTGGCGCCGTCGTTGGCGCGGTCTGTCATCATCTTTTCCAGCGAGACGACGCGGGCGGACGTGTGGCCGAGCACGCCGCGAACCGCCTCCGGCGCGAGGCCCATCCTCATCGCCAGCTCCTTCGTCGTGGGCCAGCGTCCCAGCATGCCCGCGAGCTCCAGGTTGGCGCGTTCGACCTCGCGTGTGCTGCGGCGGAGGGAGCGGGGTAGCACGTCCATGCGGCGGATCGCGTCGAGGACGGAGCCGCGGATCCGGCGAATTGCGAAGCTGGCGAAGGTCGTGCCTCGCTCAGGGTCGTATGAGTCGACTGCCTGGATTAGCCCTTCGAGGCCGTACGCTATTGCCTCTTCGCGATCGAGGGGGCTCGAACCGGATTCGTCCGCCATCCTTCCGACGACGAACGCCACCAGCGGCATGTTCTTGATGATCATCTCTTCGCGAGTCAGTGGCACCGCTGCCTCCCCTACTTCGAGCGAGGCGCGTGACCCACGGGCAAGAAATCAGGGATGCGTGGGCACCCTGGCTACTGCCAGTTCGAGCAGGCATTCACCTGCTTTGCGCCTCGCATCCCTGCGACGTTGCTCTTCAGTTATGAGAGAGGGCGGAGTCAACCTCTCATTAGACATAAACGGACGCTCGTCGCGTCTGTTACATCACTATAGTGCTAGTTTTTCACCATTTCGATTCTGCAAAAGGATGAATCCTTCCGTCACCAGTTCGCAGTATAAACAAAGCCCTTCGTTTGTATATGGCTCAGCGTCGAATGAGGCGTGAACTTTGCGTCTCATATCTCGAGAGCAGCTACTATGCGAAGGATGGTTGAACAGTTCCGCCGCCTCATCTTCGTCATGATCGACGGCGCAACCTTTCCTGTACTCCAGTCACTGATCGATGAAGGAAGTCTGCCGAACATCGCAGCCCTTGCGGAGGCGGGAGGCGGCGTCAAAAAGGCCGTCACCTGCTTTCCTTCAACGACTGGCCCGGCCTATGTGCCCTACTTTATGGGACTGTTTCCCGGCACCGCAAATGTCCCCGGCTACCGCTGGCTTTCTCGTGCGCGCTACAACGACGAGGGCTCGCGCTGGACCGACCCCGGCATTGCCAGCTACAGCGGCCGCGAGGCGATGCATTTCGACGAACACCTTCCGCCGGGAAGCCCCACCTGGTTCGACTACTTCGGCACGCGCCGTAACATCCTGAACCTGCTCACGAAAGGCTGCGACGAAGAAGACAACCTCACTCGACGAATCAAGCCGCTCGTCTATGCGATCGGCCACTATCTGCACCACTGGCAGCTCGCAGACCGGGTTGCTGCTGCCGCACTCGTCCGCGCCGTTCGTGAGGGGCCGGAGTTCATCGCCTGCGCCTTCAACGGCGTTGACGGTCATTCCCACGAGAACCACCCTGCGGCGCCGAAGGCCATCGAGTCGTATCGCACGATCGACCGCGCCATTGGGGAGGCCCGCGGCGTCCTCCGCGAGCTGGGCCGGGACGAGGAGACGCTGTGGGTGATCGGCAGTGACCACGGCCACTCCGCGACCCACACGCACATCGACGTGGCGAAGCAGCTGGACGATGACCTTGGTCTGAAGCCCCTGTACTTCCCTCGGCTCTGGCGCCGGGACGCCCACTGTGCGGAGATGGTCTCGGGGAACGGCATGACCCAGATCTATTTCCGAAATGGTGACAGCTGGAGCCAGCGCACGCCCTGGGAGGAGATTGAAGTCCGCCGCGTGCCCGACGCCCTGCTATCGAACGAGGGAGTCGACTTCGTTGCGGCGCGGGCGGTGAACGGGGACGTTGTCATGCGCACGGCGGGCGGCGAAGGGCGTATCCACTGGCAGGACGGCTACTGCAGCTACAGCTTCAGGGGGGACGACCCGGCGGGCTGCGGCGCCTTCAGCAAGTACACCGCGGATGAAGTGCTGGCGCTGACCTTCGATGCGGCGCGGCCGGACGCCCTGGTTCAGCTGCCGCAGCTCTTTCGCGCCGAACGCAGCGGTGACCTCATGGTGAGCGCGAAGCAGGGCTATGATCTGCGCGGCCGCTGGGAAGTGCCGGAACATCGCTCGACTCACGGCGCCTTGATCCAGCCTCAGATGCACGTACCCGTGATCATCAGCCATCCAATTGCGGCCGACCACTTTCGGACCGCCGACGTCTTTCCAACGGTGCTGCGCCTCTTCGGCCGTGAGCCGGAAGGCGAAATCGACGGTGTCGCGCGACTTTAGGGCCGCGGCGGACCGGCACGCAGCCGCTGCCTCACCTGCTCCATCCGCTCGGGGACGTAGTGCGGCATCTCCCAGCGCGTCTCGTGCCACCACGTAGCGCCTGCCTCAGCAAGGGCAGCGACGTGGTCACGGGCCGCCGCGGCGTCATCCGCCGGGGTCTCGCCGTCGAGGATGATCTCGATCGTGCGGTCGGGGCTGTGCTCATCGAGCCAGGCGCGGATCGGCCGCAGGTGCTCCGGTGTCAGATGGGTGAACGGCGGCTCGTCCATGAGCTGGGGGATGAGCCCGTCGCAGCGCAGGATCCGGCGCATCGACTTCTGGCGTGGCCAACCGCCGACGCACCAGATAGGAATGCGCTCCTGCACCGGCGATGCGACCGCAACGAGGTCGTCGCGGTCGCTGAAGTCCACGTGGTAGTGGGTGCCTTCGAAAGCGACCTTGCCCTCCCAGAGCGCGCGCATGATGTCGATGCCTTCATCGAGCATCTCGGCGCGGACGCGGCGGTCCATCTCTTCGCGGGTATCGCCGAGCTGGGCGCCGAGGCCGACCGCGACGATGGCCCGGCCGTTCGAGAGCTGGTCGAGGGTCACGGCCTGGCTCGCGACCTTCCAGGGCCGGCGCCAGGCGAGGGGCGTCAACATCGTGCCGAGCTTCACGCGGCTCGTCTTCTGCGCCATTGCTGTCAGCGTGCCCCAGGGATCGACGCCGTAGGAGGACTCCCAGACGAAGACACCGTCCCAGCCACACTCTTCAGCCATGACCGCGAGCTCGAGCTGCTGTGGGGCGCTGCCGCCGGGAAACACGATTCCGTATTGCATTGATAGTCCTCCGGAGGACGAAGCCGTCCCTCTGACATTCTGGGATATCTCAGGTACACCCGAGGAAAAGGGAAAAGCCCTTCATTGCGAAGGGCTTTCCAGTGTATCCGAGGTCGGAGCCGGTCTTAGCTCGCGCCTCGCAGCATGCGAACCGGGCCCGCGGGCGTGCGTCCGTCGAGGCGGTCGACGTCGAGGATCAGGGGCTGGCCCTTCATCTCCGGGTCGGCCTTCTGCTCGTTCTCCGGTGCACTGCTCCAGACCTTCTGGCGGACAGCGTCGTCGCTGATCAGGGCGGCGCGGCCGCGGAAGTTCAGCGTGGCGCGGGTCTCGGGAACGCGGATGAGAATGCTGACGCGGTTGTTCTTCGCGAGCGCATTCGCCAGGTTGCTGCCGGCGCGGATCCAGACGGCGAGCTGGGTGTCGCTGTAGACCTGGGTGCTGCCGCGGATCGAGAGGCTGGGCTGGCCGTTCTCGTCGACGTAGGCGACAAGGGCAGGCGCGCCGGCTGCGTAGGAGCCAGCCACGACTTCCTTGATGTCGTCCGTGAACTTGACGTCGGTGGCCGGCGGCGGTGGTGGCGGCGCCGGGCGCTGTGCTTCAGACATGAGTTCTCCTCCTGATTCTGCGGTTGATTATCTACTGCTGGGTCGAACATTCAAGGCCGGGCGACGCATTGCGCAGTGATTCGCGTAGACTCGGCGGGCAGAAGGAGACAGGGAATGACAGTCGCTACAGAGTCGGGTTACGCGGAGATCAACGGCGGACGCCTCTACTGGGAGGCCGCTGGCGCCGGCGAGCCGCTGGTCTTCGTCCATGGCTTCACGCTGGACACGCGGATGTGGGATGACCAGTGGGCCGTCTTTGCCGACAAGTATCGTGTGTTCCGCTATGACGCGCGCGGGTTCGGCCAGTCCTCTCTCCCTGAGGGGCCGTTCTCCCACCAGGACGACCTCCATGCGCTCATGCAGCAGCTCGGCGTGGACCGCTTTCACCTGGTCGGCCTCTCGATGGGCGGTGCGATTGCCCTCGACTACGCCGTGATGTACCCGCAGGACCTGCTATCTCTCGTACTCGTCGATTCCGGCACCGGCGGCCCGCCATCGCCCCACGCCCGCGGATTCGCCGAGATTGCGAAGGCGCAGGGGCTCGACGCCGCGAAGGCAGCATGGCTGGTCGACGGGCTCTTCCTTCCGGCTCGCCGTGACCCCGACGTGACACGACGGCTTGAAGCGATCGTCGAGACCTACAGCGGCTGGCACTGGACGACAGCGTCGATCGAGCAGATTACGCCCGATCCGCCGGCCTCTCAGCGCCTGCACGACGTGGTGGCGCCGACGCTAGTCATCGTCGGCGAGCTGGACGTGCCGCGTATGCAGGACAACGCCGACGTTCTCTCGAAGATCCCGGGCTCTCGCAAGGTGGTCATCGCCGACGCCGGTCACATGGCGAACATGGAGAAACCGGCCGAGGTGAACGCCGCGATCCTGGAGTTCCTCGTCAGGCGGTGACCGGCCACGAGTTCTCGACCTGGATGCCATGAATGCCGGCGCTGTTCGTCGATTCGACCGACGAAGCTGTCGGTCCAGGGCGAATCAGATAACACCATTTGCCCTTGAATGGTGGCGTCGGTAGTATCCAGCAAGGCGCGCAGGAAGCGTGCCGTGGGAGATGCCGTGAAACCGCTGTACGACGTCGTCGTGGTTGGGGGAGGCAACGCCGCCATTTGCGCCGCTTTCGAGGCGCGAGAGGCCGGGGCAAGCGTCCTGATCATCGAAGCGGCGACACCCTTTCTCCGCGGCGGCAACAGCCGTCATACTCGCAACGTCCGCTACATGCACATCGGTGACGCCGGCGCGATGGTCGGCACCTACACCGAAGACGAGTTCTACAGCGACCTCCT
The DNA here is from genome assembly GCA_050185685.1 of Dehalococcoidia bacterium. Classification (GTDB taxonomy): domain Bacteria; phylum Chloroflexota; class Dehalococcoidia; order DSTF01; family WHTK01; genus WHTK01. The sequence goes on from JBFWZE010000031.1 coordinate 10,155, forward strand.
GCAGGTCACGGGCGGCGAGACCGACGAAGACCTCGCGCGCTTCACGATTCGCAAGTCGGCTGAGCTGGCTGAGTGGATGCCGAAGCACTCCATCAAGTGGCAGAGCGCGCTGAAAGGCACCCTCCAGCTCGCCCGCACGAACGCCTTCTTCCTCGGCGGCGGCAAGGCCCTCCTCAACACCTACTACGAGCTGGCCGAGAAAATGGGCGTTGAGGTGATTTACGAGTCGCCCGTCGTCGACGTGACGATGCGCGATGGCGTCGAGCACCCGCACACGCTGCACATGGACACGAAGGCCGGCCCGAAGACGGTGGACGCGAAGGCGATCGTCATCGCCTCCGGCGGCTTTGAGGCGAACCTCGAGTGGCTCGGTCTCTACTGGGGCGAAGCGGCGAACAATTTCTTCATCCGTGGCACGCCTCACAACACCGGCAAGATGCTGCGGATCTTCCTCGACAAGGGCGCAAAAGCGGTGGGTAACGAGCGTGAATTCCACGCCGTCGCCGTCGACGCGCGGGCGCCGCAGTTCGATGGCGGCATCGTGACGCGCCTCGACACGGTCCCGTTCAGCATCGCCGTCAACAAGTACGGCAAGCGATTCTCGGACGAAGGCATCGACATCTGGCCGAAGCGTTACGCCGTCTGGGGAGGCCTCATCGCGCGGCAGGATGACCAGATCGCGTTCTCGATCATGGACTCGAAGGCCGCGAATACGTTCATGCCCTCAGCGTTCCCGGCAATGAAGGCGAACTCGGTGCATGAGCTCGCCTTGATGCTCGGGCTTAACCCGGAGACAGTGGTCGAGACGGTGACGGAGTACAACCAGGCCGTGAAGCCGGGCACCTTCGACCTCACGAAGCTGGACGACTGCCACACCGAGGGCCTCGAGATCGAGAAGAGCCACTGGGCGCAGACGATCGACACGCCGCCGTTCATCGGCTACCCGCTACGTCCCGGCATCACCTTTACCTACTACGGCCTCGGCGTGAACGAAAGCGCAGAGGTCCTCGATCAGCAGAACAAGCCCATGCCGAACATCTACGCCGCCGGCGAAGTGATGTCCGGCAACATTCTCGGTCGCGGCTACATGGCCGGCTTTGGTATGACAATCGGCAGCGTCTGGGGACGTATCGCCGGCAGGGAGGCCGCAGAGCATGCCCTCAGATGAGCTGATTCAGGAAGTCGATCGTCAGATGACGATCTGCAACGCCTGCCGCTACTGCGAAGGCTATTGCGCCGTCTTCCCGACAATGGCAACGAGGCGCGAGTTCGCGGCTGAGGACCTCGTCTACATGGCGAACCTCTGCTTCGAGTGCCGCGCCTGCTACTACGCCTGCCAGTTCACGCCGCCGCACGAGTACGACATCAACATCCCGATGGTCTTCTCTGAACTGCGTGCCGAGACCTACAAGGACTACACCTGGCCGAGCTTGCTCTCGAAGGTCTTCCAGGGCAATCAGTGGGCGGTAGGCGGCGTTGTCGCCCTGTTCATCGCCGTCATCTTCGGCGCCGTGCTCCTGACGCAGGGCTCCGACGTGCTCTTTGGCGCTAACTCCGCAGAGGGCGCCTTCTTCGAGGTCATCCCGTACTACGCGATGGTCGCCCCGGCGATGATCATTGCCGGGTTCGGCGCGATATCGCTCCTTGTCGGCGGGCTCAAGTTCTGGCGCAGTACCGGGTCGACCCTGGGCGAGCTGTTCGACCCCGTCTCGTTCTCGAAAGCGACGAAGGACGCGTTCGGCCTCAAGTACATGAAGGGCGGTAACCAGGGCGGCTGCTTCTACCCCGACCAGCTGACGTCTAACTCGCGCCGCTACGCCCACCACCTCGTCTTCTACGGTTTCCTCTTCATGACCGCGTCGACCACGATTGCGGCAATCATGCACAACGTCTTCCACGAGGACGCGCCGTACCCGTATCTCAGCGCTCCCGTCATCCTCGGCACGATCGGCGGTGTCATGACCGTCCTCGGCGTCTGCGGGCTGCTCTGGTTGAAGTCGCGTCAGGACCACGACCCGGCGAACGACCGCATGCTCCAGATCGACAACGTTTTCCTCATCCTGCTGATGACGACGAGCCTCAGCGGCCTTGTCCTGATGGTGCTGAGAGAGACGGCGCTGATGGGCACGCTGCTGACGATCCACTTCGGCTTCGTGCTCGGGTTCTTCCTGACACTGCCGTACGGAAAGTTCGCGCATGTCGTGTACCGCTATGCCGCGCTGATTCGCTACCAAGTGGAGCAGCGGCAGGCGGCCGAGCAGGTGCGGATCCATTGAGCAGGAAGGGCAGTCTGTCGCTTGTGACAGGCTGCGCAAGCTGATTTCACCATATGGAGAATTGATTTAATTTTCCTTGGAATGCCGGAGATAATATAAACAGTACGAATAGAGGCGGAAACCATGAAGGTGTCTGGGGGAGCAGGACATCGGCTCAGGCTGATGGCGAACGACGACGGCGGTCGTGACTGGGGAAGGTCTCGATGCTGAAGCAACAGACTGATACAAGAGAGCGGCTGCGGGCCCCGCGGCTGCGCGGCATTTCGAAGCTTCCCGGCTTCTGGGTCTTCGATTTCTACCGCTCCAATATCGGCAAGAAGGCGGTCATGGCCGTCTCCGGCGTCGCCGGTCTTGGCTTCCTGGTTGCCCACATGGTCGGCAACCTGAAGCTGTACCTCGGCGAAGAGGACATGAACCACTACGCCGAGTGGCTGCGCATCGTCCTCTACCCGGCGCTCCCTCACAGCGGTTTCCTCTGGATCATGCGCCTTGGTCTACTTCTCGCAATCGTCGTGCACGTCCATGCAGCGACGGCACTCACCCTGGCGAACCGCAAGGCGCGTCCTCACAAGTACGAGGGCGGCCGTGACTACATCGCTGCGAACTACGCGGCGCGCACGATGCGCTGGACCGGCATCATCGTCCTCGCTTTCATCATCTACCACCTGCTCGACCTGACGTTCGGCACGACGAACCCGGACTTCGTGTCTGGTGAGCCCTACCACAACGTCGTCGAAAGCTTCTCGGTGTGGCCGGTGGCGATTTTCTACATCATCGCGAACGTGCTGCTGGGCATTCATATCTGGCACGGCGCGTGGAGCATGTTCCAGAGCCTCGGCATCAACAACCGGCGCTTCAACCACTGGCGCAACGCCTTCGCCGTGGGTATCGCTGCCCTCATCACCGTCGGGAATGTCTCGTTCCCCGTCGCCGTTCTCACCGGCGTGATTGGTTAGGAATCTGATGGCCACAGAGACAATCGACATCGCTGCCGACCCGAAACTCGACGCTCGGATCCCTCAAGGACCGATCGAGACGATCTGGGAAGACCACAAGTTCAACATGCGCCTCGTCGCGCCGCACAACCGCCGCCGCTTCGACATTGTCATCGTCGGTACCGGCCTCGCGGGCGCGTCGGCTGCTGCAACCCTCGGCGAGATGGGCTACAAGGTGAAGGTGTTCTGCTTCCAGGACAGCCCCCGCCGGGCCCACAGCATCGCCGCCCAGGGTGGCATCAACGCCGCGAAGAACTACAAGAACGACGGTGACAGCGTCCACCGCCTCTTCTACGACACCGTGAAGGGCGGCGACTACCGCTCTCGCGAGGCCAACGTCCACCGCCTCGCCGAGGTCAGCGTCAACATCATCGACCAGTGCGTCGCGCAGGGCGTCCCCTTCGCCCGCGAGTACGGCGGTCTCCTCGACACGCGCTCTTTCGGCGGTACTCAGGTCTCTCGGACCTTCTACGCGCGCGGCCAGACCGGCCAGCAGCTCCTGCTCGGCGCCTACCAGGCCCTTGAGCGGCAGATTGAGGCGGGCTCAGTCGAGATGCATGCCCGCGACGAGATGCTCGACCTCGTGGTCAAGGACGGCCGCGCGGTCGGCATCATTACGCGCGACCTGATTACCGGTGAGATCGAATCGCACACCGCCCACGCCGTCCTCCTCGCGAGCGGCGGCTACGGCAATGCCTTCTACCTTTCGACCAACGCGAAGGGCAGCAACGTCACCGCTGCCTGGCGCGCACACAAGAAGGGCGCCTACTTCGCGAATCCCTGCTACACGCAGATCCACCCGACCTGCATCCCGGCCAGCGGCGACTACCAGTCGAAGCTGACGCTCATGAGCGAGTCGCTGCGAAACGACGGCCGCATCTGGGTGCCGGCAAAGAAGGACGATACCCGCGCTCCGGGCGACATCCCTGAAGCCGAGCGCGACTACTACCTGGAGCGCCGCTACCCGTCCTTCGGCAACCTCGTGCCGCGTGACGTCGCTTCCCGTGCCGCGAAGCGCATGGTTGATGACGGCTTCGGGGTCGGCCCGCAGAAGAACGGCGTCTACCTGGACTTCGCGTCCGCGATCCAGCGCCTCGGCCGCCGCGTCATCGAAGAGCGCTACGGCAACCTCTTCGAGATGTACGAGCGGATCACCGGCGAGGACTGCTACAAGGTGCCGATGCGCATCTACCCGGCGGTCCACTACACGATGGGCGGCCTCTGGGTCGACTACAACCTGATGAGCACAATCCCGGGCCTCTTCGTCCTGGGCGAGGCAAACTTCAGCGACCACGGTGCGAACCGCCTCGGCGCCAGCGCCCTGATGCAGGGCCTCGCGGACGGTTACTTCATCGCCCCGTACACGGTTACGGACTACCTCGCCGGGATCCTCGGTACGCCCGCGGTGCCGACCACGGACGCGGCCTTCGCCGAGACGGAGAACGCGGTGAAGGCCGGCATCGACAAGCTGCTGAGCATCAACGGCTCGCGCTCAGTCGACTCCTTCCACCGTGAGCTTGGCGCCATCCTCTGGGAGTTCTGCGGCATGGGCCGCACCGCCGAGGGGCTGCAGCACGCGATGAAGGAAATCGCCCGCCTGAAAGCAGAGTTCTGGACCGACGTCCGCGTCCTCGGCACGAACGAGTCGCTGAACCAGTCGCTCGAGCGAGCCGGCCGCGTCGCCGACTTCTTCGAGCTCGGCGAGCTGATGTGCCGCGACGCGCTCCACCGCAATGAGTCCTGCGGCGGTCACTTCCGCGAGGAGTACCAGACGCCGGACGGTGAGGCGCTGCGCGACGACGAGAACTTCGCCTACGTCGGCGCCTGGGAGTACACGGGCGCAAACAGCGACCCCTGCCTCCACAAGGAGCCCCTGGTCTTCGACAACGTGCATCTGGCACAGAGGAGCTACAAGTAATGCCTCTATCACTCACGCTGAAGGTCTGGCGCCAGGCCAACCTCGACGACCGCGGCCGCTTCGAGACCTACAAGCTCGAAGGTATCAACGAAGACTCCTCGTTCCTCGAGATGCTCGACGTCCTCAACGAGAAGCTGATCGGCGAAGGCAAAGACCCGGTGGCCTTTGACCACGACTGCCGCGAGGGCATCTGCGGTTCCTGCGGCGTGGTGATTAACGGCAAGCCTCACGGCGGCCGCAAGGGCACCGCGACATGCCAGCTCCACATGCGCTTCTTCCACGACGGCCAGGAGATTGTCGTCGAGCCGTGGCGCGCTGCCGCCTTCCCGATCATCAAGGACCTCGTGACGAACCGCTCCGCCCTCGACGGCATTATCCAGGCCGGCGGCTACATCTCCGCCCCGACCGGCGGCGCCCGCGACGCGAACCTGACCCTGGTGCCGAAGCCGGCGTCCGACAGGGCGATGGACGCGGCCGAGTGCATCGGCTGCGGCGCCTGCGTGGCTGCCTGCCCGAACAGCGCCGCCCAGCTGTTCACCTCGGCGAAGGTGGCGCACCTGAACCTGCTGCCGCAAGGCCAGCCGGAGCGCTACACCCGCGTCATCAACATGGTGGACCGCATGGAGGACTTCTTTGGCACCTGCACCAACTTCGCCGAGTGCCAGGAAGCCTGCCCCAAGGGCATCTCGATCGACTTCATCGCGATGATGAACCGCGACTACCTCTCAGCGAAATTCAAGGACCTGCCGAAGCGCGAGGAGTAAGGCTCAACTCAGTAAGAGACGAAGAACGCCGAGGCAACCGCCTCGGCGTTCTTGCTTCTGCTTCCAAACTCAGCCCAGGCGAGAGCGCAGCTCGAGCAGGCCATCCTCGCCCTCTGGGAGAGGACTGAGGTCAGGGCGTATTCCCGCTACCAGTTGTCCTTGCGCGGTGTCGAACCGTCCGTTTGCTCGATGACGCCGTCCTCGAGGAGCTGCGCGATCTCGGCGTCGTTGTAGCCTGCCTCGGCGAGCACCTCGGAGGTGCTGCTGCCGGGCTTGGGCGCAGCGGTACGAATCGCCGTCGGCGTGCGGCTGAGGCGGGTGGGCGACCGGACGATGTTCAGGGTGCCCGACATCGGGCTCTCGATCGTCGTCACCATCTCGAGGTGCTTCACTTGCGGGTCCTCGAACACCTTGTCGACGCTGAGGATCGGGCCACACGGGACGCCTGCCTTGCTGAAGGCCTCGACCCAGTACGCCGAGTCCTTCTCACGCAAGTGAGGCTCGACGAGGGCGCGGAGCTCGGCGCGCAAGACGGAGCGTCCCTTCGGCGTGGCAAAGCGCTCGTCGTCGCCGATTTCCTCAGCCCCGATCACCTTGAGGAAGTCGCGCCACATGCGTTCGCCGGAGGCTGCGATGTTGATCGCGCCGTCACGGGTCGGGAAGACGCCGGTCGGGAAGCCGTTGGGGTGGTCGTTGCCTGCCTGTCCCGGGATCTCGCCGGCAATCAGCCAGTTCGTTGCCTGGAAGTCCATCATCGCGATCATCGCCTCGAGAAGGGACGTCTGCACCCACTGCCCCTCGCCCGACGTCTCGCGCTCAATGATCGCGGCCATGACGCCGTGCGCGAGGTAGAGACCGGAGGTGAGGTCGGCGATCGGGATGCCGACGCGCCAGGGACCGGTGCCTGCCTGCCCGGTGACGCTCATCAACCCGCCGAGGCCCTGGGCGATCTGGTCGACGCCGGGCCGGCCGGAGTATGGGCCATCCTGACCGAAGCCGGAGAGGCTGGCGAGGATGATGCGCGGGTTGATGCCGCGCAGCGTCTCGTAGTCGATGCCGAGGCGCTTCTTCACGTCGGCACGGTAGTTCTCGACGACAACGTCGGCGTCTTTGACGAGGCGGTAGAGCACCTCACGCCCCGCATCTGTCTGCAGGTTGATCGCGATCGAGCGCTTGTTGCGGTGCAGGTTCTCGCGGTCGAAGGCGGGCAGATGGACGTCACCGCCGCCGCCCGGGCGCACCACCTGCGTTACCTGGGCGCCGTGGTCGGCGAGCACCCGGACGCAGGTTGGGCCGGCGCGGGCGATGCAGAGGTCCAGCACCTTGATGCGGGCAAGCGGCCCCGCGGCGATATCAGCGGTATTCGTCGTCATGTATTCATCCTCCCAGATCTGCGCCGAAGTCTAGCGGTCGAAACGGCCTTCGTCACCCGGCTGTTCTCGATCGAGGAATGCTCTAAGCTCAAGTCCTCCTGTTCGTTCTTCCAGTTCGGAGGTCACACGTGCCCAGCTACCGCATCGCAACCATCCCCGGCGACGGCATCGGCAAAGAGGTGGTGCCTGAGGGCATCCGCGTCGTCGAGGCTGCGGCGCTGAAGTTCGGCATCCAGTTCGAGTGGGACCACTTCGACTGGAACTGCGATTACTACGTGAAGCACGGCCGCATGATGCCGGAGGATGGCCTCGAGCAGATCAAGAAGCACGACTCGATCTTCCTCGGCGCCGTGGGCATGCCGTCGATCATCCCAGACCACATCTCGCTGTGGGGGCTGCTGATCCCGATCCGGCGCCAGTTCCAGCAGTACATCAACCTGCGGCCGGTGCGCCTGATGCCCGGTCTGCGCACGCCGCTCGCCGACCGCTACCCCGGTGACATCGACTTCTACGTCGTGCGGGAGAACAACGAGGGCGAGTACTCGAGCGTCGGCGGCCGCATGTTCGAGGGTACGGACGAGGAGGTCGTAATCCAGGAGACGATCTTCACGCGCAAGGGAGTCGATCGCGTCCTGCGCTTCGCCTTCGAGCTGGCGCAGAGCCGTGAAGCAAAGCACCTGACTTCAGCGACGAAGTCGAACGGTATCTCGATCACGATGCCGTACTGGGATGAGCGGGTGAAGGCGATGAGCGAGAACTTCCCCGACGTGCATTACGACCAGTACCACATCGACATCCTCACCGCCCACTTCGTGCAGCACCCGGACTGGTTCGACGTCGTTGTCGGCTCCAACCTCTTTGGTGACATCCTCAGCGACCTCGGCCCGGCCTGCACCGGTACGATCGGCATCGCGCCCTCGTCGAACCTCAACCCGGAACGTGACTTCCCATCGATGTTCGAGCCAGTACACGGGTCGGCGCCGGACATCGCCGGTCGGAACATCGCAAATCCCATCGGCCAGATCTGGTCCGGCGCGATGATGCTCGACCACCTCGGCCACCCGGACGCGGCCGAGGCGATCGTGCACGCGATCGAGGCAGTGCTGATCGAAGGGCCGCACACGCCCGACCTCGGCGGTACGGCGAGCACGCAGGAGCTGGGTAAGGCGATCGCGGACGCGGTAGCGGCGGGTTAGCCGGTCGAACCATGACAGGCGGGCGCTGAGACTCGTGGAGCAGCTTCAGCCCTGTCCGCCTTTGGCCGCAGCGGCATCGTCTCTGCGGTGCGTGATGGTGCACGGGTCACTCGCGCGACGTAATCCCGACGCCAGAAGGGGCAGGGCTGAAGCCGCTGCCCTGCGACTGTCGGAGGCATGTCAAAGCGTCGGCACTAACGCAGCTTGCGCGCCACTTCCGCGTTCGAGTCGCTGATCTGGCGCAGGAGATCGGAGAGCAGCCGCGTCGTTCCCGCCTGGGCGTCGAGGACCTGCTCGATGCGCTGCGCCTGCGCTTCGTTGACCTCCGCGATGGCCAGCAGGACGTCGCTTCGGGCGAATCCGAGGTCTGCGAGGACGAGCGGCCCGCGCGGTGCAGCGAGGGCCTGCGTCCGCCACGTGCCGGGCGACTCGCTGCGGGGCAACCGTATTGTGACGTAGGCCTCCGTACTGCCGACGCCGGTAGAGACGTCGAGCGCCCCTGCTGCGCTGCCTGAGGCGGTGTTGTGCAGGATGTCCAGCTCTACGAGCTCCAGGAGCGCGAGCAGGCGCTCCCGTGTCGAGACCAGCAGGTCGATCAGCTCATCGCCCGTCTCCGGCACCACAACGTCGTCGCCGCCGAGCCCCTCGACCGCGGCACTGAGGCTGGCGAAACCGCCGTCGTCCTCGCCCTCAGAGCTGGCGACGAGGTGGCTCGTGGGAGCCTCGTATTCGTCGCTGCTCATTTCTTCGAGGAGGCGGCGGACGGCGTCGCGGACGACCTCGCCCCGGTCGACGTAGAAGCCCTCAGCGACGCAGAGGTCGATGAACTGCTCAAGCTCGGCGGGAAAGGTCACGTCCACGGTTCGCTCCTCGGTGTTCGAAATGCTCTCATTCCGATTCTATGAGACGCCTCCTCTACGGTCTGTGTTCTCAAGCACGTTTATCGCTCCCGTTAACGAGCTGTTCAAGGTTACCCCTGGCGCTTCAGCTTGCCGGTCTGTTTCGCCCAGCGCTCAGCGACGGCGAAGACGAGCAGCGACAGCGGTACGAGCACGCCGCCGAGCACCGCCAGCGCCACGAACTCGCGTTGCAGGTCGCCGATGCCGGCTCCGTCGATCAGGGCGGCGCGGATGCCGTCGAGGATGTAGGTGGCAGGCGAGATGTCCGAAAGCGGCTGCAGCCAGCCCGGTAGCACGTCGACGGAGTAGTAGACGCCGGAGATCAGCAGAATGACCGCCTGGATCATGAACGCCATCTGGATGCCGCGCTCCGGGTAGAGCAGCGGCAAGACGCCACCCAGGATGGCGATGCCGATGATGCTGACGCTGCCGAGGGCGACGATCAGCAGCGCCGCCAGCCAGTTCGCGTTGCTCAGGTCGACGCTGAAGAACGGCAGCGAGAGCAGCATGATCAGGCTCGACCGGATCGTCGCATGCAGTACGCCGAAGAGCGCCATGCCCACGAGGTGCAACGAGCGCGAGACAGGCGCCATCAGCGTGTGCTCGATGGTCCCTTCCCAGCGCTCCCAGGTGATGACGAGGCTGACGTCGTCGAGCACAGCCGACAGGTACGCCCAGACGAGGGAACCGACGAGCAGGTAGATCACGAGTTCGCGCACCTCGGCGGCGCTGGCGATGCCGGTCCGGCCGACCTCTTCGGCGATGAAGGTGACGGCAAGCGTGTTCACCACGCCGTAGACGAGCCAGACGATCTCCCAGCCCCAGTAGCGCTTCCAGAGATTCGTCTGGCGCTCGATGAAGGCGTAGATCAGGTTGAGCTGGCTGGCAACGGTGGGCCGGGCAGCGGGACTGAAGCTAGCCATGTGTGACTTTATCCTTTGTCTCTTCGTCTTCCTCGATCGACCGGCCGGTCAGCTCGAGAAAGACGCGTTCCATCGTGATCGTCTCCACCGGCGCGCCGTTCGCGACGAGGCGGCGCAGCTCCAGCGGAGTGCCGGCGGCGATAATCCGGCCGCCGGAGAGGAAGGCGAGGCGGTCGCAGAGGGCGTCGGCCTCGTCCATGTCGTGCGTGGTCAGCAGCACCGTCGCGTCGTGCTCCCGCCGCACGTCGAGGATGAACGACTGCACGTCGCGCTTGCTGCGAGGGTCGAGGCCCGTCGTCGGCTCGTCGAGCAGCATCAGCACCGGCGACGTGAGAAACGACCGCGCGAGGGCGACCTTCTGCTGCTGGCCGCGCGAGAGGTCGCTCATCGCCTGGCGCATTCGCGACGACTCGAAGCCCAGACGCTCGAGGATCTCTGGCGCTTTTGTCATCA
>JBFWZE010000031.1:21051-22884 GCA_050185685.1 Dehalococcoidia bacterium
GACGTGAGAAACGACCGCGCGAGGGCGACCTTCTGCTGCTGGCCGCGCGAGAGGTCGCTCATCGCCTGGCGCATTCGCGACGACTCGAAGCCCAGACGCTCGAGGATCTCTGGCGCTTTTGTCATCACTTCTGCCTTGCTCAGGCCGTAGATGCGGCCGAAGAAGAGCAGGTTCTCGAGCGAGCTCATGTTCTTGAAGAACGAGGGGTCGACCGAGACGCGGTTGATCAGCGGACGTACCGCTGCAGCATCGCGTGCTACGTCGGCGCCGAAGACCTCGACGCTGCCCTCGTCGGGGAGCAGGAGTGTGCTGATGATCCGGATCAGCGTCGATTTGCCCGAGCCGTTGGCGCCGATGATGCCGAAGATTTCGCCGCGTTCGACGCTGAAGCTGATGCCATCGAGCGCGCGAGGCGGCGGCTTCGTCTCGGCGCCGCGGCGCTTCAGGGTGAAGCGTGAAGGCCGGCCGAAGGACTTGACGAGGTTTCGCACCTCGAGAGGGCGCGATTGGAGATTCATAGCAGTTCCTTGCAATACAAAAAGCCCACCAGACTCATTCAGTCGTGGTGGGCTGCGGCTACGGAGACGAGTTGGGACCTAGTGTGAGTCTCGCTCCTGGACGGCACGCCGGCGCACCACGACATCGACCAACTGCGGAATAAATCCGCGGCGGTCGCGTGTGCTATCGGTCATGCGGTCTGTCATCTACCGGCGGTTCCTTTGCTGCGCTGCATCGTACGGGCCATTACTCGAAGCTGTCAACGTCAAGCTGGCTCGGTAGCACGGGCTCGCGTCCCGGTCTGCAATAACGTCTGCAGTTCGAAGAAGGCCAGCGGCTGGAACTCGCTGGTGGTGGCGACGAGATTGAGGTCAGTGCTCACTACCAGGCCCTTCGGTCCGCCTTCTTCATCGTTCGTGCGGCCCCTCTGATACGTCTCGTCGTCCATTACCTGCAGCGACCCGGCGGGTGCGCGCATTCCCAGCCAATCGTCCCGCCGCAAGCCGTCCACCAGCGCATCCCGCTCGAAGACGTGGATGAACGGCGTCGCTGCGCTGGCAACGAGAAGCGCCCCGCCGTCGCCGGTGAACTTCAGGCCATGCGGGCACTCGACGTTCGTGAGGATGCCTGCGGGTTCTGACTGCGGGTTCAACTCGCCGCCGTTTTCGAACACGAGGACGGTGTAGGTGCTGTGGTTGCTGATCGCGATCCAGCGTCCATCCGGGCTCACTGCAACACCGTCCGGCACATCGAGCCGCCTTTGCAGGAGGGTATGACTCGTCTTCGATCGGTAGTTGCGCCGCGGATCGAGCAGGTGGCGGGTCACGGTGTTCTGGTAGTTGTTGCAAACCAGCATCTCGACCTCCGACGGCCCAACAGCCAGAGTCGCCACCGAGCCTGGCGTGACCTTCTGACGGAGCAGTCCAGGCCGAATCGTCTGGATCGGAGATGAGTCGAGGTGCCCTGTAGAGAGGCTGAGGGCCGGCAGTCTGTGCAGGGTGAGCGTCCCCTCTCTGCTCGCGACGACGAGGATGTCTTCGTCCAGGAAGCAGAGCCCGTGAGGTGAGCGGAATCGGGGCGAGGACAGCTCGACGAACCTGCTCAGGACCACCCGGCCGGTCGTGAGGCGCTCTTCTCTTTCGACCTCGAGAACGAGGATGCGGTTGCGGGCGAATTCGGCAATCGCGAGGCGTCCACCACCCGGCGAAAGCGCCACGTCCTCTGTGCGCCCCATCGCCGCGAGCGCGTCTCGCACGTCGGGCGGCGCGTCGAAGTCGAGCGGCTGCAGCATCATCGGCTCCCTCTCACTGCGATTATGGTGCTGGTACCAGGACT
>JBFWZE010000031.1:22984-25836 GCA_050185685.1 Dehalococcoidia bacterium
GGCCTCGTCTGAAGGCTGCGAAGCCGCTAGACTCGGTTCACTGCCACGTTCCCAGCAGTTGCCTGACTGCCGCCATCTCGTCTGACGGAGCCTACCTGTGACCTTTCTGTTGCTCGCCGTTGGCCTTGTGCTACTCGTCGCTGGTGCCGAAATTCTCGTGCGAGGCGCGTCGCGGCTTGCCGTTGGCATCGGCATTTCACCCGTCATCGTGGGTCTCACGATCGTCGCTTTCGGCACGAGCTCTCCCGAGCTGGCGGTAAGCCTGCAGGCTGCGTTCGGCGGCGACACGGATCTGACTGTTGGCAACGTCGTCGGCAGCAACATCTTCAACGTGCTCCTGATCCTCGGCGTCTCCGCCGTGATCATCCCGCTTACGGTCGCCCAGCGCCTGATCCGGATCGACGTCCCGATCATGGTGGGGACCGCGGTGCTGCTCCTGGTGTTTTCGCTCAACAATCAGCTCGACCGTTGGGAGGGTGTCATCCTCGCCCTCGGCCTCGCTGCCTACATCGGCTTTGCGGTCTACGAGACCCGTCGCGACCGGCACAAGACCGACCCTGAGTTCGTCGATCAGGAGTACGAGGCGGAGTTCGGCACCGGGGATACCGGCGGCGCGAAGGTCGTTCGAGATCTGGCCATGATCGTCGGTGGTCTCGGCCTGCTTCTTCTGGGTTCCCGTCTGCTCGTCGACAGCGCTACCGATATCGCCGTCGACCTGGGGTTGAGCGACCTGATCATCGGTCTGACGATCGTCGCTGCGGGCACCTCGTTGCCGGAGGTCGCCACCTCGACCGTCGCCGCTCTGAAGGGCGAACGCGATATCGCCGTGGGTAATGTCGTCGGCAGCAATATCTTCAACATCCTCGCGGTCCTCGGACTCTCGTCGATTCTTGCACCGTCCGTGATTGGCGTTTCCGAGGCGGCGGTGAACTTCGACATCCCGGTGATGACGGCGGTCGCCATCGCCTGTCTGCCCGTGCTCTCGACCGGGCGCATCGTGCGCTGGCAGGGCGTGCTCTTCCTCTGCTACTACGTGGCGTACGTCGCCTACCTGATCCTCGACGCCTCAGAGCACGATGCTGTGGGCGCGTACAGCGCAGTCATGCTGTTTTTCGTCCTGCCGATCAGCGGCACGGCGCTCATCGCGACCTTCCTCTGGGAGATGCGGAAGCGCTTCGTTGGCGGGCGGTCCTCGGCAAGCGCCTAGCACCAGCCGTTGACTAGCAGGTGTTATGGAATCCCTGACTCGGCAGGCATGGTTCGATGCCTGATCTGGTGCTACGCTGCGCGGCGGCGATCTCTTCGCCGACAACTATGAAGAGCCGTCCGCGCGGCGCGACAGCAGCAGCAACCTTGAGGAGAAAGACGTGAACCACATCGAACGCCAGCCGATCGAGCGCAACCTGGCTATGGAGCTGGTGCGTGTGACCGAAGCAGCTGCGATGGCCGCGCTCCGCTACATGGGCCAGGGTGACAAGAACAAGGTCGATGCAGCCGCGGTCGACGCCATGCGCCACACCCTCGACGGCATCCGCATGGACGGCGTCGTCGTCATTGGCGAGGGCGAGAAGGACGAGGCGCCGATGCTCTTCAACGGTGAGCGCATCGGTGACGGCTCTGACCCCAAGGTCGACATCGCGGTCGACCCGATCGACGGCACGACGCTGATGTCGAAGGGCCTCCCCGGCGCCATCGCCGTCATCGCGATGTCGGCGCAAGGGACGATGAACGTGGCACGCGAAGTCTTCTACATGGACAAGATTGCTGTTGGCCCCGGAGCCAAGGATGCAATTGACATCGACGCACCAGTGGACGTGAACATCGCGAACGTCGCGAAGGCCCTCGGCAAACGCGTCCAGGACCTCACGGTTATCCTGCTAGACCGCCCTCGCCACGCCGACCTGCTGGCGGAGATCCGCAAGACGGGAGCCCGCATCAAGATGATCTCGGACGGCGACGTGGCCGCGGGCATCCAGGCGTCGCTGCCGGACAGCGGCGTCGACATGCTCATGGGCATCGGCGGTACTCCCGAGGGTGTTATCACCGCTGCGGCGCTGCGCTGCTCCGGCGGCGCCATCCAGTGCAAGCCCTGGCCTCGCGACGAGGCTGAGCGCCAGAAGTGCATTGACGCGGGTGTCGACCTCAAGCATGTCTACACGACCGAAGAGCTGGTCGGCGGCAACGACGTCTTCTTCGCGGCGACCGGCGCAACCACCGGCGACCTCCTGCGCGGCGTGAAGACGACGGCGACGGGCGCTCTGACGCACTCTCTGGTCATGCGCTCGCGCTCGGGTACGATCCGCTGGATTGACTCGATCCATGACTTCACGCGCCTCGACAAGGTCCGCTTCGCCGACGGCGAGTCGTAGGACGCATCGACGACAACTGACGGCGCGGACGATGGGAATGACCGACCTCATCGTCCGCGTTGCTGTTCCCGAGGAGCGCCAATTACTCGAGGCGCTGATGCGTCGCGCCTCGCTTGCGAACCCGGGCGACCGCGATGCGTTGCTCGCCCATCCCGAGGTCATCGAGGTTCCCCTTGTCCAGATCGAGGCAGGCCAGGTCTTTGTGGCCGAACGCGACGGCGCCATCCTTGGGTTCGCGGCGCTGCTCGACCGCGACGACGGCGACATCGAGCTCGACGGTCTCTTCGTCGAGCCGGAGCACTGGCGCGAGGGCATCGGCAGGGCGCTGGTGGAGCAGTGCGCGGCCATCG
Organism: Dehalococcoidia bacterium; assembly: GCA_050185685.1. Lineage (GTDB taxonomy): Bacteria > Chloroflexota > Dehalococcoidia > DSTF01 > WHTK01 > WHTK01. The sequence goes on from JBFWZE010000031.1 coordinate 25,704, forward strand.
CCCGAAATGCCGGCGCGACGAGACTGCACGTCATCGGCAACCTCGAGGCCGAGGGCTTTTATCGCCGCTGCGGCTTCGAGAGCATCGGTCCGTTCGAGACGCGCTTCGGCCCCGCGCTGGAGATGACGCTGCG
>JBFWZE010000032.1:0-25723 GCA_050185685.1 Dehalococcoidia bacterium
CAGGCCGACATCGATGCGCCTGCTACCGACAAGCCCGCCAAGCCTGAGCCGGAAACGGAGAACAAATTCGAATGACCCTGCATCGTCTGCCCGGAGCCGAGGTCGAGCTCCTGCCCCTGCTCATCGAGAGCATCCTCTTCGTCGCTGAAGGCCCCGTCGACGTCGACACGCTGATGAAGGCGGTGCGTCAGGGCAAGCGCGACGTGGAGAAGGCGCTGGACGAGCTGGACCAGCGCTACGAGACCGGCGGCATCCGCATGCAGCGCGACGGCGACCTCGTGCAGCTCGTCTCCGCGCCCGAAGCCGGGCCGGTAATCGAGCGGTTCCTCGGCCTCGAGAGCCGCCAGCGCCTCTCCGGCGCGGCGCTCGAATCGCTGGCGATCATCGCCTACAAGCAGCCCGTCACCCGCGCCGGCGTCGAGAACGTGCGCGGCGTCAACTCGGACGGCGCCATCGCCTCGCTGATAACCCGCGGCTTGATCGAGGAGGTCGGGAAGGCGCAGACCCCGGGGCGGCCATCGCTTTTCGGCACCACGCTGAAGTTCCTCGAGCACTTCGGCCTCAAGCACCCCTCGGAGCTGCCGCCGCTGCTGATCGAAGACGAGCTCGCTGAGGACGACGAAGAGGACGAATGAGCGTCGCACTCTGCAACCTGACGCTGCGTCTGCCCGAGAACGGCTCGCTCAAGGGCAAGCGGATGGTCGTGAAGTCGATCCAGCAGCGCCTGCACAACAGGTTCAACGTCTCGGTCGCGGAGGTCGAGCACAACGACCTCTGGCAGCTCGCGGGCATCGCGATCTGCGCGGCCGCTAATGACGCCGCCCACGCCACCCAGGTCGTCAACAGCGCCGTCGAGTACATCGAGGAGCTGCGCCTCGACGTCGAGATCATCGAAGAACAGACCGAGGTCATCGACTAGCGTCCGCGAGTAGCGCTCTCAGCGTGTGCGTCGCCATCTCGACTATGCGCGGGTTGGTCGTGAGGTAGTACGGCAGAGCGATGGCTGCCCACGACATCGCCCAGCCCCGGCCTCGCTCCCATGCTGCGTCATCGAGCTCGAGGACGGTGCGGAATGCCGCGCGCGCTGCCGGGGCGAAGATCGCCCACGCCGGCAGCAGGTCGCAGGCCGAGTCGCCGACGCCGAGCATGCCGAAATCGATGACAGGGTGAAGGCGGCCGCCCTTCGTGAGCAGGTTCGACGGCAGCAGGTCACCGTGCAGCCAGACCGGCGCTGAGCTCGATGGCGGCGCTGCCAGTGCGCGCTCCCAGACCGCGGTCGCCGCATCAGTGTCGATGAGGCCGCCGCACTCGGCGATCGCCTGCCGGACTCTGGCGTCACGCTGAGCCAACGGGCCGCCGCGGTGGGAGTTGTGGGCGCCTGGCGCGGGTCCGCCGCTACTTTCGAGGGACTGGAGCGCGCGAATGAACTCTGCCAGCGCGACTGCGGCGGCGGTTGAGTGCGTGAGCTGCCTCGTCGTGGCTTCTTCGCCGTCGAGCCAGGAGAGCACCGACCACGGCCACGGGTAGTCCTCACCGGGCTGGCCTCGCGCGAAAGGGAGCGGTATCGAAAGCGGCAGGGCAGGCGCCAGCCAGGGCAGCCGGGCGTGCTCCTTCTCGACCTGGGCGACGGCGCCGGGGCGCCGGGGCAGGCGCACCGCCATTCGGTCGCCGAGGCGGTAGATCGCGTTGTCGGTGCCGGAGGACTGCACCGGCGTGATCGGCAGGTCGGCCCACTGCGGGAACTGCGCCCAGATGAGGCGGCGCGCGAGGTCGGCCGACGTTGGCACCTCGTCCGCATGCATGGGGCCGTTCGTCACGCTACGAGACGGTGAGGACTGCCTTGCCGGGGAAGTTGCGGTCGAGGAGCTGCTGCGCGACGGGTCCGATCTGGCTCCAGTCCTCCTGCAGCGAGATCAGCGGCTTGAGGCGGCCGTCGGCGACGAGGCCGAGGAGACGCGTGAGGCCGACGCGGGCGGTTTCCTTCATCATCTCGTCGAAGACCAGGAAGGAGCTGAAGGTGCCGCGGCTGCGGAACAGCGGCGTGACGTCCATCTCGACCCTGCCGCCGGCCGAGACGCCGTAGGAGACGATGCTGCCGCCGGGTGCGAGCATCGTCGCGATGTTGCCGAAGGTCTGGCCGCCAACGGAGTCGAGGACGTGGTCGTAGGGGCCGAACTCCCTCGCCGCGGCGCCGGTGCCGTCAGCGACGACGTGGGCGGCGCCGGCCTCGCTGACGACGGCGGCGTGGCGCTCCTGGCGGACGAGGCCGGTGACGGTGGCGCCGCACATTGCGGCAAGCTGCACGGCGAAGTGGCCGACGCCGCCGGAGGCGCCGGTGACGAGGACATTCCGGCCGGCAAGCCCATTCGCCCGGTCGAGGACGTACAGGGCGGTGAGCGCCGCGACACGCAGCGTGGCGGCGTCTTCGAAGCTCACTGAGTCCGGGAGCACTGCCAGGTTCGTGGTCGGGAGGTTGAGCAGCTCGGACCAGGCGCCGGTGCGCAGGATGCCGACGACGCGCTCGCCTGGCTGCGGACCGCTGCCGTCTGCTGCTGCCGATTCGACCACGCCGCCGACGTCCCAACCGAGACGATCGCCGGCGGCCGAGTCCTGGGCGCGCCGCACTTCACCGCGATTGAGCGAAATCGCTTTGACGCGAACGGTGGCTTCGGTACGGAGAGGTGGCGGCAACTCAGCCTCGCCGAGGGCAAGGTGAGCCGGCGCGCTCGGGTCGACAAGGATGGCGCGGGTGGTGGTCATAGACGCTCCTGGTTGCTAAACGACGCCGGCGGCGGGCGCGGAGATGCCTTCGAGGTCGAAGGCTTTGCTGCGGAAGCCCATGCCGTTGTTCTGCCAATCGTAGCCAGTCTCAGCGTAGAGCTCGATCTGGTTGCCCTCGGGGTCGCGCAGGTAGAGGCTATGGGTGACGTCGTGGTCGGTCCAGTTGTCGACCTGCACGCCCATCTCCTTCGCCCGGTCGTAGAAGCCCCGCAGCGTCTCGTCGCTGTCGACGACGAGGGCGACGTGGACGAGGCCGACCTGGTTGTCCTTCGGCAGTTCGGCGTCGTCGCCGGTCTTGAAGACGGCGATGTCGTGGTGGTAGTCGCCGAAGCGCAGGAACATGCCGCGGCCTTCGACTTCGTTGCCGATCTTCATGCCAAGAAAGTCGACGTAGAACCGCTTCGCCTTCTCGACGTCGCGCACCTTGAGCACGACATGACCGACTCGTTTGATCGCCATGAGAGAACCACCTTTCCGCATACAGCGTCGACGCTGGAACTTCGCGGCCATCCTACACCACTGACAGAGAAGACGGGTCCGTAGGGCAATTTCATGAAATTGCCCTACGACCCGCTCGTCCCCCGTTAACGGATTCTTGACGCATTCCTGGGCTCACACGTCGTACGCTTTCGGCGACAAAACCCCAAAGGAGTCAGGTTATTCTCGCTCGAATACCGGTGCTCATCGTTGCCCTGGCGGTGGTCGGGCTGGTCTTCGCGGTCATGGAATGGCGCTGGCCCTCGGTCCGCGGCCAGAAGCGCTTTCGCAAGGGTGTCTTCACCGACGTTAGCTGGTACTTCTTCACGGCGACGCTCGGCCGGCTCTTCAGCGGTGTCTTTATCTTCATCGTGATCGTCGTCGCGGCACGGATCCTCGGCGTCGGGCCGAGCGGCGACCAGCTGCGCGGCCTGACGGCCCGGGAGACTTCGATCTCGCGGTGGCCGCTGGGCTTTCAGCTCGTTGTGTTTACGCTGCTGGCCGACTTCCTGGCCTACTGGCAGCACCGCGCCTTCCACACCTTCGAGCGGCTGTGGCGGATGCACGCGGTCCATCACTCGTCGACCGAGCTCGACTGGCTCTCGGCGGTGCGGGTCCATCCCCTGAACGACGCGATTTCAAGCGCGATCGTCGCTACGCCGCTGCTCCTGCTTGGCTTCAGCGGCGCGACCCTCGGCGCCTACCTGCCGCTGCTCACCGTCTACGCGATCGGCCTGCACGCCAACGTGAGCTGGGGCTACGGACCGTTACGTTATGTCTTCGCCAGCCCAGCATTCCACCGCTGGCACCACTCGAATGAGCCTGAGGCAATCAACAAGAACTTCGCCGGGCTGCTGCCGGTCTGGGACATCCTGTTCGGCACGCTGTACTTGCCGAAGGACCGACGCGCCACGAGCTTCGGCGTCAACGGCGACCCGGTGCCGCCGACCTTCCTGCGCCAGCTTGCGTACCCGCTGCGCCGCTCGATCGCAAGGACAGCCTCCCAGGCGGGCTGAGGCTGTGCTCGAAGACTCCGGCTAGGCGTTGTTCTTCTGCGGGTCGATCGCCTCGTCGAAGTAGAGCCAGATCGTGCGAGAGAAGCGTAGAAAGAGCAGCATGCTGACCAGCGTCTGCACGACCATGACCACGAAGACGCTCCACAGCGGCCAGCGGGCGAAAGCGCCGAGGTACGTCGCCACCGGCAGCACCGTCAGCACGCCGAGGCCATAGCTGACGTACATGGCGCCGAGGTAATAGCCGGACTCGCGCAGGAAGCGCAGGCCGCAAACCTCGCACTCGTCGTTCATGAAGAGCAGGCCCATCAAGCCGGGCTGGAAGATCTGTCCTTTGCTGCAACGCGGACAGCGGCCCTGGAGGATGCCTTTGAGCTTGTTCATCTCGCCGGGCTAGCTCTTTACCTCACTGCTGTAGGTGCCCGCCTGGGCAAAGGAGGCGGCGCGGGCCTGGGTTGCCTCGATCATCTCGGAGGGAATCGGCTTCGGACCGCCGAGGCCGTGGGCGTAGAGGACAATCTCCGCCGACTCTTCGACGACCATGTTCGACCGCACCGCCTGCGCCAGCGAGTCGCCGAACGCGAGGACGCCGTGGTTCTCGAGCAGAAGCGCCTTGATGCCATCGAAGCCGGTGAGAACGTCGGCGATGTTGTCGACCGACTGCTGGGAGCCGCGCGGGCCGTAGCGGGCGAGCGGGACGCCTTCGTTCATTCCTGCGCGGATCAGGGCCTCGTACACCGCCGGAATCGGCTGGCCGGCCACCGCGAAGCCGGTCGCGAAGGGCGAATGGGTGTGAACGACGCTGGAGAACACGGGGCGCTTGCGGTAGACGATGCCGTGCATCTGGATGATCTCGGCGCCCACCGGCTGCACCGTGCCATCGAGGAGGTTGCCATCCGCATCGAAGAGCGCGAGGTCCGCAGCCGTCAGGTTGGCGAGCGATCCGCCGGAGGTGAGGATGAAGGCGTCCGCATCCGGCACCTTTACGCTGACGTTGCCGTGGTTGCTGCGGGTCATGATCCCCGACTTCACCAGCTGCTCCGCCGCCTCCAGGAGCTCTTCTACCTGCTGTCCGTAGTCTGTGAGCTTTGCCATCGCACCCCTCCGGATTTCAACCATGTCGAATGTCCGATACTGTTTGAGTATGGTGATGCGCTTCTTCCCCGGTCAAGGAACCTCTGTCGTGGCCCGAGTCCTGTCTGTATTCGCCGCCGCCGCGGTGGCCCTGGCTCTCGTCTCCTGCAGCAGCGGGGGCAGCGACAAGGCTCCTGACGGCACGATCCCGCTGACCCTGAAGAGTAGTGGCGGCAAAGAGCAGCGCCTCTTCGTCGAAGTCGCCGAAACGCAGGAACAGCGCGGCGTGGGCCTCTCGAAGCGCACAGAGCTCGACGAAGACCGCGGCATGCTTTTCATCATCCCCGTCCACGGCCTCGGCTTCTGGATGAAGGACACGCTGATACCGCTCTCGGTCGCCTTCATCGGCCCCTGCGGCGAGATCGTCTTCATCGCCGACATGGAGCCGCAGACGGAGACGCTGCACGACACCGACCGTCCTTACAAGTACGGGCTGGAAGCGAATCGGGGCTGGTTCAAGGAACACGGCCTGGACGTGGGCAGCAAGGTGGAGATCCCCGAGCAGTACCGGCAGCCCGAGTGCAGCTAATCCCTTAGATCGACGCCACCTCCGCGGTCACGCCGATGCGCCCGAGCTCCGCTTCGATGAACGGCAGCTCGCCGCGGTCCATCGCGATGACCAGATCGGGCCGGTATTCGCGCAGGATGTCCGGCGGCGCAGTCTCATGGCCGGTGCATGGCAGATAGCGGCCCTGACGCTCAGGACGCGGATCGATGACGTACTCGATATCGTCCTCGACGCCGAGACTGGTGACGAAGGAGACGGCTCGAGGCTCGGCGCCCCAGAGCACAACTCGGCCGCCATCGTCACGAAGGCGCTTCAGGCGGGTGCTCCAGGAATGAAGCCGGTCGGCGCTGTAGTCGCGAAAGTACGCCACCAGCCGGGCCAGCTCGTCGAGGTCGTGCTCGATCTCCCAGGCGGGCTCGGGGTCGCCGCTGGAAACGACGGCGTCGATGAGCAGCGAGCAGTCGTCGCGGCGGCGGCGGAGGTCGAAGACGTCGAAGGCATTGCGGCGGAACAGGCGCGAGAGCGACCCGGCGCTGAAGTAGGAGCACTGCGCATAGCTGAAGTCCCAGAGCGCCAGGTCGATCAGCATCTTCCGCACGTCGGCTACCTCGCAGAAGACGACCGGCTCACGGTTGCTGCCAACTGCACGGCGGAGCAGCGAGACTGCGTCGCCTACGGCTTTCGTCTCTTCGAGTACGTGACGTGAGTAGATGAAGTCGGCGTGGTGACTGAAGTGGTCCGCGCCGAAGAAGTCGCGGATGTACTCGACAGGCAGGGCGGCTGACGGCACCCCGGGTGCTGCCGGGTCGATGCCGGTGCCGAGGTTGCCGCCCGCTGCACAGAGCTGCTCGAGGAAGCTGCCGTCGCCGCAGCCGATCTCGAGGACCGACTTCCCGCGGAGGTTGTAGCGGTCGATCAGCTCCTCGGCGAGACCGGCTTCGTAGCCACGATCGGCGCGGCTGGGCGTCGCGCCCGGGCCGCAGTCGCGGTACTCGAGGCAGCGTTCGTCGAAGAGCTGATTCTGGATGAAGCCACACATGCGGCAGAAGCCGAGACGGACGCCGCCGCGGGGAAAGCTCAACGCGACGGCGCGCGACGACAGCAGCACGTCGCTCTGCACGGGCAGGTCCTGGAGCTCGAAGAAGGGCATGAGGCTACGGGCCCCACACGCCTGACAGCGAGTCGTGGGTCGGGGCATCACACGTCTCCTCAGATGATGGCGGGCTCAGGGAGCGGGACGATGAAGCGGCCGCCCTGACGGCGGTACGCCTCCTGCTGACTCAGCACCTCGTCGCGGGCAGTCCAGGCAAGGAGGAGCACGTAGTCCGGGTGGTTGCTGACGAGGCGGTCCGGGTTGAGGACCGGCAGGTGGACGCCGGGCATGAAACGGCCCTGCTTCTGGATGTTCAGGTCGACAACGTAGTCGAGGTAGTTCTCGTCGACGCCGCAGTAGTTCAGCATCGTGCTGCCCATGCCCTCGGCGCCATAGCCGACGATGCGCTTTCGCGACGCCTTCAGGCTCTCGAGGAGCGCAATGAGGCGGCTGCGTACCAGCTCGGCCCGCCAGGCAAAGCCCGCGTAGTACGACGCGTCCGCGACACCGGCCGCGGCTTCCTCCTCGAGGAGGCGGGCGACCGAGGGCTGGACGTGCCGCGCGCGCGCCAGGAAGAGGCGCAGCGAGCCGCCGCACTCCGGCAAACGCTCGACATGGTTGAGGCTGAGGCCGGCGCCGTCGAAGAGGTGTACCAGCGAGGTCAGCGAGAAGTACGAGAGCTGCTCGTGGTTGACGGTATCGAAGGCGCCCGACTCGATCAGGTCGCGGACATAGGGCACTTCGATCACGAGGACGCCGGTCTCACCGAGCAGCACGCGGACGCCGGCGAGGAAGCCGTGCAGGTCCGGTACGCGCGAGAGCACCTGGTTCGCGATGATGACGTCCGCCTTGCGCCCTTCGGCAGCGAGCTGGCCTGCGAGGTCCTTCGTGAAGAAGGTCGGCAGGGTTGCGATGCCTGCCCGGCGCGCCTCGGACGCGGGGCCCGGCGCGGGCTCGATGCCCAGCGTCGGGACGCCGCGTGCCTGGAAGCACCTGAGCATCGAGCCGTCGTTGCTGCCGATCTCGATGACGTAGCTGTTGCCGTCCAGTCCACGCTGCTCGATCAGCTGCTCCGCGCTGGTCCGAAGATGCGCGAGGCGGGCCGCCGAAGCCGAAGAGAGGTGCCCGTAGCGGCCGTCGTACATCTCCATGAGGGAGACGGTCTGCATGAGCTGCACGAGAGCGCAGTCACGACAGAACGCGACGTCCAGGGGATAGCGCCGCTCCGGCTCCTCCAGCTGCGATGGCAGCAGGAGGGCATCCGGCAGCGGCATCTCCCCAAGCGCAAGCACTAACTCCAGGTCCGACCCTCCGCAGGACCGGCAGGTGGAGCGGACGACGTACATTTAGTCCCCGCTGGCGGACAGAGCGGGCACCCGCCAGCGCAGCGTCTCGTCGAGCTGGCCGCTGTCCAGGAGACCGCGGACCTGCTTCAGGCGCTGGTAGCTGGGGCCGTTGAACGCCTCTTCCGTGATCGTGTGCCGGCAGAAAGCGTCGTAGATTTCCTCGACGCCCTTACGGACCGTCCACTGCGGCTGGAAGCTCGGCAGGACGCGGGCGATCTTCTCGCAGCTCACGCGGTAGTTGCGGGCGTCAGCGCTCGCGGTGTCCGCGAAGGTCACCTCGGTGCTCGGCACGACGTCGCGGACGATTTCGGCCACGTCGCGAATCTTGTAGTTCTCCGAGGTCGCGCCGACGTTGAAGGCCTCGTTGTGCACGAGTTCGGCCGGCGCTTCGAGAATCGCGAGGAAGGCGCGGGAGATGTCTTCGATGTGGACCAGCGGCCGCCAGGAGGCGCCGTCGCTCGTGAGCTTCGCCTGCCCGGTGAGGAAGGCGACGCCGGTGAGGTTGTTGACGACGAGGTCGCCGCGAAGGCGGTCGGAGAGGCCGTAGGCGGTGGAGTTGCGCAGGTAGGTCGGGCTGAAGCCGTCGCCCGCGAGCTTGCTCACGTCCTCTTCGGTCTTGATCTTCGACCAGCCGTAGGCCGTCACCGGGTTGAAGGAGGCGGTTTCGGTGAGGAACTCATCCGGGTCGCCGGAAGCGCCGTAGAGGCTGCAGGACGACGAGAAGAGGTAGCGCTTCACGCCGGCCGCTTTCGCCAGCCTGGCGACGCGGACGGAGGCGCGGTGGTTGATCTCGTAGGTGAGCTCGGCGTCGAGGTTGCCGAGGGGGTCGTTCGACAGCGCCGCGAGGTGCATGACGGCGTCGAAGCCGTAGAAGTCGGACTCTTCGACGTCGCGAACGTCCTTGTGGATCGAAGGCACGCTCATGCCAGCGCCGAGGCCGCAGCCCTCGAAAAGGTCGGTGTCGAGGCCGACGACGTCGTGGCCGGCCCGCTGAAGCAGCGGCACAAGCACCGCGCCGATGTATCCGTTGTGACCTGTAACCAGTACTTTCATTGCTGTAGCTGTCCTCTCAGGTTTGTGGCCCGCGGGCCTGATCTACGTCCTATGCCCAGGTCTTCCAGGGCGGGTTGCCGGACTGCCAGAGCGCTTCGAGCGTCTGCCGGTCCTTCAGGGTCTCCAGCGAGCCCCAAAACGAATCGTGCTTGTAGGCCATCAGCTGGCCCTCCTGGGCGAGGCTTGCAAGGGTTGCCTGCAAACCGCCATCCTCGTCATCTGTGAGGTAGTCGAGCGCACCGGGCTCCAGCACGCAGATGCCGGCGCCGACCCAGCCCTGCTCGTAGGCCGGCTTCTCGGCGAACTCGCGGACCTGGCCGCTCTGAATCTCGAGGCGGCCGAAGCGAGCAGGCGGGCGGACGGCGACGATCGTCGCGATCAGGCCGTGCGAGCGGTGGTAGGCGAGGAGGTCGTTGTGGTCGAGGTCCGAGAGGCCGGTACCTTCGGTGACCAGCAACGGACCGCCGGTGAGGATGTCTCGCAGCGCGGTAGGAGCTCCACACGCGGACGACTTCTGCACGCGCCAGCCTTCTGCCAGGACCTCGTGACGGCTTGCCACGGAGACCGGCTCGTCCGATGCGACGATGAAGTCACGCATCCCGAAGGATGAGAGCTGCATCATGCTGTGCCAGAGGACGGTGCGGCCGCCGATCTCGGCAAGCGGCCCCGTGTCGCGGTCGCCCTTCGGCACGAGTATTGCTACTCGCGGAAGGGAAACGCGGGTTGAGCGTCGAGGCGCAGTCAGGGTCATCGAAATACCTCTTTTCGCGAAGAGCTCGTCAGCAACAGCCGGCCGAAGTGCATGCCTGCCACGGCGTAGCGGCCGAAGAGGCGCCGCGGCTCGGCAGCAAGGCGGAAGACCCACTCGACGCCTGACCGCTGGGCCCAGCGTGGAGCGCGCTTGATCTTCCCGTTCTGAAAGTCGAAGGCGGCGCCCACCGCCAGAATGACCGAGGCTTTGAGCAGCGGCCGGAAGCTCGCCAGCCAGCGGTCTTGCTTCGGTGAGCCAAGACCGACCCAGACGAAGTCAGCGCCGCTGTCATTGATCTGCTTCACGACCGCTTCGCTCTCTTCGAGCGTCAGAGGCCGGAACGGCGGTGAGTAGGCGCCGGCGACGTTCAAGCCGGGGAATTGCTCCTGTAGGCCCTCGACCATCGTCTCGACCGAGTTGGGGGTGCCACCGTAGAAGAAGTGGCTGAAGCCCATCCGGCGAGAGCGGTCGAGGATTGCGGGCATGACGTCCGGCCCACAGAAGCGCTCCACTTGTTTCCCCTGCTTGCGCCCCAGCCAGACCATCGGCATGCCGTCCGGCGCGATGAGCTCGGCCTCGTTGAGCAGCTCCCGGAGCTCGTCGTCTTTGGAGGCCTCGACGAAGGTGTGCATGGCGGCGAAGTGCACGCGCATCTGCCGGTGCTGGACCGGCGCCGAGAGGAGCATGCTGATGCCCTCTTCGAAACGCACGGCGCTCACGTTGACGCCCGCGACGTTGTAGGTGTCAAAGCTTTGCGGTGCAGGGACGAGGGGATTCTGGACGTAGTCAGCGTAGGTTTTATCCTCGATTTGCGAATTCGTCATGACCGGAATCCTTTCCTGTCTTCGCCCCTGGTGCGCCAATCCATGGCGCGGGCAACAGGTCGTTGTCTAGCTGCGAAGCGCCCCCAGTGCGGAGCGCCACATCCTAAGAAACGTGTGCCTCGAGCGTTTGTTTCAGGGATGAAACCGGCTTGCGGGAAGCACGAAGGTAGGCGGTGAGAAGCAGCTCGTAGGCGATGTCGACGCTGTAGCGCGTGACGTAGGTGTCGCGGGCTGCCTGGCCCATCCCGGCCATGCGCTCGTCGTCGGAAGCGACAAGACGCAGTTGCTCAGCGAGGTCGTCCGCGCTGCCGGGCTCGAAGAGCAGCCCGTTCACACCGTCCTGGATCAGCTCAGGCAGAGCACCGATGCGCGATCCGATGACCGGCAGGCCGATCGCAAACGCCTCGGTGATCGCCATCGGGAAGTTCTCGTACCAGATCGACGGGAAGACGAGGGCGCGGGCTTCGCTCATCATCTCGAGCACCTGGTCGCGATGAATCTGACCCATCGCGGTGATACGGGGGTCCTTTGCCGCCGCCTCTTCGACGAGCGGCAGAAGGTCGCCGCCATGCACGACTCGCAACGGTGGAAGGCCGGTGGGGTTGTCTGCGTAGGCCTGGAGCAGCGTCCGGATGCCCTTGGTCTCGGTGACGCGGCTTGCATAGAGGATATAGTCGCCGCGGTGCTCGCCCTGTCCCGGGTCTGGGTAGACGAAGTTCGGCTTCACCATGATCTTGTCTGCGGGATAGCCGCCGGCACTGACCTTCTCCTTCGCGAAGGCGCTGCAGGAGAGATACAGGTCGACGTCGCGCTTCCAGGTGCCGAGCGCACGGTGCACAGAGAGCATCGCGGCCACAGTGGCCGTCTGACTCCGAGAGCCGCGGTAGCAGCCGTGGACGATGCCGGAGAACGCGACGGGCTGGCGAATGCAGCTCTCACAGGGCATGCCGTCGCGGTACATGAGGCCGCTCGGGCAGACCAGGCGGAAGTTATGCAGCGTCTGAAGCACCGCCGCACCGCTTCGACGCGCGACGCGATAGGCGGCAGGCGAGACCTGGGGCAGTGTGTTGTGAAAGTGGACGACGTCCGGCTGGAACTCGTCGAGGACGGCCTGCAGGCGCTTGATCGCCGATCGCGACCAGACCGCCTGGGCAGCAAGCCGCAGCTTCGTTGCCGGCCCCTGCGTCTGCGCCAGGTCCTTGTTGTCGAACTCCAGCCGGGCGACGCGATGGCCGCGAGATTCGAGCAGGGCGCTTTCGGCTTCGAACACCGAGTCTTCGCCGCCTCGCTCCTGGTAGCGATTGTGGACGTACAGGACAGACAGGCTCACGCGGTCACCACTTTCCTGGCAGCGCCGCGCTTTCGAGGCGTCCGGGGTTTCGAAACGGGGGGAGCGGCCGGCGCCTCGAGGTCGAGGGTCAGGGCTGCAACACTGCGAGCGCTCTGGCTCGGGAACGCGGCGAACGAACGCACGACTTCGACGACTTCGTCCTGATGCGCTTCGGTGAGACCGGGGTGCAGCGGGAGGGTAAGCATCTCATCGAAGAGCCTCTCGGCTACCGGGAAGTGCTCTTCGGCATTGCCGTACATGGTGAGCAGGTGGTTTGGCTTGTAGTGGATGCCCGTCTCGATGCCGCGTTCGGCAAGAGCGCTGCGTATTTCGTCGCGGCGGCCGTTTGTGACGTAGATCGGGAAGATGTGAGGCACGACTTCACCGAAGCAGATGTTGAGCATCCGGACGTGCTCAGCGCCGGCCAGCAGCTCCTGGTAACGCGTACCAAGCTCGACGCGGCGAGGCATCATCTCGTGCTCGAAGCGGCGAAGCTGGACGCGGCCGATCGCGGCCATCAGGTCGCTCATGTGGTAGCGCCAACCCTGCTCGTTGACGTCGAACTCCCAGCTGCGCTTGCCGGCGTAGCGGTTGTCCGAGTCGTTGAGGACATCGAGGAGGCGCAGGTCGCGGATGCGCTGGGCGACGGCAGGGTCGGCGGTCACGACGGCACCTCCCTCGCCGGAGGTGATGTTCTTGGTGCCCTGGAAGCTGAAGCAGACGACGTCGCCGATCGAGCCGATGCGGTTGCCCTTGTAGGTGCAGCCGAAGGCGTGGGCGGCGTCTTCGATGACGCGCAGGTTGTATCTGCGTGCGAGATCGTAGAGCGCATCGAGGTCGCCACAACCGCTGGCGTAGTGGACGACGACAATTGCCTTCGTCCGGGGCGTAATCCGAGCCTCTGCGTCCTCGAGGTCGAGCCAGCAGTCGGACTCGCGGACCTCGCATGAGACCGGCCTTGCACCCGTGGCGCTGATCGCCTGGTAGGTGGCGACGTAGGTAATCGTGGGAGCGAGGACTTCGTCGCCCTCACCGATGCCACAGGCCTGAAGCGCGAGATGGAGGGCGGAGGTTGCGGCGCTGGTGCAGGCCACTTCGCGACCGTTGCCAATGTAGGCGGCCAGCTCGTCCTCGAAGGCCTTTACTTCTTTACCGAGCCCGAAGAATCCCGAATCGAGCACGACTCGCGCGACTGCGTCGGCCTCTTCCTGGCCTACAAAGGATTTAGAAAGGCGGACTCGTACACTGTTCAACCCTGGCCCCTTTCGCTTCGTCTTTCGATTGCGGTCCAACGCCAGACGTTCAGGCGTTCGTTTCTAGAAACGCCTATGAGGGCGATTTATGTCAGGGCCGATAGAGATGTTTGGGACCACGGCGCTTCGCCGGTGGACCAGATGTCTTCAAGAAGATTTCGCTCTACGACGGTGTCCATGCACTGCCAGAACCCGCCGTGCTGGTACGCCATGAGCTGGCCATCCCGGGCGAGCCGGGTCAGGGCGATGCTCTCGAGCGAATCACTGTCAGCGCTGAGGTAATCGAAGATCGCGGGTTCGAACACGAAGAAGCCGCCGTTGATCCAGCCGTCTCCCTGGCTGGTGCGCGAGAAGCCGGAGACGTGGTCTCCACCCAGGACCAGGCGCGTCGTGCGCTCCGGCGGGTGCACCGCGGTGAGCGTGGCAATGCGGCCGTGGGAGCGGTGGAAGCGGAGCAGCTCGTTCGCATCGACGTCCGAGACGCCGTCGCCGTAGGTGAGCATGAAGGTGCCGTCGCGAAGCTGCGAATGAAGACGACGCAGCCGTCCGCCGGTCATCGTCTCTGCACCGGTGTCGACGAGGTCGACCTTCCAGGGAGCCGGGTTCGTCTCGAAGTGTTCGCGGATGACGTCCCCCATGTAGCCAAGGGCAACGACGAACTGATCGAAGCCCTGGTCTGCATAGAGCCCCATGATGTGGCGAAGGATCGGCTGTCCGCCGATTTCGACCATGGGCTTGGGCCGCACGGTAGTCTCTTCCATGATCCGGGTGCCCAGGCCCCCGGCAAGCAATGCGACTTTGATCTTCTCCGTCCCGGGGTTGCTGCTCGGCATGGCTTCTCCTGGTCCGGCGCCGCCAGGCGGCGCCGGATAGTCGGTGCTATTTGAGAACGGTGAGTTGGGAGAGGTTAGGCCTGGCGGGCGAGGCGACGCCGGCGAAGACCGACGATACCGAGGCCGCTGGCGCCCATCACGACGAGGGCGCCGGCCAGCACTTCAGACTGCGAGTTGCGGCCTTCAGAGCCGACGAGACCGGCTTCACCGGTGGACGGCGGCGAGAAGGTGCTGCCGAGAATCTGGCTGACAGCGCTGCACTGGATGCCGTCGTAGATCGCGGCCACTGAGATGTTCGAGCTCTTCGTCCTCACCCACGCAACACCGTTGGCATCGGTAGTGTTCGTCGAGCCGTCAATGGTGCCGGTACCGCCGATGACCTTGAAGTTGACGACCTTGCCGGAAATCGGCTTGCCGCTATTGTCGCGGAGGGTCGCGTAGAAGGTCGTTTCGTGAGCTTCTACGCTCACCTTTGTCGTGCAGACCAGGTTGCCCTTTGGCTCCGGGTACTGCGCCGAAGCGGTCCCTGCAACGAAGAGTGCGGCGAGAGTTGCCGCACCTGCGGCGGCGAGCATCAATCCTTTGAACATGTCTCTGTCTCCTTACACGTGTTTCAACGTTGGCAGGGGCGTTTTGTTACAGACCACCCGGAGGTTCAGTTTTTCCGTCCGGCTTGAGCGAACGGATCATCCCCATCGTGTCTCCCATCCGGCTCAGCAAGCCGGCCATGGTCTCTTCGAAATGGTCACCGGCGAGCACCGGCTCGGGGACCCGAGCGGGCACGTAGTGACCGTTGCCGTTGCCGTTCCCATTGCCATTGGCGTAGCCGTTGCCATTGCCGTTCGTGTGGCCGTTACCGTTGCTCGCGGCCGGCGTCAACCGGGACGGGACCTGGCTGGGAGCGACCCGCTGCGGACCTGCGACGGCCGGGCGAACGTCGTCTGCCGGCTCCACCGGTTGCGGCGTAATCGAGCGTGAGGTAGCAGGCTGGACCGAGGGCTTGCGGACGGCATCCGCCTCGACCTCGACTCCGTCCTTAATCTCCTCACGGCTGTAGTGGTAGTAGCCGGCGCGGTCGCCCTTGGCGCGGTTGAGAACGACGCCGGCGATACGGACGTTCGCCTGTTGCAAGAGCCGCGCCGATTCACGCAGGGCGCTCGAGCGGGTCTTGCCGGCCTCGGCGACGAAAATCGTGCCGTCGGTGCGTGCGGCCAGGACGGTGGCGTCGGTCACCGCGAGGACCGGAGGCGTGTCGAAGATGACGTAGTCCGCCAGGTTCTTCAGGGCGTCCATCACGCGCACCATGCGCTTCGAGGTCAGCAGCTCTGACGGGTTCGGCGGCAGGGTGCCCGCCGGCAGAATCCGGAGGTTCTTCCAGCGCGTGGCAACGAGCGCCACGGAGGGGTCACTGAGGTCGTTGTACAGGAGGCCGGTGAGGCCGAAGGAGGCAGGACCCTCGAAGGTCTTTCGCAGCGACGAGCGGCGGAGGTCGGCGTCGACAAGGATGACCCGGTCGCCGGCCTGCGCCAGCGCCGCTGCGAGGTTCGCAGCCGTGGTCGACTTGCCCTCACCGGGGTGGGCGCTGGTGACGACGAGCGTCTTGAGGCCGCCGCCGATGCCGGCGAAGCGGATGTTTGTCCGCAGCTGGCGGTAGGCTTCCGCGGGCCGGGAGTTGAAGTCAGAGACCACGAGCGAGTCGTCGCCCTTCGTGGAGCGGCTGAACTTCGAGATCTCACCCAGGCTCGTCAGGCCCAGCGGCTCGAGGTCCTCAGGCTCCTTGATCGTGTCGTCGACGTACTCGAGAGCGACCGCGAAGCCGGCAGCAACGATACCGCCAAGGACAATCGCGAGCATGACGTTGGTGATGAGACTGGGCTTGAACGGGTCATTCGCGGCGGTTGCCTGCTCGGCGATCGAGACCGAGCCGGTCTGCCCGAGCTGGATGCCAAGCGTGTTCACGAACTCTTCGGCCGTCGCGTTCGCGATTGTCGCCGCGACCGCCGGGTCGGTGTCTTCGACCGACAGCACGATGATCTGGGTGTCTTTCACGGACGAGACCGAGATCTTACCGGCGAGCTCGTCCGCCGTCATCGGGAGGGCGAGGCGGGCGATGACTGCATCGAGGACCGGGCGGCGCTTGACGAGGTTGACGTAGGTGTTCGTCAGGCGCTCATCGACCTGCAGCCCGTTGAGACCAAGGTCCAGGCTCGTTGTCGGTGTCGCAAGGGCGGCCACCGCCGGGTCGACGGGCTTCAGGTTCGTGACGAGAAGCTGCGCCTGAGACCGGTAGGCCGGCGTGATCTGCTGGGTGACGTAGAACGCAACCACGACAGCGAGCGCCGGCCCTGCAATCAGGAGCCACCATCGGCGTCGGGCAAGGGCAAGGTAGCCTTGCATCTCCATGTATTGACTCCCTCTAGAGCGCGCCCGCGGGGCGCGAAATCGTGTACTGGAGGAGCCTCCCGTTTTCAGGGTTGCTCTTAGTTCAAAACGCGCCAACGGTTCCGGCATATCGCTGCGGGGAAACTTTCGCAGCGACGGATTGAAGTGCCGCCTTAGCCCTCAGTGCGGCAGGCTGGCTTCGTATTCAAGGCGTGGCGCTTCCGAGACGGCGTTGGTAGCCGCGCACCGGGCGTAGAGCTCACTGACGAGCTCACCGATGCGGTCCCACGAGAACGCCTCAACCGCCCTCGTTGCGCCGGCATCCCCGAGGCGCCGGCGCAGCGCGGTGTCTTCGTGAAGACGAAGAAGAGCGTCGCCCAGGGCGTTGACCGTCTGCGCCGGTGAGACGGGAGTCACGGCGATCCCCGTGTCTTTCGTGACGAGCAGGCCGGGGCCGCCGCAGTTCAGGGCGACGACAGGCAGCCGTTGAGCCATCGCCTCGAGGACGGCGAAGGCGCCGCTGTCCTGGAAGCTCGGGAAGACGAAGGCGTTGTGCTCCTGCAGGAGGCTTGCGACCTCATCGGCAGGCACCTGACCGAGGAACCGCACTGCCTGCTCGAGGCCGATGTTCCTCGCCATCTGTTCGAGGCGTGAACGCTCGGGCCCGTCGCCGACGATCGTCAGGGTCATGCCCTTTCGGGCCGCCCCGGCCGCGACCATCGCCTGCAACGCGAGATGCACGCCCTTCCAGTAGAGCAGGCGGCCGACGTAGATCATCTTCAGCGGACCGTCGGCATCGTCGCGAGGCGATGCGATACCGCCGGACCAGCCGATCGCGAGAGACGTCTCGACTTCGCGGCCGAAGGCGCGGGAGACGAACGAGGCGGTGTCAGGCGTGGCCGCCAGGAGCGTGCGGGCGTTGCGGGCCGTTCGGCGCACCAGCGGGTCGAAACGGACGGCGGCGTTACTGAGATCGCGCAGTACCTGCTTCGCCACCGCCTTCAGGCCGAAGGTTGAGTAGAAGGCGCGCGGTGCCGTCTCGGCGCCGGCAACCGGTCCCCAGACGTAAGGGATGCCCAGCCAGGCGAGGAAGCTCGGGAAGCGGTGGGAGACGAAGGTGACGTGGTGGCCGACATCGAACCGCTCACGACGATGCAGGCTTCGAGCGAGCTTCAGGGCGGACAGCTGCCAGAGCAGATAGTAGAGGTGGACGCCGCGCTGCTTTCGCTTCCAGAAGGTCAGGCGCTTCGGCGGGTCGTGGTAGACGAAGTGGAGGTTCGGCTGGGGCGCCTCGGCGAGGGCCGCTTCGATAGCAGCGCGGTTGTTGCGGCGCGTGATCACCCAGACCTCGTGGTGGCGTGCGGCCTGGAGGGCCCAGTTCCAGCCGACCGCGGGCTCAGAGCCCTTGCCCGGCTCGCAGGCATAAGCGGACATCAGGACTTTCATCTGGGTGCCTCCATCGTCAGCGTTCGCGGGGCAAGCGCCTCGCGGTAGGCGATGACGAGCTCGTCGTCCTCGCCACAGCCCATTTCGAGGCGGTGCGTGAGGCCGTGGACCAGGAAGACGTCGACCAGCGCCCGCGACTGCACCTCGTCGACGCCGGAGCGAGCGCGCGCGGCGGCGTCGAGCTCCTGCAGGATCGCGTCGACGGGGCGATGGTCGAGCAGAAAGCGCGTGTGCCAGCGGTAGTGCAGCTCGTCGAGGACCGGCAGGCCGTCGATCACGCCGTACTCCCAGTCGAACGCGGCGATGGCGCCCTGCTTACGGCGCATGTTCCAGGGTGTGGCGTCGCCGTGCATCAGGGTCCGCGGCAGCTCGGCCGTCGCCAGCGCGAGCCGTGCCGACCTCAGCAACCGGCCGGCCTCTTCTTCTTCGAGCCTGCCGACGCGCCGCTCGAGCCGGGCAAGAAAGGGATTGCGAAACACCGGCTCGACGGAGTCAGCCTGCAGTGCGGCGAAGAACCGCCGCTGCTCGCGGCCGAACTTCGCGGCGAGCGGGCCGCCGCCGATGGAGCTGGTGACGACGACAGTGCGGCCATCGCAGCTCGCCTCGAGCAAGAGGCGTGGGGCGAGCGGCAGCAGCTTCGACGCGCCGGAGATCGCTCGGAGGACCAGCGCCTCGTTGCGGACGAGCGCTTCGGAGACCGGAGACGTTGCGACCTTACCGAAGGCCAGCGCCCGTCCCTCGCGGTCCAGCGTAACGACGGTCGGCTTCCGCATCGGGCCGGGCGTACCGGCAGCGAAGGAAAGGCGGACCTGGCGTCCAGGGAAGAGGGCGGCGATCGCGCCGACGATCGCCGGCTCCTGCCGCGTCGCAATCGTTATCGTGCGCGACCTGAACGGTGCGGTGCCGAACTTCAGCGCCGCAATCAGGCCCAATCGCAGCAGCCTTGACGAGAGCTTGTACATCCGCGGCAGCGTCGCTACCGCGGCAGCGTGCGCCTGCTCCACGGGCAGCAGCCAGCGCGGGTTCTCGATGCTCGGCAGCGCGAGGTAGCGGTAGACGCCTTCGAAGCCGGCGTTGCGCAGCTGCTTTCGCGAGCCCTTTGCGCCCAGGAGGACGAGGCCGGAAAGGCCATCCTGGCCGCCACCGCGCAGGTCAGGCCGGCCCGTCATCACCTGCACGCGGCGGGCAGATGGCGCCGATGTCTCCTGCAGCCTCTCGTCGAGGAACGGCGAAACCGCAACGCCCTCGTACTGCGTGTCGGCCGGGAAGAAGAGCTGCCAGGGCAACATCGGGTTGTCGCTCTGAGCCGGACTGGAGGAGACAGCCTGGGCTGACTCCTCAACCTCCGCAATAACCGGTTCGATCATGCCGCTCTCTGGCGTGCAGGCAACATCTGCTGGCGGAGCCGGCTCAGGACGTAGCTGGGCTGCAGGACGGAGCCGAATGCAGCGCGTGAGACGGCGGCGACCCGCTTGTGGCTGATCCAGTCGAAGGCTGCCTGTCGGTACATGCCTTTCGCGGTGATCTTGCGCCAGCTGTTCATGCGCACCGGCAGCGGCCGGGAATTCCAGTCCGCGTTGAACTGCTCCCAGGTCGGCTCCGGGCGGCCGGCACGGCGGGCGGCGGAGCAAACGCGCGACCACTCGTACTTCATGCGGGAGTGCAGCGTCTGCTGAACGACGGACGAGCCGCCGTGCACGCGGTACTCCATCAGGTACTCCGGGACGACGAGGATCATGCCGTGCTCGCTGATGCGGGCCCAGAGGTCGATGTCCTCCGCCGGGAAGAAGGCCTGGCGGTAGCCGCCGAGGGCGACCATCGTCTCGCGGTCAATGAAGGCGCCGGGGTTGAGGATGCCGATCGCCTCGTTCTCCGCCATGTAGCGGTTGAAGACCTCCGGCGTCGTCAGCTCGTGGTGGGTCTTCGCGACGCGCTCACCGTTGCTGTCGATGTAGTAGGCGAGTGTGCTGCAGACTTTGATCCCGGGGTGCTGCGCCACGAAGGCGAGCTGCCGTTCGAGGCGCTGCGGCAGGGCACGGTCGTCGCCGTCGATGATCGCGACCCAGGGCGCGCGGGCCTGCTCCAGGCAGTGGTTGAAGCCGCCGGCACAGCCCCGGTTCTCCTCGCTGATTAGCACCTTCATGCGCGAGTCCGTCTTCGCACGTTCCAGCAGGTAAGCGCCGGTGCCGTCCGAGCTGCAGTTGTCGTTGATGATGAACTCGAAGTCGGCCATGGTCTGGTTGAGGATGCTGTCGATCGTCTCTGCGACGTAGGGCATGCCATTCCAGACCGACATGATGACGGAGACCGCCGGCGTTTCGTTAGCCACGGAGCGCCTCCAGCTTCGACGTGATCACGTCAACGACGCGGTCCTGCTCTTCTTCGGTGAGCATCGGGTGGAGGGGCAGAGAGAGCTGCTCCTCGTAGAGCTGCTCCGTGACCGGCAGCGACTCGCGGCCGCCACCGTAGCGGGACAGGGTGTGGTTCGGCTTGTACTGGACGCCGCACTCGATGTTCTCGGCGAGAAGGGCCTCACGGATCGCGTCGCGGTGGCCGTCGGCGATGAAGATCGCGAAGCTCCACGGCACGACGTTCTTGTAGTCGACGTCGAGGATGCGGAGGCCGTCGATGTGGCTGAGCAGGCGGGCGTAGCGCTCGCAGATCTCGACGCGGCGCGGGCGGAACTCGGACTCGAAGCGGCCCAGCTGCACGCGGCCGATCGCGGCGAGGAGGTTGCTCATGTGGAAGCGGTAGCCCTGGTCGTGGACGTCGAACTCCCAGCTCCGCTCGCCGGCGTAGCGCTTCTCGGTGTCCTTCTCGACCGCGAGGAGGCGGGCGTCGCGGGCCCGGTTGGCCACCTCGAGGTCGGACGTGACCAGCGCGCCGCCTTCGCCGGACGTGATCTGCTTCACGCCGTCGAAGCTGAAGCAGACGATGTCACCGGTGGAGCCGATCATGTTGCCGTTGTGGTAGGTGCCGAAGGCCTGGGCGGCGTCTTCGATGACGCGGAGGTTGTACTTCTTCGCGAGGGCATACACGCCGTCGAGATCGCCGGTGTGGCCGTAGAGGTGGACCGGCATGATCGCCTTCGTGCGGCTGGTGATGCGCCGTTCGGCGTCGGCCACGTCGATGAAGCCGGTAAGCGGGTCAGCCTCGCAGGACACAGCGGTGGCGCCTGAGGCGGAGATTGCCTGGAAGGTGGCCACGAAGGTGAAGGACGGCGCGAGGACCTCGTCGCCAGGGCCGATGTCGCAGCACTGAAGGGCGAGGTGAAGGGCGGCCGTGCAGGTGCTCAGGCAGACGACCTCACGGTCCCCGCCGATGTACTGCGTCAGCTCCTGTTCGAACTTCTGTACCTCACTGCCCATGCCGAGGTAACCGTCTTCGATGACCCGGGCAACGGCAGCGAGCTCCTCAGAGCCAACAACCGACCGCATAAGTCGGACCTTCGTTTTTACGGGCGCGTCTACCATCTTGGCAACTCCTTAGGCTTCGAACTGAGAAAAGGTTCACTCGTCAAGCAATA
Organism: Dehalococcoidia bacterium; assembly: GCA_050185685.1. Classification (GTDB taxonomy): domain Bacteria; phylum Chloroflexota; class Dehalococcoidia; order DSTF01; family WHTK01; genus WHTK01. Next base: position 21,751 of record JBFWZE010000032.1, read on the forward strand.
ACGGCGACAGGGCCGAGACTGTTACGGCTTCTTGCGCCAGAGCACTTCGTGGCGGGCGATGAGGAGGTCGAAGACGCTGTCGGCTGCTGCAACGGCAGAGCTCAGGTCGCCGCCGGTCAGTGTCCCGAAGGCGGCTTCGCTCCGAAGCCACTTGATCGCCACACTGCCCTGCTCCATGACGGCCCGTTCGCGAGAGGTGACGCCTGCTTCTTCGCCGCTCGCGTCCGTCCACTCGCGTATCGCGTTAGTGGCCGTGACGGCGTCGAGGCCCATCTCCATCGACGCCCGCTGCTCCGGCGTTGCGTCCGGCACGGCGATCACGAAGCCGCACTGGTCGCCCCCAACCTCGCGCAGGCGGCCTCGAGAACGGGCGGTGGCCTGGCGGAAGGCGCGGTAGGGATTTCGCAGCGCGGCCTTCGCGAGGAACCAGAGGCGGGCGATGCGCATCAGCTTCTTAAATCTGGCTGGATCGTCCTCAAACAGCGCATTGACAGCCGGACGCAGTGTTGGGCCCAGCAGCTTCGAGCCGAGCGCCAGCGTCGCGTCGCCACAGGCCGGCCACCAGGCGCGAATGCGGCCGATGTACCCCTCGACCTTCGTTGCTTCGCGTTTGCGGCCGATGAGGGCATCAACCTGCAGGATTCGCAAGAGCGTCTCGCGGGCTTCTGACATTCGGTCGAAGCCGCGGGGGTCGTGGATCGAGTCGCCAAGGACGTCCTCAATGCTGTAGAGCGGCTGCCCCCAGAGCGTCGCGCCGTGAAAGAGGTCGACGCAAAGGAAATCGAGCTCAGGCTCCTTCGCGTAGAGCAGGAAGCTTTTCGGCGACTGGTGGGCGAACTCGGAGTCCCAGTGGTGACAGCGGGTGAGGGCGTCCCAGCCAGCGTCCTGAGCGATGCGGACGAGCAGCGTCTGCCAGGCGGGGATGTCGTCGGGGTGAATGGCGAAGTCGGCGTCGTGACCGAAGGCAGGGTACGCCTCGTGGTTGCGCATGACGACATAGCGGATGCCGGCAGCCTCCATCGCCGCAACGAGGGCGAGGACGGTCTGCCCCTTGCGGCTGGAGCCAGCAGGCTCCAACTCGGCGAGGGCGCCAGAGCGGTTGCGATAGGCGGCGAGACTAACGGGTTCGGGCGGCATATCGACTCCTTCCCAGCACCGGCAGGCGCGGTTTCGCGGGCTTTGGCGACTCGGGAGACTTTGCTGCTGCTGGCTCGGGCTCCGGTATGCCGGTGGCCATGAGAACGGCGATGAAGACCGTAAAGGCGGGCTCCTCCAGCCACGTGAAGACATAGCCAAGCACCGCGGCGAAGGCGAGGAGCGTGTAGGAGACGCGGCGGTGGTCTTCAGGTGCAGTCCGGAGCTGGCGGACAACAATGAACGCGAGCCCAAAGTACGTCGCAATGCCGAGAATACCGAGGTCGGAGTAAATGCCCAGCCAGGACGAGAACGGGCTGGCCGCCGAGGAGACGTTGCCGGCGTCGTAATTAGCCAGCGCGGTATCGGCGATCGGCGCCGGGTCATTGCCGACGATGAGGGTCGGGACGCTGCCGTAGCCGGGCACGCTGCTGAGAGCGGTACGCGAGAGCCCGTTTCCGGCGCCGAGGCCGGTGAGCGTATGACCGAGGCCCATCGCCGATGAGACCTCGGCGATCTGGTCAGCCTTATTGCCGAACAGCTGCTCCCCCATGTTCGTATCGACGACACGGGCCATCGGCGCATAGAAGTGCGAGCTGACGAAGACGACGGCGATCATAACGACGGCGGGAGCGATCAATGAGGGCCCCACGTGGCGGAACTGGATCGCGCCGACCACGAGCATGCCCGCAATCAAAGCGCCGTACACCTGCTTCGCGTCGGCAAGGACTCCGATGAAGAGGAGTGCGATCGCCAGCGCGATATAGGAGGCGGTGCGCTTGCCATTCGCCCAGAGGATCACCCAGCCGGAGGCAGCGCAGATCGCACCCATGATGTGGTGGCCGGCGCCCTGGCCGATCAGAGTGCCCTGGACATCGTCACCGACGCCGTGTGTGGCGAACTGCATAAGCGCCAGCGGCAGCTGGGCAATCGCGATGTAGAGGGCAACCCGCCGGAGCTCCCGCTTCGATTCGACCGGCATCGCTGCGACGAGACCGAAGAAGATGAACGGCTCGACCAGCGTGACCCATGAGAGCAACGGCCGGAAGGCTTCCCAGCTCGTCGTCACCGCAGAAACGACGGTGATGCCGAGGAAGATGAAGAGCCCGGTCACGAGATGCTTGTTTGAACGGTCCGCCGGGACCTGCAGCAGCTTGATGAAGGCGACGATCGCGAGCGGGAAGTGAGCGAAGGCGACCATCGAGGGGAAGCCGCCGAGAACCAGCAGCCGGCTCACGAACAGCGAGGCGAGGGCCAGGAGCACGAGGTGCTCCGTCTTGAGCATCAACGCCGCTGGGGAGACCAGCAAGACCGCGACCATCACCGCCAGTGACGCACCACCCAGGGGCAGCATGAGACCGATCAGCGCCTCAGCGCCGGCGATTGCCACGATGGCAGCGAGGCTGAGGGTCAGATTGCGCGAAGGCGCAAAGCTCGGCAGCTGACGGGATGCTACAGCCATCGGTTTGAAGTCCTTGAGGCTCGCCTAGCCGTGCTTGAGGTCCCAGTTGTAGGGAATGTCGTTGCAGAAGGGGTCTACACGGGACATTTCGCCCGGCGTGTGAACCTCGGTCGCGCAATTGGCGACGATTGCGGTCTGGGTGCCAATGCACTTCCAGCCGTTGTAAACGCCGACCGGGATGCGGACGAGCTGGTAGTTGTCCTCACCCATGAAGATTTCCTGAAGCTCACCGCGCGTCGGCGAGTCTTCGCGGTCGTCGTAGATAACAAGCTTGATCATGCCGGTGACGACGCAGTAGTTCTGGGTCTGCTCGGTGTGGAGGTGCCAGGCCTTGATCACGCCCGGGTAGGCCGTTGCGAAGTAGACCTCACCGAACTTCTCGAAGTGAGGGGCGTCCGCGCGCAGCATGTGCATGATCATCCCTCGCTCATCGGGGATGCGCCGCAGCGGGGTAATCGTCACGCCTTCGATCATCGTTGTCGTCTCCTTGATTCTGGCGGGAAGCCCATTGGCTCCCGCGATGTCTCTCTCATAGGTAAACGCGGCAGGAGCCCGATTCTTACGGGCTGCCGAAGTCGATTCAGGCCTTCACGAGCTCCAGTGCCGGCTTGCCTGTTGACGCGGTGTCAATAATCGACCGCAGCTGGCTGACGACCTCCGACGGTGTGCCGCTGACGTCGACGACCTGGCCGCCGCGCTGCTGCCTGACGAGCTCGACGTAGGCAGTGAGCTGGCGCTCCATCTCGTCCCGAGGCAGCTCCTGCTTGCGGGCGAGGAGCACGTCGACGGGGGCATGGAGCAGGAGGACAAGGTCGGGCTTGGGCACGACGCGCCAGAGCAACTTTGTGAGCCACTTCGGGCCGCCGTAGCGGTAGCGACGGGAGTCGACGAGGACGTCGAGGAGGTAGCGGTCAAAGAGCACAAGCTTGCCGGCCTCGCGGTCGGGGCGGACGTAAAGGTAGTAGCCGGCGGAGTATTCAAAAAGCCAGTAGAAGCACTTGATCACGGACGAGACGAGGCCGCGCGGCGGGACGCCATGCGGGTCGCTCGTGTCCTTCGTCTGGCGGTGGATGACTGATGGCTTGAGGTGTCGGAGCACGGCACCCGTGCTCCAGGACGGCGGCTCCGCTGCGAGGAGGTTGAGGATCGTCGACTTGCCGGCGCCGTCGGGGCCGAGGACGACTACGCAGAGGCCGCGCTGGCCGGAATTGTTCACTGGAGGCCTCCTGTGTTGGTCCGAAACGCGAGCATCATTTCGGTGACGCTGAGGCGGTTATCCGGCTTCGTATCGCTGCGGTAGGCGCGGAAGAGGACGAGGGCCTGGGTGAATGAGGCGCCGACCATCGTCAGCGCCGCGCCCTCGAGACCGAACTGGTA
>JBFWZE010000033.1:0-1719 GCA_050185685.1 Dehalococcoidia bacterium
ATGCGCGAGTCGGTAGACCGCGAGTTCTTCCTGCGCGAGGTCGAGGCGGCACCGCTCCTCAATGCGCGCCCCCTGATGGACGGGGTGAGGACGCCGACCCTCATCGTCTGCCGCCGCCATTACGGCGACTACGAGATTGGCCTCGCCCGCTCAATTGCTGCGGCGATCCCGACCGCCACGTTCGACCTGATCGACGGCAACACGAACAGCATGTGGGACGACCGGCAGCAGGCGCTTCGGCAGATCGAGCGCTTCCTCGGCGTTGATGACTTCGGGGACGTACCGCCGAGCTCACTGCCCGACTACCTGCATAACCGCTCTCACGACCTCTCCCCGCGCGAGGTCGACGTTTTGCGCTTCCTGGCAAGCGGCCAGCGCAACAAGGAGATCGCCGCAGACCTCGGTCTCAGCGTCTATACTGTCGCGCGGCACGTCGCCACCATCTACGCGAAAATTGGCGCCCATGGCCGGGCTGAGGCCACCCGTTACGCGCTCGAGCACGGCATCCTGAGTTCGCGGGAGCCGGCCGCGGTGCGCTGAAGAGAAAGGCAACCATGAAGTACGTGCGCCTCGGCCGGACCGGCCTCAATGTCTCGCGCCTTGCGCTGGGCACCGCAACCTACGGCGTCTCTCCCCTCGAAGCCGATGTCCCGGCAATGGTCCACCGCGCGCTGGACATGGGGATCAACATCATCGACACGTCGAATTCCTACGGCCACCAGCCGCGCTTCGACCAGCCCTGGGCGCCGCCTGCCGCCGAACGCAAGCCGGCGGAGGAGATGGTCGGCGCCGCGATCAAGGGTCACCGCCACGAGATCATTCTCTGCAGCAAGGTGATGGAGCCGGTCTACGAGGGCCCCAACGGCCGGGGCCTGTCCCGCAAGCACATCATGGAGCAAATCGACATCTCGCTGCGGCGCCTCGACACCGACTACCTGGATGTCTACTACGCGCACCACCCGGACCCGTTCACACCCCTCGACCAGACGCTGCGGACGTTCGACGACCTGATCAAGATGGGCAAAATCCGCTACTACGCGCTGTCGACCTTCCCGGGCTGGATGCTGACCCACGCCGTCATGCTGGCGGACAAGATGAACATCAACGCGCCGATCGTAGACCAGGTCAACTACAACCTCGTCAACCGCGCCGTGGAGACCGAGATCGTGCCTGCCTCGCTGCAGTTTGGCACCGGCCTGACCGTTTTCGGCCCGCTGTTCGGCGGTCTTCTCGCCGGCATCTCCGTGCTCGACCGCCCGGTGCAGGGCTCGCAGCGCTGGACCGGCCGAGGCTTCACCGAGCGCGAGATTGGCCTCGGCCGCGACCTCGACGCCCTTGCGAAGGAGACGGGACACCCGCCGGCTCACCTGGCGCTGGCGTGGCTCATGTCCCGCCCGGCCGTCGCAACCTGCATCATCGGCCCGGAGAATCTCTACGAGCTCGAGCAGAACATCGAGGCGGCTGATCTTGAGCTTCCAGACGAGATCATGCAGCGTGTCGACGCGATCGGTAAGGTCGAAGGGCCGGCAATGCCGCGCTGAACAACGCTTACCGGCGGGTTACATAGAAAGAGCCACGTGATTACATAGTCTTAGGGCTCTCAGCCGGCCGCGGCCTTGCATAGCATGGGCGAGCCGGTAGTGACCCCAGTAGCACGGCCGGCTCTCCAACTGCTGCGAGGCTCACTTTCGAACGGCGAGCCTCGCAACTTTTTTATCC
>JBFWZE010000033.1:1819-4757 GCA_050185685.1 Dehalococcoidia bacterium
TAGGGCTCTCAGCCGGCCGCGGCCTTGCATAGCATGGGCGAGCCGGTAGTGACCCCAGTAGCACGGCCGGCTCTCCAACTGCTGCGAGGCTCACTTTCGAACGGCGAGCCTCGCAACTTTTTTATCCACTGCTTCCCGTGCGAGCGCGCCAAGCGACCAAACCTGGGCTTCCTAGCCCAGCCTGATGGGGCGGCGGCTTCTAATGCCCGTGCGCCACACAATCCCCCGTGGCGGTGTTCGCAGGGGCGCAGGTCCATCGCGGGGGCCTCGGGGTTTCCCGCCGTTCGTGACTGGTATCCGTGAGCACCAGCCGTGCGCTGCGGTGCCCGGGTGGGACCCCCTCTACGAAGTCTGTCTGCCATGCTTCCCTGCGTGCCCGGTCACCGTTTTCTCTCTGTAACGGCCCTTACCATTCTTTGCCATCCCGCCTAGACGCGGTCTGGGGTACCTTGCCCGAGTCGAGCCCGCCAGTCGACGCCGCCATCTCACGGAAGAGACGGCGCATGAGGCCCTATGAAAAAGGCTGCCGCGCTGGCGCTGCTCGCTGCTTTGACGTTCCTTTCAGCCGACCGGCTGCAGTGGAGGGAAGGCGTGCCGTCGAAACCGCCGCTCTCATCGACCCTCGCCCGCGGCGTTGTGCCGATGGACACCTACCTGAAGGCACTGGCGAAGACGGCATGGCCGGAGGACACGACAGCGGCCCTAAACATCCTCCACTGCGAGTCACGCACCGGCCGCGACCCGGACGCCTGGCGCACCGACGCTCCCGACGGCGGGCCCTATCAGATCAACCGCGCGAGCTGGGAGCGCTTCTTCCTCGACCGCTACGGTTGGAGCTGGGAGCAGATTACCCACGACCCGGCGACCAACACCGCCGCCGCGCGGATCATCTACGACCGTACCGGCGACTGGAGTGCGTGGTCTTGCGACGGCAGCACGACCGTTGCGGCGAATGGCAGCTAGGCACCACATGCCGTTCGGCGAGACGCTGACCCTGCTTGCGACCCTCGCGAATGCCTACCAGGCCCTGCGCTTCAGCCGCCCGCCGGAAGCTACCGCGGCGGCGAACGACCCAGAGCCTGCGATCGACCCCGCGCTCCTCATTGCCCTCGACGCCTCGAAGACAGCGAATGACGAGACGGTCCGCCGCCATGACGCCGCCTCGAACGGCGCGCATCTTGTCATCGGGCTGTCGGCTGCCACGCTGCTGGTCTCGGCGTTTCTCGGCGCCGTGAGCAGCGATGCGCCCGAAGGCTCCTCGCCGCTATTCATCGCCTCCGTCATCATCTTCATCGCGATCACGTTGGGCGCCATCGTCACGCGCCGCAGCTTTGCCCTTCGTCCCCTCCCGAGCGGAGAGGACGCCTGGAGCGGGTCGCAGCAGGCGGTCGAGAGGCTGCTCAAGCGCCGCCAGCAGGTCGAAGAGGACAACCGCCGCCGTCTCAGCGCTGTCAGCGCGGGCGGTGACGTCCTGCTCCTCGTCGTCGCGCTGCAGGTCGTTCTCGCGGCGGTATGGCTCATACACTAGGCCCTCGTATACTGCGGGGACATTAGAGCCGAGGGCGCCTCGGGTTCCGCCGAAGAGCGGATCTGGGCCCCGACGAGACGCGGCGCAGGCTGCGAAGTGGGAACGGCGCCGGCGTATGCTCTGGGTACCCCTGACAATCTGGGCCGGCTTCGCGCAGACGCTGCGTAACGCCGCTCAGCGCCACCTCATCGCCGACCTCGGCACGCTGGGCGCGACGCTCGTTCGTTTCCTCTACGGTCTGCCCTTCGCCGCGCTCTGGCTGGTCATCGTCCTCGTCGCCTCGGATGTCTCGCCGCCTGCACCGACCGCAATGTTCATTTTCTGGGTCGTGGTCGGCGCCGTCGCCCAGATCGCCGCAACCGCGCTGCTGCTGCGCGTGATGACGGAGCGTAACTTCACCCTCGGCGTCGCCTACTCGAAGACGGAGCTGGTACAGGTCGGAATCTTCGGCCTCGTCTTTCTGGGAGACGAGCTCTCGGTACTCACGATCGTCGCGATCGTGCTGGCGACTGCTGGCGTGCTCTGCCTCTCGCCGGCGGACAAAGAGCACCCGATCCGTGGCTTCTTCGCCGGGCTCGCGACACCCACTGCAATGCTCGGCGTCGCATCCGGCGCCTGCTTCGCGCTCGCCGCCGTGGGCTACCGTGGCGCCGCCCTGGAGCTAGACCGCGGCTACCTGGCGTCAGCGGCGTACACGCTGCTCTGGGCGCAGGGGACGCAGACGCTGCTCCTCGGCGGCTGGCTGGCCGTGAAGGACTCGAAGGTAATCATGAGGACGATTCAGATGTGGCGGCCGTCGATGGTCGCCGGGTTCATGGGCGCCGCCGCCTCGATCGGCTGGTTCTCAGCAATGACGCTCGAGCCGGCGGCCCATGTGCGAACCCTGGGGTTGGTGGAGCTGTTCTTCGCGATCACGCTTTCGAGGAGGATGTTCCAGGAGCGCCTCCGTACGACGGAAGTGGCCGGAATCATCCTCCTCGTCGCGGGCATGGCCGCGATTCTGCTCGACCTCTAGTTGGGATGCAGCGGTGGCCAAGCTGCAACGCATGAGAGATTCTGACGCCCCGGCCTGGACGCCGGGGCTACGTTGAACGAGGCACGGGCGCAGCCCCGGCCCTCAGGCCGGGGCGTTATTGCCACGAGCTACAGCCCGTTATCAGGCGGGCGCTTAGTTCGGCGCGGCAGCGGCGCGGGCGCCTACCTGCTGGCCCTCGTCGTCGCCGAGGCGCGGCGCCATCGCGTCGAGCTGCGCCTTCTCGGCTTCGGTCAGGACCCAGTCGGCAGCCTTCGCGTTCATCGCGACCTGCTCAGGGTTGCTGACGCCGGTGATGACACAGCCAACCGACTTGTTCGCCAGCAGCCAGGCCAGCGCGAGCTCGGGCATCGTGTGGCCGCGCTCGGCGCTGAACT
>JBFWZE010000033.1:4857-19877 GCA_050185685.1 Dehalococcoidia bacterium
GCCTTCGCGTTCATCGCGACCTGCTCAGGGTTGCTGACGCCGGTGATGACACAGCCAACCGACTTGTTCGCCAGCAGCCAGGCCAGCGCGAGCTCGGGCATCGTGTGGCCGCGCTCGGCGCTGAACTCATGCAGACCGGGCAGGATCTCCCAGTTGCGGTCGGTGCTGCTGTTCTTGATGATGCCGCTGCCCTCGGCGCCGCGAGACCCCGGAGGCGGTGCTTCGCCCTTCACGTACTTGCCGGTGAGGAAGCCGCCGGCGAGCGGGAAGAAGGGGATGACGCTGGCGTTGAAGCGCTCGCAGTACTTCGTCAGCTCCTGCTCGATGTTGCGGCGGAGCAGGTTGTAGTGGTTCTGCGCCGTGATGAAGTGCTTGGTGCCCATCGTGCGCGCCGTGAACATGTTCTCGGCCATCTGCCACGACTGGTAGTTACAGGCGCCGATCTCACGCACCTTGCCCGCCTTGACGAGGTCGTCGAGGGCGCGCAGCATCTCCTCTTCGTGCACCTCAGCGTTCGGCTGGTGGATCTGGTAGAGGTCGATGTAGTCGGTCTGGAGCTTGCTCAGGCTGGTGTTGCACTGATCGATGATGTGGTTGTAGACGCTCTTGTCGCCGCGGCCGCGGAAGTTGAACTTGGTCGCAATGAGCCACTTGTCGCGGCGGCCCTGGAGGGCGGTGCCGAGGTAGCGCTCCGACTGGCCTTCACCGTAAGCGATCGCAGTGTCGACGAAGTTGATGCCGAAGTCCTGGGCGGCATGGACCACCCGGTGCGTCTCTTCCTCGCTGATGCGAGGCGGCCCGAAGGTGTTGCCACCGAGGGCGACAACCGATGCGCGAAGCTCTGATCCGCCGAGGTTTCGGTATTCCACGTAACTACTCCTGGAGTCTTAACCTTGAACTTGTTTGAGTATTTGAGCGCCCCAATTCTAACGGAGAACCAGTCCCGGCCACGCTCTTTGCGCCCGGAAAATTCTCCTCATTGAGGATTATTCACTCGTCACTCCATCCTCATTTCAGGAGTGCCTCGTAGACCCGACCCGTCTCGAGGTCGGTCTCGGTGTCACGCACGAGGACGCTGTGCATGTCGACGCCGGCAGCTTCTTGCTCCTGCAGGCGCTCACGTGCCTCCTCGACAGAGGTGGTGATGCACCAGAGCGAGTCAAGGAGGCGGTCGCTGACCGACGCGTACCCCGCCTGCGAGCCGCCGCTCTTCCAGGCCGCCCGGATCGCGTTGCAGTCTTCGTCATAGCCCATGTCGCTGAGCTGCTGATAGTAGTAGTCGCCCATCCGCGCGACGTAGAAGGCGAGCGTCTCACGCGCGGACTGCCGCTGCTTCTCGACGTCCTTGACGACCGCGACGCGGCCCGGCGCCATGACCGTGACGGCGCTCGCCTCGCGCCCGGCGGCGACGACCTGGGCGCGGAAGGTGTCGACTTGCTCCTTTAGGCGGTCGATCGGGATCATGCGCGGCATCCAGCCGTCTGCAATCTCGGCGACGACCTTGAGGGCGCGCGGCCGGAAAGAGGCGATGTAGACCGGGATGTGCGGCCGGACGGGGTCGAAGCGCAGCGTGAAGCCGCGGTCGAGGTCGAAGACCTTGCCGTGATAGTGCAACGGTTCCGCCGCGATCAGCTGATTGATGATCTCGACCGTCTCGCGCATACGGGTCAGGGTCGGCTGGAAGGGAACGCCGTGGAAGTGCTCGATGACGTTCGCACTCGAGGCGCCAAGACCGATGACCATGCGCCCGCCGCTCAGCTCATCGAGGGTGGCGAAGTGCTGGGCGAGGACGGCCGGCGTGCGCGAGTAGTAGTTGACGATCGCCGTGCCGAGGTTCGCCTTCTTCGTCCGGTCGGCAAGCAACGTCAGCGTGGTGAAGGCGTCGCGTCCCCAGGCCTCCGCGACGAAGACGGTGTCGATGCCGGCCTCTTCGGCGATGACCGCCTGATTCAGATACCGGGAGCGCTCAGCCAGCCCGTACATCCAGTTCATGTCGATCGAGAGACGGCGCGTCATCGGAAACCTCGCTCTGCTATCGGAGCCGGCTTCTTACCGGCCACCCCAAATGCTGACGGGATTCTACACGCCGCCTCAAAGCGAGCCTAGCGCGACCGCGACGCCTCCAGCTTCTCCAGCGCCACAAGCGTGTCGACAAGGTGCCGCCCGATCGCAAGGTCATGCCGGAAGGCGGCGCGGATGACGCCCTGCTTGTCGATGACATAGGTGACGCGCGGCCGCAACATCGGCAGCGAGCTCTTCACCTCATAGAGGTCGGCGATGCGGCGGTCCTCGTCGGCGATCAGCGGGAAGCCGAGGCTGTGCTTTTCTCTGAAGGAGCGGTGGCTCTCGGAGCTGTCACCGCTGACGCCGACGATCACCGCGTCGAAGGCCTTCACCGCGTCGTAGTTGTCGCGGAAGCTGCAGGCCTGGGCGGTACAGCCGCCGGTGAAGTCTGCCGGGTAGAAATACAGCACGACGTTCTTGTCGCCGCGCAGGTCCGAGAGACGGAAAGGCGAACCGTCATCGAGTACCGTCTCGAAGTCCGGAGCCGGCTGGTCAACCTTGAGCACGCGTTACCCCCTGGATTCGTCACGGCCGCAATCAGACCGCAGCTCTTCAAGTATTTCGCCGCGCAGGCCCGAAATGGTCACTCTTCGGCTGCGGAATCTGCGAACTTGCCACCGAAGATGGCCTCGATGATCCGCTCGATCCTGAAGACGATGCGCGTATTCTTCGCCGACCCGGTGTTTCGAGCCCTGCTGGGAGCCGCGCTGCTCGCACTCGTCACCGGCAGTATCTTCTACCACTACATCGAGGGCTGGAGCCTGCTCGACTCCTTTTACTTCGCCACGATCACGCTCGCCACGGTTGGCTACGGCGACTTTGTGCCGACCACCGACGCAGGACGGCTCTTCACGATTGTCTACGTGATGTTCGGCGCCGGCATCTTCGCGACCTTCGTCACGGCCGTCGCCCTCGTCCGCCTGCAGCAGGTCGAGGCCACGAGATCGATCGCGGCACAGCACGTTGAGAAGCTCTCCGAGCAAATCCTGGGGCGAGGTCTCAACAGGCAGCTCGAAACAACAAAAACCGGTGACGCGCCGCCAAAACGCCGGCGCCGCTACCGCGCGAAACCCCGCTGAGACCGCTGTTGTACGAACGAAACCCCTGCAACTGGGAATGGCGACGAGGCCGCCTGCCCCCCAGACTCTCGGAAAAAGGGAGGCAGCTATGGGTCCACTAGAGCTCCTGGCCGTCCGGTTCCCCGGCAACCACTTCCACGGCGAAATCGCGAAATCGCTTGCCGATCTGGTCGAACAGGGAACGATCCGCGTTATCGACATCCTCTTCGCCATGAAGGGCGCCGACGGGACGCTGACCGTCGCCGAGATCAACGACCTGCAGGAAGACGACTTTATTGCCTTCGACCCGGTGATCGACGACGACCTCACGGGCATGCTTTCGGAGGACGACGTGCGCGAGCTCGCAGCGTCGATCGAGCCGAACTCGTCCGCGGCGATCATGCTGTTCGAAAACACCTGGGCCACCCGCTTCCGCGACGCGATCCTCGACGCGGACGGCGAAATGATCATGAACGAGCGCATCCCGAAGGCCGTGGCCGACGAGCTGCTGGGCAGCGACTCGTACGCCTGGCAGCGGGCAGCCTGAGGAGGACGAACGACGATGATGCGACGCAGAGCGATGCCCGTACGACGAAGGGGAATTGTCGGCGCAATGGCCACGACGGCCGTGGTAGCCGGTACCGCAACGGTGGCCTCGAGGGCCGTCGGTAACTCCATGGACAACCGGGCCCAGGCCAAAGCAAACCAGCAGTACGCCGAGCAGGCAGCGGCGCAACAGCAGGCGCAGTCGGCGCAGGACGTCGAGCAGATGAAGGCTCAGCTGCAGCAGCTCCAGGCCCAGCAGGCGGCATCGGCGCTCGGGGCAGCCGGCAGCGACGACATTCTCGCCAGGCTTGAGCGCCTGAAGATCTTGCAAGACTCCGGCGTCCTCTCGCAATCGGAGTTCGACGCGGCGAAGGCGAGGCTGCTCGCCGGCTAAGACGCACGGGCCTATCGCAGCCCGCGACTACGGAGGGGCGGCCGGGATCGACCACCGGCCGCCCTTTTGCCATTTCAGGGCGATCGCGGAATCAGATCGGTGCTATCGCGCAGCAAGGACGCTGACGCCGGCCACGAGCAGTACGTAGAACCCGAGAGCCCACATCGCAACGTTCACGGCAGTTGCCTTCCACGATCGAGTCCTGGATGAGCCTTCGTACACGGTCGTTCTCCTGAAGAATGGGCGGGGCTGGTGTTGTGCCCTGACTTTCTCATTCTTCCCATTGCATGAGGAGAACGGCATCTTGAGGTGTCCGTTACGGGAGCTTTCCATGCTCCTTACCGCGGTCTTACAGCCAGAGAGACCCTGGTGGAAGAAAAGGGCGGGCCCAGCGAACGCCCGGCCCGCCTTCAGGTGCTAGCAGCAGTCCGGCGGGCAAGCCTCGTCGCAGCAGCAACCGCATTCCGGGCAGCAGTCCGCGGCCGCAATCGTGGTCACCTCGATGACATCGGTCGTCTCAATCATGCCTGTTCACCTCCTTCTTCCAGCAGTAGCGAGCAGCAGAAGCAATCGCCGACGGTCTGACCGGGCTCACACTCGCAGTGATCGACGTGCGTCTCGAGCACGGCGACCTGCTCGCGCAGGTTTTCGAGCTCGGCGATGCGGCGGTCGATCTCGAGCTTCTGACGCGAGAGCATCGTGCGGAGGTCGGTGGCGAATGCACCGCACTCCGTGTCCATGCTCTGGTTGATCAGCCCTTTGATCTGCGAAAGCGGCAGGCCGAGCATCCGCACCTGGCGTACCAGCTGCAGGCGCCAGACGTCGCCCTCTGAGTAGAGGCGGTATCCCGAGTCGCTGCGTGCGACCGGTGGGATGCAGCCCTCGTCCTCGTAAAACCGGATCGTCCTGGCCGGGAGGCCGGTCCGCTTCGAAACGTCGCCGATGGTCAGCTGCTTGCTCATGTATCTATGCCTCCTGGCATAGACCTACCCTAAAGATTCCAGTTACTGGAAGGTCAAGCAGGAAATCAGAAACAATTTCGGGAGTGCAAAGCCTGAGCCACGCACTCCCGAAACAAGGGATATAGAAACGCCCTGCACCGGTCCGCGCAGGACCGGTGTCGGAGTTATGCCTTGCGGCCGGCCTGCTCCGGCTCTTCGGCCCGCTCGTTCAGGAAGCCGGCCAGGATGTCGAAGCGGCTGGTGTTGCCTTCGAGCACGGGGCACTCGACGGCGTAGGCAAGCGCCTCGGTCTCCTGCGACGGGCAGTCGAAGTCTGCGTCCATGAACGATTGCGCCGGGCGGACCACCCTCACTTTGAGGCGCCGTCCCACTGCATCGTAGGCCTCGGCCGGGACGAGGATCTCGCGTTCACCGGCATTCAGCACGCGTATGCGACAGCGAATGGTACCGCCGCCGGCGTCTTCACCCTCGCAGTCAAGCCAACCCGGGCAGGGCCAGTCGTTCATCGTGTTGCTCCTTCAGTGGCGGGCAAAGTGCTTATTCACCTGTCGCCGTATCCCTTATCTCTGCCGGACGCCGGACAGGTCAAGCGTTTTACGAAACGTTTACCTGGGGGCCTTCGCCGCCTCCGTAATCATCGTAAAGTAACGATGCAATGCAGCTGGCTGAAACCAACACCGATAGATTAGCAACGATGCTGAAGGCGCTGTCGAGTCCCGTGCGCCTCGACATCTTTCAGACCCTGACCGCATGCGGAGAAGCGAATTGCGTCGACTTCACGCGTCACGCCGACCTCGCGCAGTCAACGGTCTCTGAACACCTGCGCGTCCTCAAGGAGTCGGGGCTGATTCAGCAATGCGGTCCCGGCCCGCGCTCAGGCTACTGCATCAACCGTGAGGCAGTTGTCTGGATGAAGCAAGCAGTCATCGGCCTGTAGGGAGGCCTTATGAAACCGATACGCGTCCTGTTCCTTTGCACCGGTAATTCGGCACGCAGCGTCCTCGCTGAGGCGACGCTTCGAGACCTCGGCCGCGGCGATTTTGAGGTCTTCAGCGCCGGTACCGAGCCGAAGGGCATCAACCCGATGAGCCTGCGTGTACTGGAGCAGGCGGGAATGTCCACGCAAGGTCTGGACTCCAAGAGCATGGACCTCTACCTCACCGACAGCTTCGACTATGTGATCACCGTGTGCGATCGCGCCGCGGAGCAGTGCCCCGTGTTCCCTGGCGCGCCGGAACGCATCCACTGGAGCTTCCCCGACCCGGCCGCGGTTGAGGGCAGTGAGGCCATCCGTCTCGCAGCGTTCCAGGAGACGCTGCGAGGCCTGCGGCGTCGAATCGAGCCGTTCATAACTGTTGCCAGCCGCGCCGCCGAGGGGACGGCAGTCTGAGTATGGCGAGCATCTCGCAGCCGCTTCTCTCCGAGGGCAACGTCCTTCGCCAGCTCTCAACCCTCGACCGCTTTCTGCCGGTCTGGATTGTCGCCGCGATGGCCTTCGGCCTCGTCCTCGGACGTGCCGTGAGCGGCATCGATGACGCCCTGGACAGCCTTAAGGTCGGCTCGACCTCGCTGCCGATCGCGCTCGGCTTACTCGGCATGATGTACCCCGTGCTGGCGAAAGTTCGCTATAACCGCCTCAGCGACGTCGCAACCGACAAGCCGCTGATGCTCTCCTCCCTCGTGCTCAACTGGGTGATCGGCCCCGCGTTGATGTTCGCGCTCGCCTGGATCTTCCTCTCCGACCTCCCCGAGTTCCGCACCGGCGTCATCATGATCGGCCTCGCCCGGTGCATCGCAATGGTGCTGATCTGGAACACCCTTGCCTGCGGCGACAATGAGGCCGCGGCGGTGCTCGTGGTGCTCAACTCGGTCTTCCAGGTCGCCGCCTACGCCCTGCTCGGCTACTTCTACCTCGAACTCCTGCCGGGCTGGCTGGGCCTCGATACGCTAAGCGTCGACTTCTCGCTCTGGGACATCGCCGAGTCGGTCATCATCTTCCTCGGCATCCCTCTCGCGCTGGGGTTCGTCACCAGCGTTCTGGGCAGGCGAAGCCGGGGCGATGCCTGGTACGAGGGGACCTTCCTGCCGCGCATCGGCCCGTTTGCGCTCTACAGCCTTCTCTTCACGATCGTCATCCTCTTTGCGATCCAGGGTGACAAGATCACCTCAGAGCCGGGAGATGTCGTGCGGATCGCCGTGCCGCTGCTGGTGTACTTCGCGATTATGTGGACCACGGCTTTCGCCTGGGGCGTGATCCAGGGACTCGACTACGCCCGGACGGCAACGCTGGCCTTCACCGCCGCCGGCAACAACTTCGAGCTCGCGATCGCCGTGGCAATCGGCACCTTCGGCGTGACATCCGGGCAGGCGCTCGCCGGCGTAGTAGGACCGTTGATCGAAGTGCCGGTGCTGGTTGCGCTCGTGTACGTCGCGTTCTGGGCGCGCAAGCGCTACTTCCGCGCCGAGCTTCAGCCGCTTCGCTAGGACGGTGCTCTGGAGAGCTGTCGTCCGGCAGCCGATGAAGTGGCTGCCGGCGTTCCTGCTGGGCCTGACCACGATCGGCACCTACGGAACCGCCTACTACTCGATCGGCGTCCTGATCCCGGCGATCCATGACGAGACCGGCTGGAGCACGGGCGCGCTATCCGGCGGCTTCTCGCTGGCGGTACTCGGGCAGGGCGGCGTCGCGCTGCTGGCTGGGCGTATCTTCGACCGCCGAGGCGCCTTCATCGTCTTTGTGACGGCAATCGTCCTTGGGAGCGCGTTTCTCTTGCTGGCATCGCTCGCATCGCGGCCATGGCACTTCACCGCCGCATGGGCGCTGGGCGGCGCGACAATCGGCGGCGGCCTTTACTACAACATGACGATGCCGGCGATCGCGAGACTGTACCCGCTCGATCGCGCTACCGGCCTCTCCGTCCTGACACTGCTCGGTGCGCTCGCGAGCCCGATCTTCTACCCGATTGCGGGCTGGATGATCGACCAATGGGGCTGGCGAACGGCGTTGCAGGTCCTCGTCGGGTTGATGGCGTGTTGCGTAGCGCCAACATTGCTGGTGGTACGCGCCCCCGCCGCCGCATCGCTCCCGGAGCACGCATCGAAGGCGCCGCTGCGAGATGCCCTGGCTTCGTCCGACGTGCGAAGGCTTCTCCTCGTCCTCGCGCTGGGGGGCGTTGCAGGCTCGTCCTTCGTGCTCAACCAGGTGCCCGCCATGGAAGCTGCCGGCCTGTCTCTCACCGCAGCGGCTTCGTACGCGGGTGTCCGCGGGCTGTTCCAGATCCCGGGGCGTCTGCTGCTCACACCGCTGACGAGACGGTTCGGTGTCCGCGGCACGATCGCGCTCTGCTACGGCGTCGCGGCAACGGCAGCGCTCGCCCTGGTCGCAGCGATCCAGGGCGCATCGACACAGCTCATGGCGGGCTACTTCTGCGTCCTCGGCGGGATGTCGCTAGGGCTGCTGTCGCCGCTGAACGGTCTGTTTCAAGCAGAGGTCTTCGGCGACGAGCACCTGGGGACGCTCAGCGGTCTCGCGGTGGTCGTCGGCAGCCTGGCCGGGGCAGCAGGCGGATTCGTCTCGGGCGTCCTCGTGGACCTCGCCGGTGGTTTTGTTGCGGCGCTGCTGCTTGCGGCGGGCTGCTACATTCTCGCGATCATCGGGCTGAGCTGGCGGTCAGTGCCTATGACTGGGGCACAACCGTCAGAAGAGACAGTGGCGGCCGGCTGATCAGCCGAAGAGGCGACCCCAAGTTAAGCGCCAATTCCCCATTCCGTTCTTCTTGTGAGAATTAACAGCACTGTTATCAATCCCGTCCGGTATAGGCGGTCTTGAGAGCCCCGTTCGGTTCTTTGTTAGCTCACATGAATGATTCTGAAATACTGTGATATGGCTGCAATGCGGTTTGTTATTTTGTTCTCTCCTACCATCGATAGGAGATGACAGATTGCCTGTATGGCGGGAATGGTTTTGACGGAAGAGCTTAATTACGCCACGGTCCTGTTCGAGTTTTGCCGCTCGCACAGCGAAGATTCGCTCTATCAGGCGTCCATCCTGAGCGCGACGTTTATTCAGCAGGGCCTAGGCCCGGATGAGATCGTGGCGATGCACTTCGACGCGGTCCAGGAAGTGGCGAACGATGAGTCGTTCACTCCCGCCGACCGCATCCGCGTCCTGAACGACGCCCACCAGTTCTTGCTCGAAGTCATGATCGGCTATGGCGCCCAGTACAAAGAGTTCCTCGATCTGAAGCTCGACGCCGCGCTGCGCCGAGCCGAAAGCGCAGAGCGGTCCGAGCGCGAGAAGCTCGAGATCCTGGCGATGATCGCGCATGAGCTCGGCAACCCGATCACGATCGCGCTCGGCAACATGCAGATCGCCTCCCGTTTCCTCGACGCCGAAGACCTTACCAACGTGCGCGCGCTCGTGTCGGACTCTCGCGAAGCTCTGGACCGCCTCGCGATCCTCACACGGCAAATCGTCTCCGCAAGCCAGAACGAGGAGCCTGACCTGGACCTCGAAGAGATAAACGTCAAGGCGATCCTCGAGCGGATCGGCACCTGGGCGCAGAAGGCTGCAGCGGATAAAAACCTGGGCCTGACCGTCGAGGTCTGCGACCACCCGGGCACAATCATCGGCAACGACGCGGCGCTCACCTCGGTGGTTACCAATCTGATCACCAATGCGATCCGCTATACCCCCTCAGGCGGCCGGATCACCGTCGCCTGCCGCTGCAGCGCCGACGAGGTTGCAATCCTAGTCACCGACACCGGCATCGGTATGTCGAAGGATGACCAGACACGCATTTTCGAGAAGTTCTATCGGGGCGGCGGTGCCAAGCGGATGGACTCGACCGGCCTGGGCATGGGCCTGGCGATCGCGAGCCGTCTCGCGAGCGCGCAGGGTGCCCGGATCAACGTGGCAAGTGAGCTCGGGCAGGGAAGCAGGTTCTCCGTCACCTTCCCGTCGTTTGGAAAGGAAGAGTAAAAGCTCAGTGGAAGCAAGCACCAGTGAGGCGTTACAGCGCCGGAATACCGAGGAAAGTCGCTTGACCCTTCAGAACGAACAGCTCGCCTCACAGCGCCAGACCATCGAAGAGCTGGAAACACCGGTTATCGATGTGTGGGAGGGCATTCTTGCACTGCCGATCATTGGCACCGTCGACACCGTCCGCGCGCAGTCGATGACCGAAAAGCTGCTGCAGCGCATCGTAGACACAAAGTCAGAGATCGTGATTCTCGACATCACCGGCGTCCCGGTCGTCGACACCGCCGTCTGCCGCCATCTGCTCGAGACGATCTCTGCGGCCAAGCTGCTCGGTGCCGAAGTGCTGCTCGTCGGTCTCACTTCCCGCACCGCGATCACACTCGTCCACCTCGGCCTCGACCTCGGTGGGGTAACGACGCGCACCACGATGGCCCGCGG
Organism: Dehalococcoidia bacterium; assembly: GCA_050185685.1. Classification (GTDB taxonomy): domain Bacteria; phylum Chloroflexota; class Dehalococcoidia; order DSTF01; family WHTK01; genus WHTK01. The sequence goes on from JBFWZE010000033.1 coordinate 15,301, forward strand.
TCTCCAGCTTGCCTTCGAACGCCTCGGCCTCAAGGTCGTGAAGATGACCGACAAGGCCGCGCAGGAATGAGCGGCACGTCATCAATCATCAAAGTCGGCAGCACGCTCATCGTCACCATCTCCGAAGAAATCGGTGACAACGATGCTGTCGCGCTACAGGAGTCGATTAACGAACGCATCGAGCAGACGGACGCACGCGGCCTGCTGATGGACATCGCGTCGCTCGAGACCGTGGACTCGTTCCTTGGCCGTTTGCTCAACGAGATCGCGCTGGGTGCGCGGCTTCTTGGCGCCGAGACCGTCGTCTCCGGGATGCGGCCGGCGGTTGCGATGACGCTGATCGAGCTGGGGCTGCAGCTCCGTGGCGTCAGCACGGCGCTGGACTCAGAGCGCGGTCTTGCGAAACTCGGCGTCCTGGTCCGAGAACGCTCTTGATGCTCGACATCGAACCGCACGTGATCGAAGTGCAGGCGGAGCGCGACATCGTGACCGCCCGCTCGACCGCGCGCCAGGTCGCGGTGTCTCTCGGCTTCGGCGCCATCGACCAGAGCCGCATCGCCACGGCAGTGTCCGAGCTCACCCGAAACATCGTGCGCTATGCCACCGACGGCCGCGGTCAGGTGACGGTGCGCGGCACCCAGGACCGCCTCGGCATCGAGGTCATCGTCAGCGACGAGGGCCCCGGCATCGCCGACCTCGACCTCGTCATGCAGGACGGGTACACCTCCGGCGGCGGTATGGGCCTCGGCCTGCCCGGGACGAAGCGCCTCATGGACGAGATGCAGATCGAATCACAGCCCGGACGCGGCACGACGATAACAATTCGCAAATGGCGCCGGTGAGGAGTCCCGTCCTCTCCGAACTCACCCTCCAGGTATCAGATGTCATCGGCGTAGAAAACGCTCGCCGCGCCGTCCGCATGTTCTCCAAGGACCACGGTCTATCCCCGCAGAGCAGCGAAGAGCTCGTTATTGCCGTCAGTGAGCTCGCAACCAACCTCGTGCGCTACAGCACAAGTGGCGGCAGCATTCGCCTGCAGTGGTCAGACGGCGGTCCGCTCCCAGCAATCGAGGTTGAGTGCACCGATAGCGGCCCCGGCATCGCCGACCTCGACGAAGCGCTCCGGGAGGGCTTCAGCAGCGGCGGTGGACTCGGCGGCGGTCTGAGCTCTGTCCGGCGACTCGTCGACGAGTTCAGCATCGAATCTTCGCCCGCGGCCACCACGGTCCGCATCCGGAAGTACCTGTGAGTCTGCTGATTGCGGGCCAGGGAAGCTCTTACCCGGGCGAGACGGTCAGTGGCGACGCCTGGACCCATTTCGCAATTAACGGGGGTACACGCATCGTCCTGATCGATGGCGCCGGCCACGGCCCGCTCGCCCAGCACGCTGCTGAGACCGCGAAAACAGCGCTCGAGGAGCTCGCGGGCCACCCGGCAGAGAATGCGCTGCGGGTGGTGCACAGCCGCCTGCACGGCACTCGCGGCGCCGTCATCTCCACCGTCGACATCCTGGAATCGACGATGAGCTTCACCGGCGTGGGGAACATCGACGGCCGTCTCTTCCTGCCTGGCGCCCCGCAGCACCGATTCGCGCCCGACCGCGGCCTCCTCGGCGCCTCGCTGCCGCGGCTCCACACCTGGACGTTCCCGATTGAAGGGCGCGACTGGCGCCTCATCCTCTTTTCCGACGGCATCATGCAGCGGATGAGTCTCGAGTGGACGGACCTCGAAGACCTGAGCGCGCTGGACGACCTCCTCAAGGGCCTCGTCGAGCGCTGGGGCCGCAACACCGACGACGCCACCATCGTCCTTGCCGCGCCGCGGCCGTAGTCTCTTCTCCGGAAACCAGATATTCACCGCGGCGAAACGGCGTCGTAACAGGGCGACCGTAGCGTCAGCAGAGAGAGCATCAACGAGGAGATTGACGTGCGGCTGACACCTCGTGAAGTCGACGGGCTCATGATCTATGTGGCGGCGGACCTCGCCCGAAAGCGGCAGGCGCGCGGCCTCAAGCTCAATTACCCGGAGGCCGTCGCCCTGATCTCGGAGGCGATGATGGAGGCGGCCCGCGACGGCAAGAGCGTCACCGAGGCGGCGTTCATCGCCAGCACTCTGCTCACCCGCAACGACGTCATGGATGGCATCCCGGAGCTGATCGACCTCGTCCAGATCGAGGCGACCTTCCCGGACGGCACAAAGCTCGTCTCCTGTCACCATCCGATCCAGCCCACCGTAGCGACCGCCGACTTCGCGGACGACTCCCTCGAGCACTATCTGTTCGCAGACGGCGACATTGAGCTCAACGCCGGGCGCGAGAAGCTGACGCTGATGGTCGCAAACACCGGCGACCGGCCGATCCAGGTCGGCTCCCACGCGCACTTCTTCGAAGTCAATCGCGCGCTGCGCTTCGACCGGGCATCGACCTTCGGCTTTCGGCTCGACATCCCGGCGAGCACGGCGATGCGCTTCGAGCCAGGGGATGAGCGCGAGGTGACGCTGGTGGCCTTCGGCGGCGCGAGGCGGGCGACGGGCATGAGCGGCCTCAGCCAGGGCCGCGGCCGCGACGAGACGCTGGTGCGGGCGAGAGAGCAGGGCTTCATCGAATGAGAATCAGCCGCAGTCATTACGCTCAGCTCTTCGGCCCGACCACCGCCGACCGCGTCCGCCTTGGCGATACAAACCTCCTCGCCCGCATCGAGCACGACTTCGCGGTCTACGGCGAAGAGGTCGAGTTCGGCGGCGGCAAGACGATCCGCGACGGCATGGGCCAGAACGCCTCGATCACCAGCGCAGGCGGCGCGCCCGACACGGTGATCACCAGCGTCATCGTCATCGACCCGGTGCTCGGCGTCATCAAAGGGGACATAGGCATCAAGGACGGCCGCATCGTGGCGATCGGCAAAGCGGGCAACCCCGACATCATGGACGGCGTGACGCCCGGCCTCGTGATCGGCGCCGGCACCGAGATCATCGCCGGCGAGAACATGATCGCCACGCCCGGCGGCATCGACACCCACATCCACATGATCGCGCCGCAGCAGGCGTGGGAGGCGCTCTCCAACGGCATCACGACGATGCTCGGCGGCGGCACCGGCCCTGCGGACGGCACCCGCGCGACGACCTGCACGCCGGGGACCTGGCACATCGCCCAGATGCTGCGCGCCGCCGACACGCTGCCGGTGAACTGGGGCCTCCTCGCCAAGGGCAACGCCTCGGAGCTGGCGCCGCTGCGGGAGCAGGTCGAAGCAGGCGCCTGCGGCCTCAAGGTGCACGAAGACTGGGGCTCGACGCCGGCGGTGATCGATGCGGCGCTGCGCGTCGCCGACGAGTACGACGTCCAGATGGCGATCCACACCGACACCCTGAACGAGTCTGGCTTCGTCGAGGACACGATCGCGGCGATTGCCGGGCGGACGATCCACACCTTCCACACCGAGGGCGCCGGCGGCGGTCACGCACCCGACATCATCAAGATCGCCGCCGAGCCCTACGTCTTGCCTTCGTCCACGAACCCAACGCGCCCGTACACGGTGAACACGCTGGCCGAGCACATGGACATGCTCATGGTCTGCCACCACCTGAACAGCAAGGTGCCGGAGGACGTCGCCTTCGCCGACTCGCGCATTCGTCCCGAAACGATGGCGGCGGAGGACGTGCTGCACGACCTCGGCGTGATCAGCATGTACAGCTCGGACTCGCAGGCGATGGGCCGCGTCGGCGAGACGTTCACGCGGCTGATCCAGACCGCCCACAAGATGAAGGACGTCCGCGGCCCGCTCGAGGGCGAGAATGCCGGCGACGACAACCAGCGCATCCTGCGCTACATGGCGAAGCTGACGATCAACCCGGCACGCGCCCACGGCATCGCCAACCTCGTCGGCAGCCTCGAGCCCGGCAAGCTGGCGGACATCGTCCTCTGGCCGGTCGGCTTCTTCGGCGTGAAGCCCTCGCTGATCGTGAAGGGCGGCGCGATCGCCTGGTCGCTGATGGGCAACGCCAACGCCTCGATCCCGACGGTCGAACCGGTGATTTTCCGCCCGATGTTCGGCGCGCACCCGTCGCTTATCGAGCAGACGTCGTACACCTTCCTCAGCAAGGCCGCGATGGCAAACGGCATTCCGCGCCAGCTCGGTCTACGCCGCAAAGTCGCAGCAGTCAGCGGCACGCGCCACCTCACAAAGCACGACATGCTGCGTAACGATGCCCTGCCAAAGATCGAGGTCAACCCCGAGACGTACGAAGTCCTGGTCGACGGCGTCCCGGCCACCTGCCCACCGGCGCAGACGCTGCCGCTCACGCAGCGCTTCTTCCTGATATGAACGCGCCGCTCGAGCCGCAGCTGGCATTGCTGCAGCTCAGCGACTCCCTGTTCCCATCCGGCGCCTTCACGCACTCGTATGGGCTGGAGCAGCTCGTCAGGGATGGTGTCGTGCGCACGCCGGCGCAGGTCGAAGCCTTTGTCACGTCCCTGCTGCGTGGCGTGCTTGCGACCGCCGACGCACCGTCCTGCTATCGCGCTGCAAGGGCTCTACGTGACGGAGACCTCGAGGCTCTGATCGAGACGGACAGGGCATTTT
>JBFWZE010000033.1:19977-24982 GCA_050185685.1 Dehalococcoidia bacterium
GGGCCAGTCGGCTCCGGAAAGACGGCGCTCGTCGAGAAGCTGATCCCGCTGCTCCTCGAAGCCGGCAAATGCCCCGCCGTCGTCGCGAACGACATCTATACGACCGAGGACGAGAAGATCCTGAAGCGCGCGCTCGAGGACGTCTTCGACACCAACCGCATCGTCGGCGTCGAGACCGGCGGCTGCCCTCACACCGCCGTACGCGAAGACCCCACGGCGAACCTCGCGGCAATCGAGGAGCTGGTCGACGCGTACCCGGATACCGACATCGTCCTCGTCGAGAGCGGCGGCGACAACCTGACGCTGACCTTCAGCCCGATCCTCGCCGACCTCAGCATCTACGTGCTCGACGTCGCTTCGGGAGACAAAACGCCGCGCAAGCAGGGACCCGGCATGATGAACGCCGACCTCCTCGTGATTAACAAGTACGACCTCGCACCTCTCGTCGGTGCCAGCCTCGAGGTGATGGAGCGCGACGCAAACGCGCTGCGCACGGGGCCGCTCGTCTTCACCAACTGCCGCAGCGGCGACGGAGTCGGCGAGGTCGCAGCCTGGCTGGTCGAGCAGATGACAACGCGTCCGGCCAGCGCAGGCGTGCGGCTGTGGGTGGGGTAGAAGTGATCGCTTCAGTTGCGGCGGCAGTGAACGGACAATCAGGCGGTCCTGCAGTCGGGCAAGGAGTTCGGCGACTGGACGGTGGGCTCGATGCCCGGTTCGGTCGTGGCGGCGCGGTGGTGTCGGTGCAGTCGCCGCTGGAGCTTCGTGGTCCGCTGCTACGTGACGGCGTGGGCAGCTACTACCTGCGCAACGTCACGGCGGGCGTCTTCGCCGGCGACTCCTACCACATCGATGTCACGGCCGAGGCAGAGAGCACGGTCCGTATCGGCTCGACCTCGGCGTCGAAGGTGCACACGATGCCGCGTGATGGTTCAGCTTCGTCGGTGGCGCGCCTCGTAGCAGAGCCCGGCAGCACCCTGGTCTGGGGGCCACATTCGACAATCCTCCAGGCGGCGTCGGACTATCGCCAGAGCCTCGATGTCGTCGTGCTGCCCGGCGCCCGCGTGTATCTCGCTGAGGTTCTCGTCTTCGGCCGCCTCGCGCGCGGCGAGCACTGCGCGTTTCGCCGCTTCGCCTCCGACCTGATGATCGAGGACGGCTTGCGGGTGCAGTTCGAGGAGCGTTTTGTGCTTGAACCCGGGCCGGCGCTCGACGACGCGCTGGGCGGGCACGGCTGCCTCGTCTCGGTGTATGCGCTGGGTGACCTCAGCGCTGATGCGCGGCCGCAGCTCCAGGGCGTCGTGGAGGGCAACCACTGCGCCGGCGCGACGCACCTGCCGAACCGGGCGGGCGTGCTGTTGCGCGGGCTATCGGACTCGCTGTCGGCGGGAATCGCCCTGGCCGAAGCGGCGCTGGCGGCAGCCGTACCGCGCTAGTAGCGGGAGAGGTGACGCGTGCTGCCGCGTTGCCAGCGCACCGGGAAGCCGGCCGTCGCTGCCGTGAAGGCCTCGCCGTTCATACGCTGAGCGGCGACGATCGTATCGACGCGGTGAACCCAGTTTGAGCCGTCCTCGAAGACCTCGTCGGCCAGACCCATGTCGATGTCGAGCTTCAGCACGTCGACGCGGTCGAGGTTGTAGTGGTCGAGCAAGCGGCCCATGGTGATGCCGGTGACAGTCTGGCCGCCTTCCGGGGCGTCGGTCAGGCGGAAGCCCCAGTGGCCTCTGCCCGGGTTCGGGATGATCAGCTTGCCCATCTGGCCGCTAATAGCCGCCCGCGCCGGCACGATGTTCAGGTACGGCGCGGAGTTGAGGTCGAGTACGGCGAAATTGGAGCGCTCCATCTCAATCGCGTAGACCGTCGCCATCGGGTAGCGGCTGGCAAACCAGAGCGCGGAGAACCCAGCGCCGCTGCCGCCGTCGACGATGACGCGGGGGCCGCGCAGGTCGAAGGCGAGCTCCTGGTCCTCGAAGGCGCGCCAGTAGTCGCGGAAGTCTCGCGTTCCGATGCGGAGGTAGACCGGGTGAGGCAGACCCGGCAGCTGCAGCTGGGTGAGGCTGACTCGTCCGGTCAGCCGGTGCAGCAGGGCAAGCCCGATGCCGCGAAGGCCCAGCACACGCAGCTTGCGGCCGGCAGACCGAAGCCCGCCGGGACGCCGCGTGCCCGCGTCCATATGGCTGCGAAAAGGTATCGACGTTGTTGTCATATAGTGTTTTGGCGCGCTCGCTGCCCGCTGGTTGCACGCCTCGTTCCTCGATAAAAGGAACCTTCTGAGTCAGGATTTGTTACAGGAATTGGGGACTACCCGGTTCGCATCGCGCTGTCCGAAGGATGATCTGGCGGTAGGCCTGCCTCTAAGATGGTGGGGCATTACTCGGAAAGGACGGCCCGACCCATGCCTTCCAGCGTTGTCCTCGTCGTCGGTACAAGAAAAGGTCTCTTCCTTCTCAAGAGCGATCTCAAGCGGGAGACCTGGGAACTCAAGGGCCCGTTCCACAGCGGCCTCGATATCAATCACGCCACCATCGACCCGCGTTCGGGTGAGTTGCTCGTGACGGCCAACAACCCGTGGTTCGGCAACCGCATCGAGCGCTCGGCCGACCTCGGCGAGAGCTGGCGCGAGGGTGCGACCGGCCCGAAGTACTCCGAGGAGGACGGCCGCAGCGTCGAGCGGCTCTGGCGCATTGAGCCGGGGCGCGCCTCGGAGCCGGGCGTCCTCTACTGCGGCGCCGACCCGGGCTGCCTCTTCCGCAGCGACGACGGCGGCGAGACCTGGTTCGAGAATGACGCCCTCGGCACCCATCCGACGCGGGACAACTGGGCCCCCGGCGCAGGCGGCCTGATCGTCCACTCGATCGTCCTGGACCCGGCGAACGCACAGCGCATGTGGGTGGCGATCTCGGCCGCGGGCGTGTTCCGCAGCGAGGATGGCGGCGCTTCCTGGCAGCCCGCCAACGACAACCTGAAGAACATCGGCGCGAAGTACGACCCGAACATCCCGGTCTACACCGAGGTCGGGCAGTGCGTGCATCACCTGATCCCCGCCGGCGGCAGCAACGACCGCCTCTACGCCCAGACCCACTGGGGCACCTACCGCAGCGACGACGGTGCGCAGACCTGGGTCGACATCACCGAAGGGCTGCCCGCCGACTTCGGCATGGTGATGGCAGCCCACCCCGTCAACCCGGACGTCGCCTACGTCCTCCCTCTGCAGGGCGCCGAGTTCCGCGTACCACCGGAGGGCAAGCTGCGTGTCTACCGCACCGCTGATGCCGGCAAGACCTGGGAGCCTCTCAGCAACGGCCTTCCGCAGGAGGGCGCCTTCATGGGCACCTACCGCGAGGCGATGGCAACGGACACCGTCGACTGCGCCGGCGTCTACTTCGGCACAAATACGGGCCAGGTCTACGCCAGCGCCGATGAGGGCGACTCCTGGCGCCTGATCACCGCAAACCTGCCGCCGGTGTCGTCCGTTTTTGCGGCGGTCCTCTAAGTGACCTCCGGTTGGCGCAACCGCGCCCGTGCTGACAGCCGGCATGGGTTGGCAGCCGTCACTTTGTCTGATAAAGTACTCTGCAATGAACAACTCGGACGGACAACGATGATCGCCGGCGGAAGATCGAACCGGCACGCTGCCGTCCTTAAGTCTCCAACGCTGAACCGCCTCACCCTCTCCAGGACGGCGCACCCGTGACCGCGGCCCCCGCCGTGGACGTCACCACTGCCCTGGTCGAGACGAAGGGCCTGACGAAGCGCTATGGCTCCCAGGTCCTTGCCCTCGATGCGCTCAACCTGACGATTCACGGCGGCGTCACCGGCCTCGTCGGTGCAAACGGCGCCGGAAAGAGCACCCTGATCAAAATCCTGCTCGGCCTGCTGGCGCCAACCAGCGGCTCGGCGACGATGCTGGGCTACGACGTCCTCAGCCAGGGCCCGCTGCTGCGCCAGTTCGTCGGGTACATGCCCGAGCACGACTGCCTTCCGAACGACGTGAGCGCCACCGACTTCGTCACCCACATGGGCCAGATCGCCGGCATCCCCTACTCGGCCGCCCGCGAGCGCACCGCCGAGGTGCTACGCCACGTCGGCCTCTTCGAGGAGCGCTATCGAGCGATCGGCGGCTACTCGACCGGCATGAAGCAGCGGGTGAAGCTCGCCCAGGCCCTCGTCCACGACCCGAAGCTGCTGCTCCTCGACGAGCCGACCAACGGCCTCGACCCCGCCGGCCGCGATGACATGCTCGACCTGATCAGCCGCATCGGCCGCGACTTCGGCATCGCAATCGTTATGTCATCTCACCTGCTCGGCGAAATCGAGCGCGTCTGCAATTACCTCATCGTGATCGACGGCGGCCGCCTGCTGCGCTCCGACGCAATCTCCAGCTTCACAGCATCGAAGCAGGTGCTCTCAATCGAGGTCGACGGCAAGCAGAACGAGCTGGCGCAGCGGCTGCAGCAGCGCGAACTCGACGCCACCGTCGACGGCCGCTTCCTGTCCGTGCATATCGAGGGCGCAGAGCCCTACGACATCATCCGCGACGAGATCGTCGGCCTCGATATCGGCCTGCTGCGGCTTGAGCAGCAGCGCTACCGCCTCGAAGACATCTTCCGCGCCGAAGAGGCCGAGGAGGCTTCCAGTGCAGCGAGCTGACAGCACCGGCAACATCTACGACCTCGGATACCGGCCGTACGAGGGCAAGCGGCTGGGACGCGCCTACGCGGTGCAGTCCCTCTACTGGTACACGCTGCGCAGCATCTACGGCCTCGGCAGGTCCGCGGGCGCCAAGGTCTTCCCTTTCGGTCTCACCGGTGTGGCCGTGTTGCCGGCGATCGTACAGATCGGCTTTGCCGCGATTGTCACGGATGCGGCCGACCTCAGCATCATCAGCCAGGTCGACCACTTCCGCTACATTCGGGTCATCGTTGCCCTGTTCTGTGCCGTGGCCGCACCCGAGCTGACCGGCCGAGACCAGCGCTCACGCACCCTGACGCTGTACTTCTCGCGCGCG
>JBFWZE010000034.1:0-11548 GCA_050185685.1 Dehalococcoidia bacterium
TGCAGGCGGTCGACGATGTGCTGGGCCATCCGGTGCCAGCTTTCGACCAGGTCCGACCTCGTTTCGCCGGCCAGCAGGTGCTCCAGTGCGACGATCAGCCCGACGATCTGCTCTTTACCCACCTTCATGCCGCGTCCCAGGTTTGCGTTCGGGTAGGCGTTCAGCCGCGCCGCCTCGATCAGGTCGGGGCGCCCGACCAGCAGCCCCGTCGACTGCGGTCCACCGACGACCTTGCCGCCGCTGATCGCAATGAGGTCGGCGCCCGCGTTGAGATAGCGCTGGACGTTGCTCCAGGGCGGCAGGTCGGAGCCGATGTCGACGAGGACCGGCACGTCGTAGGCATGCGCCAGCGCGACCATCTCTTCGTGCGGGACGAGGTCTTCGCTCACCGGGGTGGCGCGGTCCTTGCGCTGCGGCGGGCCGAAGCGCCCTTGCCGGTCGCCCGGGCTCAGCACCGCGACCAGCGCCGTCCGGCCTTCGCGCAGCTTCGCCTCGAGGTCGGCCTGCGTGTCCGCATAGATGACGCTGGCACCCGCAAGACGGTACGCCCGGTCATACTCCAGGCGCTGGCAGGTCTGGATCAGGCACTCGCGCCGGTCGAAGGTCGGATGTGGCAGCTCTTCGATCTTCGCGGGGTCGGTGCCGGTAAGGCAGGCCGCCGCGCCGAGCATCATCGCCGAGAACGCGCCGGAGGTGACCAGCGCTGCCTCCGCGCCCAGCAGATTTGCCGCCCGCGCCCCGGCCGCCGCGTTGAGCTCATTCATGTCGACGAAGTAGTCGTTCGCTTCGACCATCGCCGCCATGACCTCCCGCGACATGCGGTTCCCACCGACGCGCGAGATGTGCTCGTGGGCGCCGAGGTGCGGCCGAACACCGAGCAGCCGCGTGTAGATATTGTCCTCGAGCCCATCCCGCGTGTTCGGCGCATCGGGCGCAGTTGATTCTGGCTGGTGCTTGACGGACGAGTCGTTATTAATCACCGGCGAACGGCCCCTCATCGTGTACATGAACGGATGTCTGAATGCTGGCGGCATGATAGCGGACGTGACCGCGTCCGCAGCGAGGATCTTGCTCGGAGAAGAAGTCCGCTGTTCTCGTTGCGAGCCATTGCGCGGAGGCAAGGCGAAGCAACCTTTGACTGGCCGCCCGTCTCTGACTGCCAGCAGCACTCTTGCGAGGTGTAGGCAGTCAGGTACGGCACCCGGTAACGAATCAGGGCGCGGGGCAGGCGCCTTCCAATGCCAGATAGCGAGCCGGTTTCACGGCGCGAATCATTGCGCAGCCACCGATACGAAGTGCCCGCTTCCGCGTTAGATCTGGCAACGGTGACGCACATTGCGGACCTCGCGGTGAAGTGCCGTGTCGTCCGCCGGCAGGAAAGCAGGGAGGCAGGAATGCTGTTCAGACACCACCACTCACAGCCCAGCGAAGCAGACAGCCTCGCCGTTCGTCGGCGGGTCGAGAAGGTCAGGCAGCAGATTGGCACCCGCGGTATACGGGTCGTCGACCTCTTCGCCGAGATCGGTGAAGACGAATGGGTGCTCTCCGGTACACAAGCCGGCCGCAGCGCACCCTCGACTACCGGCGAAGTGCCGCCGCCTCAGCGTTAGACGCCCTGGCCGGACTCCTGCCGCGGCAGCGAAAACGTGAAGACCGTGCCGCCGCCCCCGCGCGGCGCCGCCCAGATCCTGCCGCCGTGTGCCTCGACCAGCGTCCTGCACACGGCGAGCCCGAGGCCCATACCCGAGGCAAGCGTCTCTGCGTGCTCCTCCCGCTGAAAGGGCTGGAACAGCGACTCCACGTCGGTGACGCCGACGCCCCGGTCCGCGACGTGGATCTCGACCCGGTCGTCGAACGCGTCTGTGCAGACCTCGACGGTCGATCCGCGGGCACTGTACTTGTAGGCGTTTTCGACCAGGTTGTGGAGGATCTGGTCGAGGTACGAAGGCACGAGTTGCACGATGACGTCCCGGGGCAACGGCGTGAGCTCGAGCACCAGATCGGGCAGGTCGCTGCGCAGTTTCTCCGCGCTCGCCTGCATCAGCTTGTCGAGCAGCGCGAGCTCCGTAGGCTGCTTCTGGCCGGCCTGTACCCGCGCCAGCGCCAGCATGTTCTCGATCAGGCGGTACAGCCGCTCCGACTCGATGTTGAGGTCCTTGAACGTCTCGAGCAGCGTGGACCGTGGCAGGTCCGGGTTGCGGCTGAGAACCGACGACAGGCCGCGGATCACCGTCATCGGCGTTCGCAGCTCGTGGGAGACCAGGCCCAGGAACTCATCCTTGACCGCAATCGCCTTGCGCAGCGCCTGCTCCGTGCGCGCCTGCTCTTCGCGCTGGCCCTCCCGCTCTATGGTGTCGGCTGCCAGCCTCGCGTAGAGGTCGAGCGTCTGAAGCTGGGCCTTCGACGGAACATGGTGCCGCTGGAAGAACGTTGTGATCGAGCCGATCGGCTTCCCTGCATAATTGAACAGCGGCGTCGCCTGCAGTGAGGCGTAGCCGACCTCCCTGACGATCTCCGGGTAGGGCTGCATCGGTGGGTACGACTCGATGTCCTCGACGATCACCCGCTGCGCCTTTTCTATCGCTTCTACAGCAGGAGAGCGCGCGAAGAACTCGCGGGCCTGCGCACCGAATGACTGCACGAGGTCGCTCCTGAACCCCTTGTGCGCCAGGAACGCATACTCGCCGGTCTCACGATCGAAGAGCCGCACATGCCCCGCCTCAGCGTGTACGAGGTCCATTGCCGCCGTCAGCACCTCTTCGAGGGCCGCTTCGAGACTCTCGGTCGCCGAAAGCCGGAGCATCAGCTCGTAGAGACGCCGATATCCGTCTTCGCTCTCCTGGATGGAGTCATCCTCAGTTCCGAATTTATCCGTGGCTATGGAGGGCTTGATCGCGAGCGGGGCACGACTCGATCGGACATCGATGATCTGCTTCATGGTGTCGAAACATCGCAAGATTTCGTTCACACAGCAATGGCGAATTGTCGGTATTCGGAATCTGCGTATGGCCGGGAGCGACTTTCTCGCCGCGAACAGCATGGTCGAGGCGGACAGCGGCTAGACTGGGCTCAGAGAACTGGAGGCCTTGCCGTGCTGATTGTCGACGCCCAGATCCATCTGTGGTCCGGTGCGGTACCTGCGAAGCTGCCGCAGCACCGTCAGGTCGAAGCATTCCTCGCGGCCGAAGCCCGCGTCGGCATGGAGGAAGCGGGTGTCGACGCCGCGATCATTCATCCGCCGAGCTGGGATGCCCACGCGAACGAGCTCGCCATCGCCGCAGCCGCGGAGCACCCGGGGCGGTTCGCAATCCTCGGCTCTTTGCCCCTCGACCAGGCGAGCAGCCGGGAACGGGTTGCCTCCTGGAAGCAGCAGCCGGGCATGGTGGGCCTTCGCTATTCGTTCAACTCGCTGGACGGACCCACGACCTGGTTCACCGACGGCACGGCGGACTGGCTCTGGCCCGCGGCAGAAGCAGCCGGCGTGCCCGTTGCGATCCTTGCCGGCGGTTCGCTCTGGAAAGCCGCGGAAGTCGCGGAGCGTCACCCCGGGCTTCGGCTGCTCATCGACCACCTCGGCGCCGGCCCCGGTTTCGCCGGGCCGAAGATCTGGGAGCAGCTGCCTGAGCTGATCGCCCTCGCGAAGTACCCGAACATCGCGGTCAAAGCGACGGGCGCGCCGAGCTATGCGACCGAACCGTACCCGTTCCGCGACATCCATGAGCCGCTGCAGCGCGTGTTCGACGCCTTCGGGCCGCGCCGCCTGTTCTGGGGCACCGACATCACCCGCATGAAGTGCTCCTGGACTCAGTGCCTCACACTCTTCACCGAGGAGCTGCCCTGGCTCTCCGGCGAGGCAAAAGAGCTCGTCATGGGCCGCGCGCTCTGCGACTGGCTCGATTGGCAGCCGGACGCCGCTGCTGTGCGATAGGGCAGGCGCGTTCAGGGCCGTGGCGTACGTCTCCCGCATCTGATTGTCTCCCGGCTGAGGCCGTAACCCTTAGGTGAAAATACCTACGGGTTTCCCCTACTGATCGCTGGTACAGCGCCGATAAGTCGTTGAGACACTTTCAGCAGCCGGGAGAAAACAGACATGAAACGACTATTCGCGCATCTCAGACAGGACGAACGAGGCATCACCGGCCTCGAAACCGCGATCATCTTGATCGCGTTCGTGGTTGTCGCCACCGTCTTTGCGTTCATCGTGCTGACGACGGGCATCTTCTCTGCCGAACGCGGCAAGGAAACCGTCTATGCCGGCCTCCAGAAGGCCCGTGGCACGATGGAGCTCCGCGGCGGCGTCATCGTGAAGTCAGCAACGCCGCCGACCGTCGACACGATCGAGTTCACCGTGGCGACCGTCGCCGCCGGTGACCCGATTCCGATGGACCCGGCAGCCACGAACAACCGCACGGTCTTCTCCTACCGGGACAAGACCGTGGTCGACAACGACGTGCCATACACCATCACCGTAATCAGCGGCGACCCCGACAACCTGCTCGAACCGGGCGAGCTCTTCCTCGTCTCAGTCGCGGTTGCCGACATCGATGGACCGCCGGTTATCGAAGCGAACTCGCGCTGGACGCTGGAGCTTCAGACTCCCGTCGGTGCGGTTATCGACCTCACGCGTTCGATGCCCGCCGAAATCGACACCGTGATGCAGCTTCACTAGAGAGGTTCTCCGGCTGCGGTCTTCGTGGTGCGGCGGTCTCCAAAGGCCGCATCACGAGCAAAACCGGCTCCCAGTCCAGGGGGCCGGTTTTGTCTTGTCTCGAGCTGAGCAGGCGGAGAACGTCAGGGTGTATCGACCGCATGCAGCGGGGTTTTCCCTCTCCGGTGGTTCCGCTAATGGACGACAATCCTCCATGCGTCTTCTTCTCGTCGCAGCGCTGTGTCTGGTCGTCGCCGGTTGTTCGGTCGGCAGTGCCGCCGCACCCCGGGCTGCCGGCGTCGCCCATCCAGCCGGTGTCAGCGTCGACCTCGCCCTTCAGCCCCGGCTCGATAGCGTCGTGCGCATCGTCGAGAGCATTCACGATGAGCAGTACATCGTCGGGGGCGACAGCGCTGGGGCGGTGCGCTCCAACCTCAACCGCTACGGCCCCTACTCTCCCGTGGACGACCGCATCTATGACGCGATTACTCGCTGGGGCATCCAGTGGAGCTTCCGCTATCACGAGGAAGCCGGTGCCTGCAGCCTCCAGAGCGCGACAATCGAAGTCGTGACCGTGACGACACTGCCCCGTCTCAGCCCGTCCAGCCGCCTCGACGCCGCGACGATGACGAAGTGGGAGAGCTACCTCGAGTCGCTTACCAAGCACGAAGCGGGGCACCTCAACAGCCTCCGCCGCGGCGTCCGCTCGCTCCAGGCGGCGATGGACGATTCCCCGGCCATGAGCACCTGCACCGAGCTGGGTCTGTATCTCAACGCCCTCGGTAACGCCTACCAGCAGGCGCTTCGACAGGCAGACATCGAATACGACGCCGAAACCGGCCACGGCAAGACCCAGGGCGCCACCTTCCCGTAAGCAGGACAGCCCTGAGCCAGCAGGCGGCGACTCGATCCGAGGGATTGCCCTAATCCTGATCTGTGGGAGGCGGCCGATAACCCCAAGACAACGCTTCTCGCCGCTGGAGGTGCACCCCTGCTCCCCGACTTTCTCACCTACCCCATCGCCGTGCTGGGCCTCCTGGGCATCGGCCTCGGCCTCTTCAAGATCGTCCGCCCCCGGCTCGGTGAATGGCGCGGTCTCTTTCCCAGCTCCGGCGAGCACGAGCAGGACCTCCGCATGATGGAGGAAGCACTCGCCGGCATCTACCGCGGTCAGAACGAGAAGGAGTTCGAGACCTTCCGCTCCTACTTTTCCTCGCATGACCGAGACGACTCCGACCTGATCGGCGACGCAAACGAGAACGCAATCCCGTTCGGCGGCACCGGTGACTACGAGGGATTCACGTCGCCGGAGGCTCTGCAGGCGCGGTACGGCGCTCGCACGGTCGCCGTGAACCACGACGACACCGCGCCGAAAGTCGTCCGTCTGACCGGGGACAACGACGGCGCCGAAACCGAGGCTCAGGAGGAGGAAGAAGACCTCCTCTCCGATGTGCTGGCAGGCGACCCTCTCCTCGATACAGCTTCAGGCGACGACGGGCTGGACGGCGACCTCCGCTCTCTCTTTGAGGAGGTCGAAGAGGTTCATGCCGTCTCCGAAGCCGTGCGCAGGGCGATTCCCGAGGTCACGATCGAGGCACTGATCGCTGAGGCCAGGGACGTCTACAGCCTGATCGGCGGCTCGAGCAACGAAGCGGCGGCGTGAGCCGGCGTACGCGTAAGCGCTCCCGTTCCTTCGATCCGGGCCGGCTCGTCGCCAGCGCCGCGATCAGCTTTGGCTTGCTTGCGCTTGTCCTGAGCTTCTACAACCCGATCAGCGGCGCCAGCCAGCCATCGGTTCCTGCCGAAAGCCTGCAGCCCGAGGCCCTGCCGGAGCTACAGGAGCAGATACAGACCTCCCAGCTCAAGCCGGCATCGGCCGACGGCTCGGCCTCGGCTAGCTCATCGCAAAGCACCAGCCCGCCGAAGGTGGCGCCCACACCACGCACCGCGCCTGTCATACGCACCGCCGCGCCGATCGACGCTCTGCCCGCATCGAAGGTCAAGGCGGTAACCACCGGCGGCGCCGTCCGCTCCTCGAGCAGCGCTTCGACCTCCACTGCAAGCTACACGGGGCCTCTGTCAGTTGCCCTCGTGGCCCTGGGCGGTGATGCGGCCGCTACAGTCGCGAGCAACGCGTCAGGCCTCCTGCAGGCAAGCGGCCGCGACGTTACCGTCACCGGCCCAGATGAGGTCGGCCGCACCGACGTCCTCCTCGTCCTCGATTCCCTTGGTGCCTCGGTGCAGGCCTGGTACTGTCAGCCGGGACCCGCGGGCAGCACCGCGCTCGCGAAGCAGCTGCTGGACGGCCTGCCACCTCCCACGGAGGACGCCGCCGCGCCTGACGAAGAGCTGGCAGCCGCCTTCGACTGCGAGGACGTGCACGCCGGGCGCGCTCAGACCGCGGCAGTGCTCCTCGAGATCTCGGACCGTGAGGACCTCAACCTCGACGAGACAGCGGAGGTGATCAGCGACGCGATCAACCGCTACCTCGACACCAACGACAAGTCGCTGCGTCAGGCCCGGGCGAAGACGTCCTTCATCTGGCCGGCAATCGGTCCGATCACCAGCTACTTCGGACCGTCACACCCGCTCGGCATCGACATCGGCGAGATGGAGGGCAACATCGTCGCTGCCCAGGACGGCAAGGTACTCTTCGCCGGCGGCGACCCTTGCTGCTCGTACGGCCTCTACGTTGTCATCGAGCACGCCAACGGCTTCTACACCGTCTACGGCCACCTCAGTAGCCTCTCCGTGCGCACCGGCCAGGGTGTGAAGCAGGGGCAGGTACTCGGTCCCGTTGGCTGCACCGGCCACTGTACCGGCAACCACCTGCACTTCGAGCTCTGGAAGAACGGCGTCCGCATCGATCCGATGCTCTATCTCCCCTGAGCCCACGGACCACCATTCGCCTCGTCGTCAGCCCCGCACCGCGAGACCGCGGCTCCGGCCGCATTAGACCTGGCGGCCCCTGCGCCGTGATCATCCCTCACCCCTCACCATCCTGAATGCAGCGAAGGATCTCCCCTCGCGTAGCGGCCTCGAAACCTCCAGCAGGGGCGCCGACATGCGTGGAGATAGGTCGCGGTGCGGTCTCAGTCCTGTGCCCCAAGCCCCCGGAAAGGTGACACCTGCCCGAAGCCACCGCCACTCGTCGTGAACCTACAGTCCTGAACGGTGTGAGGGATCTCTCGTCGGGTAGCAGCCTCGAAACCTCCAGCCGGGGCGTCCTACCTCTATGGCCAACGACGTCTCTTGAGGGCACGTGCGGACGGTCTGCCGATGAGCCAGCAGCACCGCCCAACCCCCACGCCGGACACAAAGACGCCGGGCAGAGGTCATCCCTCTGTCCGGCGTCAGGATCTTCGACGGTCTAGTCGCGTTGTGGCTTGAGGAAGTAGTAGAAGCCCCAGCTGCCGCCCGTTGCGATACCGATGAGGCCAATCGTCGTCAGCAGCTTGTTCGCGCCGGCGTCACCGGTTGACGGCCCCGTACCACCTGCAGCCGAGTTCGTCGGCGTCAGCTTGAGGGTAGGGTTGCTCGTCGCGACGACCTTCGCCGTGGTAGCCGTCTTGCTCCTGGGGGTTGAGGTCGCGACCGGCTCCTTCACGGGCGTAGCGGTCTTCTCAGGGGCAGCGGCGGCAGGCTGAGCGTTGGAGCCGACCGGGATCGGCAGTGCACCGCTTGAGCGGCTGGAGCCCGGTGTGGCCGTCGCCTTTGGTGCTACGACCGTTGCCGGCGTCGCGGTTGCCTCCTGGCCCGGCGCCGGCGTTTCCGTCGGTTGCGGCGTCCGGTATTCGACCGTCGGCGTGCGATATTCGACCGATGGGGGCGTGGGCGTCCACGTGGCCACGGGCGTACGCGTGGGCGTAGACGTCGGCCGTACCGGTGTCGCGGTCGCGGGGACCTGCGTACCTGCCGCCGTCGACACGCCCGCCGTTGCCGTTGGGCTGGGCGGGACCTGAGTCTGCGTCGGCACCGGCGGTGTCTGAGACGACACACCCTCGGCGCTTAGCAGCAGAGCCGAAGCCGCCAGCATGGCCGGAAGTAGAAGTCCCTTTTTCATTGATTGCCTCTATGTGTGTGAATTCCGTAGTCCCTAAAGGCGCACGTATTGCGTGCAGCCTCACTACTAATCTCTGCATCCCAACACAGCGTCAGAATTAGGGACTTCCCCCATTCATGACATTTCCTGCCCTCCGACCATCTCTGAGAGGCGAGAGACCTCACAGACGTTTTGCCGGATCGCATCAATGGACTGGTGCGAGTGGAATCTGGCACCAGTTCAAGGAGGGATTACTGGAGGCAGTCAGGCCGCACCCAGACCAGGGTTGAGTGCTTGCTCAACCTGGGACCGCAGTAATTCGCACAAGGAGAACCTAAGAGTGAATCTGATTCGCAAACTGACGCGGAAGGCGTCGCAGGACGAACGAGGTATCACCGGTCTCGAAACCGCGATCATCTTGATCGCCTTCGTGGTCGTCGCTACCGTCTTCGCCTTCATTGTCTTGACCACTGGTATGTTCAGCGCCGAGCGTGGCAAAGAGACCGTGTTCGCCGGCCTCCAGAAAGCCCGCGGCACCATGGAAGTCCGCGGCGGCGTCGTCGTTCAGTCCACCGGCTGCTCGACGACTTGTGAAGTCGACTCGATCCAGTTCCAGGTTTCGACCTCGGCTGGCGGCGACCCGATTCCGCTGGACCCTGACGCCACCAACAACGCCACCGTCATCGCCTACCGCTCTGCCAGCGTCGTGAACAACGACATGGTCTACGAGGCGAACGAGATCATCGGCGACGGCGACCTCCTGCTGGAGCCCGGTGAGCTCTTCACCATCCTGATCACGGCGACGGACAACGCCAGCACGATCGAAGACCTGGCTGCGAACGACCGCTGGACCCTCGAAGTCCAGACCCCGGTCGGTGCTGTCCTTGACCTGACCCGCTCGCTGCCTGCGCAGCTGGACGCGGTCATGCAGCTCCACTAAATCGAACCCCTGAGAGAGCGGTCTCTGGAGACGAGGCCGCTCTCTCCTCTTGAAGGCAGGTCAGGCAGGTATGGATCTAACAGCTAAAGTTGCGGCGCTGGAGGAAGAGGTCAACGTCCTCAAGGGTGAGATCAAGCTCATCCTGCAGGAAGTTCGTACCGCACTCCTCGCTCGTGAGAATCCCTTCACGGTTGCTTCGACGGAGTCTCTCGCCCTCCCTGCCTCACTACGGGACGAGCGCGGTCCTTCTACGGACAGAGGGACCAGCGCTCTACCCGAAAGCCAGCCACAGGCCATTGCGGCACCGGTCGTCGAGATGCCTATCGCGAAGCCGGTCGCCGTGAAGATTCAACCCCAGGTCGTCCCAGCCCCAGTCGTCATTGAGCCGCTGCACGGGAACATGGATGTCCCACGCCTGGCTGCACTGGTGAACTGGACGCAGGACACAACCGCGAAACACACCGTGTCCGACGTTTCGATCATCCTCTCCCTTGCCCGCTACGGCGGCCTGCTGGAGGCGGACCTCGAAGCGACGCTCGCGAAAATCAGCCGCACCGTCACCACCACTTCGACGACCCGCGCGAGCATCGGCGACCTGCTGATCGCACTGCGCCAGCTCGAGGCGATGGTCGGCAGCGACACGGCGGGCAGGGATGCCGCCGCCGGTCTCAGGGCCGGCTAAGAAGGATCTGAGCCATGGAGAAGGCTATTGCGACGGTCATGCTCACAGTCGCGGGTATCGCTGCGATTGTTGCCGTCCTCAACGCCCTGATGCCGGCGGTCTACCGCACCAGCGGCTCGCTCGTTGCGTCTGCTGACAGCGTCGATGGCCGCATCGGTACCCAGATCGAGATCGTCCACGCTACCGGCAGCGCCGGCAGTCCGACGGTCGAAGCCTGGACAAAAAATATCGGCGGCCTCGCCATCGCCCCGATCTCACGCGTTGACGTCTTCTTCGGGCCGGAGAACAACTTCGTCCGTCTTCCCTACGGCGAAGAGGGCTGCGTGGCCCCCTGCTGGTACGCGACCCTCGAGAACGACACCGTTTGGAACCCGACCGCGACGCTCAAGATCACGGTCGAGGTCGAAGACGACCTCGTCACAGACACTACCTACTACATCAAGATCGTCACCCCCAACGGGATCAGTGACGCCCGCTTCTTCACGGTCTAGGCCATGGACAACGCAATCCCCGCCCTGGTCATCGGCGCAATTCTGCTGGTCGCCAGCTCCCTGATGGCGCGCGGCACGCTGCACTCATACGAGCAGCTCGGCGGCAGCATCAAAGAGATGGAAACGCGTTTGGGCGAACAGGCCCGCACCCGTCTCAGCGTCACCTCCGCGAGCCTCGACGGCGAAGGCGACACGCTCATGCTTGCCGTCCGCAACGACGGCCAGACCCGTCTCGCAAACTTCAGCCGTGTCGACGTGATCGTCACCTACTTCAACGGACCCGCAACCACCCAGAACGCCTGGCTGCCCTACGAGGCCGGCGCTCCCGTGCCCGGCAGCTGGACCATCGTTTCGATAACCGACGACGTACATGAGCCCGGCATTCTTAATCCGGGTGAAACCGCACAGATTCAGGTCGAGCTGGGGACTACCGTCGAACCAGGCAAGACCAACCTCATCGTCATCGCGACTGAGAGTGGCACCAGCCTCTCGTACCCCTTCGCGAGCTAGGAGTCCCCGTGACAATCGATACCAGGGCCCTCGTTACCACCGGCAACCTCGAGATCGACAAGAAGATCGGCGGTGGGTTGCCGCGCGGCTCGCTCACCTTCATGGAGGGTCAGTCGGACGCTGGCAAGAGCGTGCTCGTCCAGCAGTTCATCTGGGGCTCGCTGCACGCCGGTCTCAAGATCTCGATCTACACATCGGAGAACACCACTGCGAGCCTCCTGCGCCAGATGCGCTC